>DEEW01000120.1:1183-1319 GCA_002350465.1 Lachnospiraceae bacterium UBA2868
AAAGATACGGATGCATTAAAATCATACACCTGCTGATCAGTTTCCTTTGTAAACCTGCCACCCCATAACTGTGCCATAATAATCTCCCTGATATAATAATATCTAACAAAAAAGGGCATCTACTGCCCTTTTTATT
>DEEW01000120.1:1471-4025 GCA_002350465.1 Lachnospiraceae bacterium UBA2868
TTCGACGAAGTCGAATCCAAATGCGCGAGCGTCCTTCTGGCGCGACACTCCTTGCGCGAGCGTCCTTGAACGACCCGCGGAGCTTAATAACTCAGACTATTATATAGAATAAAAAATTAATAATCAAGGGTAATTTGACGCTCAGCATTAAACATCCCAATCATCCTCGGAACTTACATCATAATCAAAATCCCAGTCATCATCCGATTTTTTGACTTCTCTGTCATAATCTATCGGTTTATGATCCTTCTTCTTAGGCACGGGAAGCGGATTCGGTATAGGTTCTGACGGCTTGACTTCTGCTGTCTTTACGGAAGCCCTTGATACGCTTACAGTCTGGGCTGCTGCTCCCGTTCCCACATTCTTGACTCTTCTTATGGCCTTGCCGCCTGACATTGTGGATGTTGCAGGCTCTGATGAATATGTCTTGGTCGGTTTTTCGGCAGCTTTCTTTTCTTTTTTAACCTTCTCGGGCTTTACTTTTTCTGCCTTAACCTTCTCCTTCTTGACTTTTTCGGGTTTAACAGCATCAGTTTTCCTAGGTGTTACATCAACCGAAACTTTTTTCTTGTTTCTGGAAATCTTCTCAACCTTCGGAGCCGGCTCGTCCGTTGTGATAGGAGCACTGGCCACAATACTTTCCCTTCCGTCAAATGAAGAATGTGCTACTCCCAGTTCAACATCATCCTCATCAAACATTTCATCATCGCCGAACTTCTCTGGTCTCTTCCACGCGGGAACCGATGAATTATTGAATGCTTCGCTTGCGCTCTCATGCATTTCCGCATTTGGAACATAAGCATCGCCTACCGTCTCTCTGATTCCGGAAGGGGCCACAGTAGTAACCCTTACTTCGGAATCATCTACATTATCCTCATTATCAAGGAAGAAATCGTCATCATAATCATCAAACGAATCCTCCACCACTGCTTTTTTACCTGTATAGCCTTCTGCTTTTCTATGTTCCTCCGCCTTGATCCGATGATAAAGATCTTCGTCATTTCCCACGAATATAAGGGCTTTTGCGCGTTTTACAAAATCAGCTTCGCTCATCTGAGCTTCATTTTTCAGATTGGATCTTGTTGCGGCCGCAATCTCTTTTCGTCCGGTCTTCTCAAGGGCATCAAGTGCATTGATACCGACCTTAAGTTCCGGATGGTGATCTAGATACAGGTAATGAATACCCGTTGCCGTTGCGATTATAAATACACTCACAAACAGGAACTTCTGATTGCTCCTGTTTTGCTGGAACAAAAGCATAACAACACTTCCGACGATCAGAATACTTATAACGACAACATAATCCTTCTGCTCCTTGATAGCCAGAATAATACAGCTGATGGACATCATCAGAACAAACATATACAGTATCTGATTAAGCACAACAACCCATGATGCACTCATCTCAGTATATGCACCTGCTCCGGTTGAATCGGACAGGAAAATATAATTCTCAGTAATATTCTCATTTGTTGAGGACAGATCTACATTATACGAATGAAAAACATCGGAAAATTCCGACTCCTGCCCTGTATTATGATTCATTTTCGGATCAAATGCAGACATCTCTGATGTCATTACCGTGCCGAAATCCACCTGAAGAAATGAGGACTTTACAAAGCACAGCAACACCATGATCACTATCCCGCACGCAAATGCAAGAAGCATGGAAAGGGCTTTTGATTTGTGAGTAAAATACCCCACCAGAACCATAAGCGCTATGGGAATTATCATGAAAGGTTCAACAAAGATGAGAAGTCCGATGGTTAATGCCCCAAAAGCAGTGTACACAGTACCGGCGTAGTCCTTACGGTCTTCACTGTACTCTCCGGCGTCATACATCTCCCTGACCCTTTTGTTGTAGGAAAAAAGCGAGATCAATGATAGTACGGCACCCAGATAAATAGCCGACACCATCGGTTCTGATGTGAATGAATATACCGCAAAGGTCTGTGACGGAATAATAACCGACAATGCGGCAGCAAATATACCACACATCTGATTTGTGAACTTACGTACGATCCTGTAAGTCAGAAATCCGCACAGAACAATAAAGAATGCATTTGCCCACAAAATAGGAGTCGATCCCGGCTCAGCAAATCTGAATATAAGTGACAGCATGAAGGAGTACAGAAAATGGGAGTGATTGGCAAGGGCATCATCCACAACATCCCTGCTTTGCGAATATGTCCCGTCCACAAGTCCAACAGCTCCTCTGTACACATACGAATCTCCCGCATATAGCTGTGTGCTGTACTTCATTCTAACTACCAGGAATAATACAGCCAGCACAACAAGGGATATCACAACTATCAGTTTCCTGTACGGGGTATGCTGCTCTCCGGCGGATATGGCGATAAGCTTTGTAAACAGATTACACAGAAGAAATAAAACAAGAAGAATAAAGCCGAATACTACGGCATAAAAGTATCCCTGATTCTGACTGATTATCTGTTCGAAAACAGTCATGTACAACACATAAGCCGTTGCAATAAGTGCAGCGGCTGCGCTGATCATTAAAATGGGATCGAACTTTTTATTCTCCATTATTCTT
>DEEW01000120.1:4066-8944 GCA_002350465.1 Lachnospiraceae bacterium UBA2868
ACTGCCTGAACATCATCATCTTCATCGAGAAGATCCAGCGTCCGGTTAAGATTCTTTAATGCTTCCTCGTCCGTTAATTTAACGTAATTCTGAGGGATCATTGTTACTTCCGCGGATACCATGGCAATTCCGGCATCCTCAAGCGCTTTGCGGACATTCTCGCAAGAATCCGGATCTGTCAGTATTTCAAAACTGTCATCCTCTTCGTTAAAATCATCCGCTCCGGCATCTAAAGCCAACATCATAAGTTCATCGGGATCGGTATCACACTCTTCCTTGTCAATGATAATCTGGCCCTTTCTGTCAAACATAAACGAAACACAGCCCTGTGCGCCTATGCTTCCGTTACCTTTTGTAAATGCGCTTCTGACATTTGCGGCGGTTCTGTTTGCATTATCTGTAAGAGTCTCAACGATTATGGCGATACCGTTAGGACCGTATCCTTCGTATGTATAATTCTTGTAATTAACGCTGTTTGTATCGCCGGCAGCCTTTTTAATGCCGTTTGTAATAGTATCATTTGGCATATTATTGGCTTTGGCCTTGGCAATAACAGCAGCTAACTTATAGTTATTGTTCGGATCCGGTCCCCCCTCTTTAACGGCAACCGCGATCTCTCTTCCGAGTATGGTAAATATCTTGCCCTTAGCGGCATCGTTTTTCTCTTTCTTATGCTTAATGTTCGCAAATTTCGAATGTCCTGACATATAAAACTCCTTCTATCACTTTTAGATTGTTCAAATATTAACAAATATTTATTTTAACATTTATATCCTACCGGGTCAAAAGTTATTCTTTCTTATCTTCCGGGACCTCTTTTTTGTCTCCGTTTTCTTCGGGCTTATGCTCCGCTTTAAGTTCCGGAGCCTTATGAATTGTAGGAACATACTTCATATCGAACAGTTCCATAACTACTGGACCGAATATATCATGCATATATGAATAAAGCTCGGCATTATAAAGCTCCATATCCTGTTTTTTAACAAGATTTTTCTTGAGCTGAACCCTTATATCCTTAACCCATTCGGCTATTTCTTCTATCTGAACGGTATTCTCCTGGAGTCGGTCATAGCACAGATCCATCGTTGCGATCATAAGCTTTTTGTTGATTCCGTCAATCTCTCTCGGAAGATCCTTAAGCTCTTCTTCGTTATTATCAAGCTTCTCGTTAACATCGTTAATAAGTCTCTTGTTATCGTTGAGCTTTTTGTCAACCGCCTCATCGGAGTCACGGGTATCAACACCGTCAATATTGCTTACGATTTCCGACATAAGGTTGCTCTTGATCTTCTTGAGCTCTTTATTCTCGTTGACAAGCTTACCCTGACGCTTGAGAAGCTCCGACAGCTCTTTTTCCAGATCTTTGATCTCATCCGTGGGATTCATCTTCCCGAATATCCTGTGCCATTTGTTGTCAAGAATCAGAATCGGTATCTTGACAGAGCCTATCGCATTATTAAATTTCTCACGATCAGCAGCCATTTTATCTACCTCTCAGATTATAGCTAAGTCTCATCAGACTCTCGGACAGATGAACGTTTTCAACAATAACGTCATCAGGCACCGCCAGATCTACATGGGCAAAGTTCCATATGGCCTTTATATTATATTTTACAAGAGTTTTGGCAACATCTACAGCGCTTGTCTTGGGGATAGTCAGAACCGCAATGTCGATATCATTTGCGGCAATGAAACCCTCAAGTTCTTCCATAGGACTTACTGATACGTCTCTTATTTTCATACCCACAAGATCGGGATTATTATCAAATATACCGAGTATATGGAAGCCACGCCGTTCAAAATTCACATAATTGGAAAGCGCCTGTCCGAGGTGGCCTGCACCGATAACAACCAGCTTATGATTTTTATCAAGACCTAATATCTTTCCTATCTCATCGTACAGATTGCGGACGTTATAACCATACCCCTGCTGTCCGAATCCACCGAAATGATTAAGATCCTGCCTTATCTGCGAAGCGGTCACATGCATAAGTTCCGAAAGTTCGCGGGAGCTTATGCGGCTGACGCCCTCATCATTAAGTTCGCCCAAATATCTGTAATACCTAGGCAGTCTTCTGATAACCGCCTGTGAAATATTAATGTCCATTATATAAGATTTTCTAGGTTTTTCCTGATGGCTGTAATAAAAGCATGTGATGAGAGTGTAACGATTTCCGTAAGGGAGGTAATATTAGCCAGATCCTTGGTCATCTTACCCTCTTCGATAGTCTGCTTTGTTGCAAGCTCAAGCTTGTTCGCAAACTTAACAAGTTCGGGAATGTTATCAAGTTCTCCCCTCTTACGCAGTGCTCCGGTCCATGCATATATAGTAGCCACCGAATTGGTGCTTGTCTCTTCACCCTTAAGGTGCTTGTAGTAATGTCTTTGTACCGTTCCGTGAGCAGCTTCATATTCATACACTCCGGAGGGAGATACGAGAACGCTTGTCATCATTGCAAGTGAACCGAATGCGGAGCTAATCATATCCGACATAACATCTCCGTCGTAGTTCTTGCACGCCCAGATCATTCCGCCTCTTGATTTCATAATGCGGGCAACAATATCGTCAATGAGTGAATAGAAATACTCAATTCCTGCCTCCGCAAACTTATCTTTGTACTCTTTTTCAAATACATCGTTAAATATATCCTTGAAGGTATGGTCATACTGCTTGGAAATAGTGTCCTTAGCTCCGAACCACAGGTCCTTCTTCTGATCAAGAGCATAGTTGAAACAGCTCTTTGCAAAGCTTTCGATGGAGTCATTCATGTTATGCATGCTCTGGACAATACCGGAACCTTTTTCAAAATCATGGATGAGCTTAGTCTCTTTTGAACCGTCGGCTCTTGTTATCAGAAGTTCAGCCTTGTCACCCGCACCAAGCTTTTCTTCCACATTCTGGTATACATCACCGTATGCATGTCTTGCGATGGTGATAGGCTCCTTCCAGTTATTAACACAAGGAGTAATGCCTTTAACGATTATAGGTGTGCGAAAAACCGTGCCGTTGAGAATTGCACGTATGGTTCCGTTCGGGCTCTTATACATTTTCTTGAGATCATACTCTTCAACCCTTGCGGCATTAGGAGTAATGGTTGCACACTTAACCGCAACCCCGTATTTAAGAGTGGCATTTGCGCTGTCCACAGTAATCTGATCATCGGTTTCGTTCCTCTTCTTGAGGCCCAGATCATAATACTCGGTCTTAAGATCGATAAAGGGCAGCAAAAGTTCATCTTTGATCATCTGCCACAGCACTCTTGTCATTTCATCTCCGTCCATTTCCACAAGCGGAGTAGTCATCTGAATCTTTTCCATAGTCATTAAACCTTCCTGTATTCTCCTATTTATTTCGCTTCCGTGGTTTATACAATACGAGTACGCCTGCAAGCGCAACAAGTATTATGATTATAAACCATTTTGCGGAAATACCGTAAACCTTTTTGTTCAGGCTCTGCCATGTACCGCTCATACCGGATGACTGCGCGGCAGCTTCCGACCCGTCAATGATCTCCACAGGATTACCGTTTTCGTCATAAGCAGTAGTGGGGGTACCTGATGTCCTGGAGTATATAACAAATGTACTGCAATGACCCGTGACAAATTTGATGCTTGGCACACCTTCCTCATCAATAAGCTCACTTGATAGCGACTCAAGTGCTCCGTTATCGTCTATTGCAGCAATTGCTACTCCGTCATCTCCTTCCATACCTGTTGGAACAGGCATGGTAACTTCCATCTTGGAATTTCCCAGCTTATGAATCGGCACTGTTCCGGTTCTGTCGTACAGATCCATGGAGACCGGAACATAATTGCCACCCGGATCCCTGCCTGTACTGTGCAGAAATGCGGTATTTATCCTGTCCTTTGCCGAATCATCTTCGGAAATATTAAGCTTGTACTTTCCTTCATCTCCGGGGATATCGGCATGTGCTCTGCCTCTTGTAGGAAAACGGCTGCCGTTTACTGAGACGGTAATGTTAGACCTGTTAATGTCATCTTCATCTTCCTCATCAGCAGAGGATAAAACATCTGAATTTACACTGTCAAGAAGTGATACAAGCTCATCTGACTGCTCTCCGTTTACAGAAACACCCTGCGGTTTGTTATCATAGTAATCTTTCCAGTTCCTGTAGTTGTCAAAAGCATCACTTTTAACATGGTCAAGAGTATAAGTATCGCCTGCTATATCCACTCTCTGATCAATGACAACATTTCCGGCTCCGTCAGGAGGAGTAAGAGCACGCTCAAGAACAAGAGTTTTATCATCCTCGGATCCTATAGTATAAACCTCTCCGGCAAATCCGTAGTGAGCAGGATCAAACAGTGTTCCCGAATCAAGGTTTGCCTTGTTACTGACAATTGCATTCTTCGCTCCCTCAAATGCCCTTGTACGAAGGTTCTTGGCCGATAATCTCGTTGCGCTCTGATTATTTGTTACATCAGGTATGCTTTCTCCGTTAACTATAACAGTCCTGAGCTTACCGCCGTTATCAAACGCCGACAATCCGATTCCCTCCACGGATTCCGGTATATTTACAACAGCAAGATTACTGTTCTTAAAAGCTCTGTCATCTATCTGCCTGATTCCGTCACCGAGTATGAGTTCCCTAAGTTTGGGACAGTCACAAAAGGCCTCTTCTCCGATATCCGAAACAGTTCCGGAAATTACAACCCTTTCCACATTATTGTTGTGTGAAAATGCCCCCGGTCCGATATGCCTTACGTTTTCGGGAATCATAACAGAACTGTCATTTCCCTTGTATGCCAGAAGCACCCCGTCTCCGACAACCAGAAAATCATCCGCCCCGTTTTCCTTCCATCCTTCAAGGTACGGTGTTCCGTCAAACGCTCCGAGAGCAATAGAATCCACACTTT
>DEEW01000120.1:8972-10744 GCA_002350465.1 Lachnospiraceae bacterium UBA2868
CAGTCAGGTTCGGACACATATAGAAAGCGGCATAATCGATTTTTTTCACCCCCTCAGGAAGTGAAACATCAGACAATGCACTTCTGGCGAAGGCAAACTCCCCTATATCCGTAACAGATGAAGGAAGGTCAACAGAGTTAAGTGTACCATCCCTGTAAAAAGCACGGGTACCAATCTTCTTGACCCCCGCTGGAACAGTTACGGAATCGGAATCACCGTTATACTTTGCAAATACATCGCCTATCACATCGGAATCGGACTGCCTTGCAGGCCCATAACCGGAGCTTCCATACTCATCCTCGTACTCGGCATTATCAAAATCAAATCCCCTTACAGGAATATCACTCGACATTCGAAGAACAGTAGTGCCACCAAGCACGACACCTGCTCCGAGATCATACCCTGTCATGTTATCTTCAAAATCATGGTACTCGATCTTCGTATCCCATGGCTGGCTGCCACTGTCTGATGCTTTGTAATATCCATCGTTATATTGATTTGAACTATTATCGGAATCTGAATTCTGTCCGGAATTCTGACCCGAGTTCTGGCTTGAATCCGGAGGGTTCTGACCGCTTCCCGTAGAAGAAGCAGACTGGGCAGAAGCAGTCGTAACAGCCGCTGCTGTTCCTGTATCAGCCGTATCCCCCTCATCAAGAGGTGTTACATTTGTTGGATCAAATGTTGAACCACCTGTACTATCTTCAGTATATGTTGTCGACCCGTTCGAAGTTGTCTCAGAAGTATTTGAACCCTCAGCAGCAAGTTCGGCTGCATTTGCGGAATAATCCGGCCTTGATACAAGTGTTGTTCCGCCGCTCGTACCGCTTCCGTAGCTTTCCACGTCATCCGAATTGAATGATTTTACAACGTTTCCGTTTGCATCTACGAATCTAAGCAGTGCTCCCTTTGTGTTGGCAAATGCCCTCTTGTCAATATAGCCGACGGAATCTGGAATATTGATATATGAAAGACTGTCACAGTTCTCAAATGCATAGGCAAATATAGACTGAACCGACCGCGGCAGAGTTACATGCTGCAAACCCTTGCAGTTTGAAAATGCATGCTCCGGAATCTGTGTTACTCCGTTCGCAATTGACAGTTTTGCAAGGTTATTGGCACCCCAGAAGGCATACTCTTCAATTTCCTTTACTGATGTGGGCATCTGATAAGTAGTGGACGGACGCCCTGCAAGATACTGTACAAGTTTACTGCCATCAGTTGAATATATCACGCCATCATAAGTGGTGTAGTTCTCATTTGAAGGGGAAATAGAAACACTTGAAAGCGAAGGACATCCAGCAAACACTCCGGAGCCTATCTCTCTTACTGTACGGGGAATACTAATAGAATACAAAGATGTACAACCCGAAAAAGCGCTGGAACCTAGTGTTCTAACGCTTTCGGACATTTTGACGGTCTGTAGATTGGAGCAGTTGGAAAAGGCTCCAAAATCAACAGTTGTAACCGTATCAGGCATGACAAGCTTAGTCATCTTGTCGAACCCTTCAAAGGCTTCCTTACCTACACGGTTGACCCATGCAGGAAGGGTTACTTCATAATCGTCCCCCAAATACTTGGCGACCGTAGCACCGTCATATTCATAATCCCCGTGAGTCGATGTCGCCTCCGCACTTCCTGCCGGAAGAACTGCAAGCATTACGGCAGTTGCGCACAGAAGGATGGCAATGACTCTTCTGATAATCTTCCCCATTAGATTATGCTGCTTTCTTCTTCAAATACTCTTCCGGATCCTTCTTCAGGAACATTAC
>DEEW01000120.1:10812-13229 GCA_002350465.1 Lachnospiraceae bacterium UBA2868
TTCGGATGTATACCGTCGGCAGTCTTGGGTGTAGCATCCATTATACCGGCTTCGGTTAAGTTTGCCGTATCTACCCAGACCATGTACGGTGAAAAGTGGGTACACGTATATGTCATACAAGGCACACCGTTAATAACCGTAAATCTCGGAGTCATAGGATCGAGAACACCGCCGGCGGTGCTTGCGATCTTGGCATTACCACCGTATATTGCAAGGTCATCAGGTATCGGCATCGTTATTGATACGCTTACACCCTCAGGTACAGGACTGATCTTGTTGGTTCCTGTCGAATCATAAAGCGAAATATCAAACGGAAGGTACCGTATAGCACTGATGTCATCACCGTATTTGCCGTGAAGTGCCGAAAGTCCCGCATCATCAGCTTCCTGTGTCTGTGTGATCTTAATAACATAATTATCACTCGAACCGTTAACCGTAGCACTTATCTTACCTGTATCGGTAATGCCGCCTGCGGTAGATATAACGGTAGTATTACCGCTTCCTCTGCCGTTGCCCGAGCCAGAGCCCGAACCTGTACTGCCGCTTCCTGAGCCCTCTCCCACATACACCGTAGAATTAACGCCTGCGGCTGATACAGGTGCTGCAGCTCCGGCATCCTGGCTGTTAACAAATACAGGCAGTGCCGTAGAGCTCGATGACGATGATGAGGATCTTGAGCTGCTTGAAGAACTCGAACTTCTGGAAGTTGAGCTGCCTGATGTCGATCCTCCTGATGTTGTTCCGCCTCCTGTTGAACTTGTAGTGGAGGTAGTGGAAGTTGTACTTGAGCTTTCATATTTGGCCATAACGGTTACATTTTCNNCTTTCATATTTAGCTGTTACAGTCACATTTTCGGTGATTTCTTCACCTTCAAGGTTAGGGCTCCAGTACAGGAACTTCATACCAACATGTTCAGGTACAGAAGGCATCTTGTCAGCGGTAAGTATTGATCCCAAATTCAATGTTACCGTCTTAATAGGATCTCCATTGTAGTCAACAAAATACACTTTAACCTTCTCATCGGTCGATCCGTAAACACTTGTAAAGGTTGTGTCGGTTGTCAGTACATCCGTATTCCAGTTTACAGTATTACCGTTCTTATCTATTCCGCTCCAAGTGGATGGATTTTTTCCGCCATACGAAGGTAATACACTGGGAGGATAGTTCGACCCGAATGTATATCCGTTTGCCTGGGCTTCAACTACCTGATAATAGGTGTCATCATATCTGTCTCTGTATGTAAGCTTAATTGCATCGGCAATAGTCTCATAACTGATATTGTCATTCTTATCAGCATAATCCATAAGATACTCTGCATCATTATGAACATGGAACGTAACATCCGGTGTGGTGCGTCCGTCTTTTGACGAAGACTTAAAGGGAAGTTCTTTAAGGTTTACGTTATTATATGGAAATGTCACATCCATATTGGTGCTAATGCTTGCAAACGCTCTATCGCCAACACTTGTAAACTGATTAGGCATTGTCACGTTTTTGAGGCGGTCACAATCCATAAAACATCCATAACTGATCTCACATCCGTCCTCCGGAAATACAACAGTTTTAATGGCATCACAGTCTCTTGCGGCATAATCTGCGTATTCGTCAACATCAGATAATTCATCAGCAGTAATTGATTCTGCTCCGCAGTAATCCCCTCGGCTTGGTACTATCTGTACCGCCTTTACCCTGCTCCCGTTATTACTTTTAATAATTCCGGAAAAGAATCCGTATTCATCTGTCGATGTGTAATACTGTTCATTACTTGCTGTTGCATCCGAACTCTCACCTGTAAATGTTACACTCTCAAGATGAGATCTGAATTCAGTATCATCATTATTTCCCGGTCCCAAATGGGGGAAAGAATTAGGGTCATATGATGTATATTTTGAAGCAAGTGCCTCCGTATCGGGCATATAAAAGGGCAAATTACCGATATTAGCCACATCCCCGGCAAAAGTAACGCTCTCAAGGTTTCGTGCGCCTTCAAACATTCTGTCTGGAAATTCAGAAACACCGCCTGATTCAAATCTAACCGAAGAAATGTCCGGATTATATTTGAACATATAGTAGTGATCTCCACCGACTGTTATATGTGAGTAATTAGGATCTGTAAGGACATCAGCCTTGTACAGATTATCCCCTCCCGTATAAACATCGCTGTCATCATATACAAGATAATTCTTGTCAGCCGTATCATGAATCTGTGATTTTGCAACATCAATATAATCAATGCCGTAGGGAACCGTAATATTTCTTGTATATGTAATACAATCCTGTTCCATGGTGGTTCTGCTGCTTGCAGTCTTTGCTTCGAGATTATCAACAGTGACCTTTTCAGAAAGATCATTAATATCGTCGTCTATATCATCCTTGTCCATTCTGGATGACATGTTAGGATATTTTAGAAGGCAAA
>DEEW01000120.1:13246-15352 GCA_002350465.1 Lachnospiraceae bacterium UBA2868
TCTTGGTAAAGGCCTCAACTGTGTACTGCGCAGTCATATTCCACGGATTACCGGAATAATATTTCGTATATATCTGATTATTTGATATCTTAGATGCAGGATCTATTGCAAACTCATAAGGCGCATAGCTTTCAAGCATAGGTCCTTTGAAAGTCACCCCGTCGGTTCTCCCGTTTGTATAAAAAGCGTTTGCAGCTATTGATCCTTTAAAAAACCTGGCATACAGACTCTTATCACCTGTTGTTAAGTTATCATCATAAAAGTCAACATTATTCAATTTGGGAGTATTCCCGAAACTATTATCACCGAGACTGGAGCCGCCTTCACCTCCGTATGCAAAAGTCACCCGTTCAAGTTTGGAATTATCCGCAAAGGAATTGGCACCAAATGCCGTACCGTCAACATTTGCCCATACTTTCTCGATATTGGTGCTTCTGAACGTATCCTCACCTATACTATTCAAATTTGAATTAAGTTGTAAGTGCCTGATATTTGTATTGTTCTCAAATACTCCGTCAGCTATGGCCAGAATGGATATATCCCCACCGCCTCTTGCACCTATCTGGTTGCCTATTTCCAGATCAACCGGTGAATAAAAGCCTGTAGAAGACTTATTTTTATCAAAATAATCAGTTAAGGTATAGGATGGTTCTTCTACATCAAATATAAATTGAAGTTCCTTGGATGTAGTTCTTTTTGTGTCATCAAAGAAATTATCATCACTGCTATACCCGTACTCTTTTGCAACCTCATGTTGAACATTATCTGCGTCATGATACCTGTATACATAATTATTCACATCAACAGATGCAACATAGGATGCAACCGAGCTACTTGTGGTATCCAGGGTTGATGGCTGCGGTCCCTCAACAGTGATCTGATATTCATCAAATTCTCCCGTATCAAAATAACCTTTGTCACTTTGAAACTTAATATAATTAAATTTTTCATCGCCACCAAATGTGCCTTTTTTAAGCATTCCGTTAAGTGACGGTGGCATTATGGCACTCTGAAGGCTGTTGCAATCCGCGAACAATCCCTCAACCTCGGTTAAATTCTTGATATTGATATTACTTGTATCCGTAGGTGTCAGATCAACCTCAACAAGCGAATCGCAATTTCCAAAAGCAAAATTCCCAACCTCACAGTTGTTTGTTTCCAAAAAATCAACAGATTTCATATTTGTTCCGTAAAATGCCATATTACCAATCTTGGTTACGGAGTACGGAATCGTAAACTCATTGCTCTGATGATCCCTAACGGTTTCATCGGGATCCATGGTAAATGTTTTAAGTCCCGAATTCATAAAGGCTTTTGCGCCGATTGTTTTAAGTGCCATACTGTTTTTATAGTAAACAGTATTAAGGCCTGTGCAATCCTCAAAACATGAAGATCCTACAGACTGAAGACCGCCACCGAAAGTAATGTCGGCAAGACCTGTGCACTGGTAAAAGGATTTTTCACCTATTTTATATATGAATTCAGGAACCTGCACGTGCTGAACGTTTGTAGTTTTTTCAAAGGCACTTTTACATATATAGTTAATGGGATTATACGGAGTATTAACATTGTCGCAGACATAATACGTCTCAATAGGAACATCTTCATATTGTCTGTTCGCGGGAGCAGGACCGGTCTGCAGCAGTATACCCGTAAGGCCGAATCCGCCTGCATCTGCATGTTCACTTTCAACCGTCTCATTAACGACATTAGTAGCATCTGCCTCAGGGGATGCTGTCTGATCTGTACCGGAACCTGATGAAGTTTCACCTGCATTTATCTCCGGTTCGGAATTAACGGAAGCACTCCCGTCAGTAGTCGAATTTGTATCAGTTGAGGTTTCTGTATTCGGTTCTGTTGGAGTAACGGTTGGATTCTCTTCCGGTGAGCCCGTTACCGTTCCCCCTTCAACAGCATTGGATAAGTTTGCATCTCCTTCCGGATTGATCCCGTCAGTAGCCGGCAAGGTAATTTCTCCGGCCTTGGGGGTTGATGTAACTTTATCCTTGAACTGAGCCACAAACTCAGTATCGGCTGTAATAGGTTGAGTTGTAAGCGGTGCCCACCCGTTAAACTCCTTCGTCGGATCCGACGGAGTAGGGTTTG
>DEEW01000120.1:15395-18599 GCA_002350465.1 Lachnospiraceae bacterium UBA2868
GGTACAGTTTTTCCGTCCTCAACGGATAATGTTATGAGTGTAGCGCCTTCCGATATAAATTTAACGGTATGATATATTCCCGCTTCACCGAACACCTCGATCTTCTCGCTGTATAAATCAACGCCATCTACGTTTGTCGTCTCAATTGTAGGTTTATATAGGTAGTACTTTAGAGTTTCGGGATCCTGATACTCCCATGGGCTCACCGAAGTATTTGTAACGTACCCGGTTACAAGGTTAAGATTTCCGCTGGGTGGTACATAAACGCCCAGATCTTCTCCGATATATTCTTTCAGGTACTGGGCCGGCTTGGTGCCATCCTTGCCCAGCACAAAAATAGGTTTAACATCCGAATATCCGGAAGTATTTACTTTGTAGAAATTCCTTCCGCCGATCTGGAATATGTGTGGAGTGAATTTATCCCCGCCGTTATCATCTGCCTCGGTAACGAGCGGAAACCCGCCCACGCTTGTTCCAACGGCATCAACATCGTACTCTGATGCATCAGTATTATCTTCGTAAGTGTACGATGGAACTTTCGAACCCTGATATACGCCGGAAGAATCAGCACTTACGCCACCAACCGGAACAGCTGCCACAACAACACTTGTTGCAAGCATCAGGCTTCCAATGGTTCTGCGGACACTCTTCTTAAGACGAAGTTTACCTCTTCCCTTCCTGGGACCGTTCGAGCTCTTCGTTCCCGTAACTGATTTCTCAACAGCCTTGCCGGGTGATCTTCTCGAAGCGTCAACCTTCGCAGCCTCTCTTCTCTCATCTTCCGCAAGCTGCTCATCAATTGATTTGAAAACAATCTTCTTTTCTTCCATGATTTGATTTTCCCTTTAAAATTTCCTCATTGAATCAGAATAGTTCTAAATATTTACGCTAAAAACATACATAACCCCTGCCCTTGTCCGTAAAGGCTTCCGGTGAATATGTATGGTCGCATCCGTGCTTTATGTGATTTTCGCTATAAGGTTCATATAATCAGCCTTATCAATTCATATATCGTCATAAACGACATGATACATTAGGTTAATTACCAATTTCAGAATCAAGTAATTCAAAACGGATTTACATAAAATCACAAATCTATTCTACTATATATCGAACAAAAATCAAGCAAAATATGCATATTTTGTGGTGCATAACAAAGCCCGCCACAAAATGTGACGGGCGAATGTGCCTTAAAAAGAATCCGATAATCTTTTACTCTTACTTTACGCGTTTAGCAACAACCACAAATCTTTCCGCGTCTTTTTCGTAGTCGCAGGTCGAAAGCGTGATTATGTCCTCACCGTAGGCGGCGGTTATGCCAAGATCATACATTGATTTTTCAGCCATGTCATGCATAGCGGAATCCCACTCTTCCTGGGAATTAGCATTTATAAACTGGTAATACTTGAAAGCAACCTCAACCTCATCATATACGTTTTCCCCGAAAACATACATAACCTGGTATTTTCCCTTGTTATATAATGTATCAAAGAATATATACGGGTGCTCCTTGGCGAAGCTTTCCTGCTTGTACTTTTTGAGCTCGCCAAACATCTTGCCGCTTTTCATGTTATGCCCGTACATTATAATATTCTGGCTTCTGGGCCATATACTGCACTCGCTGTCTATAAAGATCGAGCCGTTATTATCCTTCTCCTGATTGAAATTATGGTCCAGATAATACTCGTTGTTCTGTGACTGCATCACAGGATAATCGATAAGAGTATCATCGATCCTTACCCATCCCACCAGGCTTTTATTGTTATTGTACAGAGTCTGGTAGTCGGACAGAATCTCCGGTGCATCTTCATCTTTGGTCAGATGCATAACAAGAGTCTTACCCTTATTACGGTTATAATCAGTCCCTTTCAGGTCGGACAGATGCTCATAGTTGCTCTGTGTATCATCTGCCTCCTTGACATAAAATGCGAAATATCCGAGACATCCAAGGCCAATCGCCAGGAAGATATATGTAATGATTTTACGTATCCTGATGGATTTCGGAAGGTCGCGAAATTTAATCTTCTTTCTGCGTGCCATCAGGCAATACCTCCCAAACCATCGGTTTCTTCATCTTGAGGTTTTAGGAAGAACAGACGGTACTGCATAATGCCGTCTTTTACTCCTCTCTCACATTTATCGCATAAAATCACAAGCAAGCTGTTCATAACATTACAGAATTCATCAAAAATCATCTGATCCACATTCCCGAGTCTTGTATCAATCAGAAAATCAACTCTTACAGCTGTCGGGCCCTCTTTGATCTCAAGCTTAGCCCTGTATTTTTCCATATTGGCGGTAAACCCGAAACTAATAAAGTGACACACAAAACCAATCAGTTCCCCGAGTTCACCCTTTTGAACAATATCTGCCCCGATGATCTGGAAATGCCTCTGTTTTTCCTTATCGTTAACGTTTTCCTCAATAAACTTAAAATATTCTTCAGGTTCAAATGAACTGATGATAAAACGTTCCACAAATTCATTAAGCTCGTCCGAGAAAAATGAACTGATCCTGAATGCATATTCTTTGGGAAGGTCTATGCACATACTGTCTATGCATGTGGCATACAGCTTGACTATATGCGAATAGCACTCGACTCTGGAGTTAAGCACCGCCGACATTTCGTTCATGGAGTCCTTGTAGCGCCGCTCCTTCTCGCGATAAAGCTTGGCCTGGGCGCGAAGATTCTCTTCGGCATTGTAGAATTTGACCTCACGGTCAAACATATCCGACAGCATTTCAACCGAGAAATTATCTCTCGGTATGATATAGGACATTTCATATTCGTTGAAAAGATTAACAGCTGCCTCGGTATTATTCTCCTCATATATAAAAATAAACTTAACGTCAGGATTTTCATCTGCCACTATTTCAGCAAGCTCTCCACCATCCATAACGCTCATTGAAAGAGTCAGTGCGCAAACAGCCAGATCGCCGCATTTCGACATTTCAATGGCTTCCTCACTTGATGATGCAAACAGATACTCGTAGCCTTTCTTATCCGAAAAGCCGGCTCTTATTCTATCAAGCAGGGACTTATCTTCACTTATGAACAGACCTTTAAGCATTTGTCACCCTCAACACTTAAACTTATTTCATAACTATGTTCACTATCTTTCCGGGTACATATATCTCTTTTACCACGTTTCCGGTAAGTTTATCGGATATGGCCTCTTTTGCCTTGGCAATTGCACCGTCCTT
>DEEW01000120.1:18672-19028 GCA_002350465.1 Lachnospiraceae bacterium UBA2868
ACAGTCTTGGCGGGATCGAATTCGGGCCATTTAGCGCAGCTTACAAGTCCTTCGCCACCTATCTGCTCCCACAATTCCTCGCATATATGCGGAGCAAAGGGAGACAAAAGCTTAATAAATACTGCAAGCTCATCCTTTGTGATGGAGCCGTTTGCTGATACCTCGTTCATAAATGACATCATGGCAGCGATCGCTGTATTGAACTTCATCTGCTCGATATCTTCCGATACCTTCTTGATCATCTTGTGAAGACTGCTCTCAAGAGATGTATCGCCCGGCTTCTTATCAACAATATCCGCAAGAGTAGCAAATCTGTCTATGAATCTCTTACAGCCCTTTACACCGTTTTCACTCCA
>DEEW01000120.1:19300-19638 GCA_002350465.1 Lachnospiraceae bacterium UBA2868
CAGTCAACCGGCATCCAGTATTTTAACTTCGCCTCATCAGCAAGAGCCTTATCGTTCTTGGGATCGCAGAACCTCAGGAAATACCATGACGAGCCTGCCCACTGGGGCATAGTGTCTGTCTCGCGCTTTGCAGCGCCACCACACTTGGGACATTTACAATTAACAAAAGAATCAATCTTGGCAAGAGGCGAATTGCCATCCTCACCGGGTTCGAAATTCTTGACATCGGGAAGTTTCAGGGGAAGTTCTTCATAAGGCACACCTACAACTCCGCACTTTTCGCAGTGAATAAGAGGAATCGGCTCTCCCCAGTACCTCTGACGGTTGAAAGCCCAGTC
>DEEW01000145.1 GCA_002350465.1 Lachnospiraceae bacterium UBA2868
TCTTACTGAATGTCTCTGCCTGATCGCATCTGTCTCGTCCATATTGCAGTTCTCCTTTGGGGATGGTCATTTTCCTATATTTAAAACTCTGAAGAAAAATGTATCTACTAAATAAAGAGTATTTTTATCAAATTGAACCGATCAAAAGCAGCGGTACGACCAATAACAGCAGGATAATACCGATTACCAGGGTTAGTATAATGAGTAACAGATTCTTTTTGAGCTTCATCTTAAGCTTTCGCTGAAGTGTCTGAAGACGGTTTGATGTGTATATCAGACTTGAGGCCAGGGCGGCGTAGACAGCGACGAGTGATAATGAAGCTATCAGATTGATTATGATACTATCCGGATTACCGAAGGCCCTAAGGCAAAGATAAGTAATAATGCCTATGATTCCCGCAATAGCATACAGTCTTGTCTTGACTGCGAGTTTTTCTTTGTCCTTGTCAGCATATTCGGCAATATCTTTGATAGATGAACTGCCAGCCGGAAGGGCATTGCTTCTTTCGCCGTTCAGAATCTCTCTGACATCCAGATCATAGTAATCGGCTATCTCGACGAGAATGCTGATGTCGGGCATATTGCTTCCGGTCTCCCACCTGGAGACTGTCCGGGCTGACACGTTAAAGACGTCTGCCAGTTGTTCCTGAGTCAGATTTTTCTCTTTGCGAAGTTCCCGGAGAAAACTTCCGATCTTGATAGTGTCCATATTATTCCCTCAAATCTGTTTTCGGAGGTATTTTATCACAATTCCCCAAATGTGCCTAAAACAATGGGTTTCTCCGGACCGGACAAGCTTGTCCGGCTGCAGATAACCCTCTTCCGTCGCATTGTGTCGTGTAATCATACGGGACGTTTTGCTAGTCTTCGGTCATCAAACAACAAGGAGATGACACAAATGAACACAAAACAAACAATGAAGAAGATATTATCGATCATTATTGCACTCTTTATAGGAAATTTTCTTTTTATAATCATCAGTTTATCGTTCAAGACACAGCTAATGGCCCTGATTCCCAATCCGAATATCCATTCGTTTGTTGCACAGGTTATAACGGCTTTGCTGGCTACTGTCAGTGTATTAATGTTCCATAAGACAAATATCTATAAGTTCAACGGCAAAGTATTGAAAGAAGGTTTCTTTACGGGATTGCCGCTGATAATAACATATACGGTGCTCCTGCTCGGCTCTCTTACGGACCTTCCGGGCAAACAGCTCATCCCGGCAATCGAGATCGTTTGCGTAATTCTTGAATGGTTCCTGATCGGAATAGCAGAAGAGAGCGTTTTCAGAGGTGTAGTATACGAACTTTGTTCAGACATCTTCGGTTCTTCATCCCGAAAGGGCGTATATCTGACGATCCTTGTTTCTTCCGTAATTTTCGGTCTTTGCCATCTTACAAACCTCATGGCTCCCGGAATCTCCGTCAAGGCAGTAGTAGTCCAGGTAGTTTCCGCAATGGCTCTTGGTCTGCTCCTGGCAACGATCAAGTACAGATCCGGCGGAAGCATCTGGCCTATGGTTTTCATCCATGCGCTCATTGACGGTTCAAGCTTCATAAGCGGCGGCATGCTCTGGGGAGGAACACAGGTCAGCTCGATCAATGACCTCAAACTCAGCAGTCTCCTTATGATTCCCATCTTTATTGGAATCGCAGTATTTATCATGAGAAAGGAAAAGACACCGGAATTGAAATAATACAATCTGAGAGGTGTCAGAGTAAGAATGTTATAATGAACTCATTCAGGGATATCCTTGGATGAGTTTATTATATCAAAGTGAATTATCATGGATTCATCAAAATCAAGAAAGAGTTGATTAGTACAATTATTCTAAAAGAAAGTTAATGTAATGGTCGATTAAATCAGCAGGAAAACAGACTGGATAATATGAATGAAATAACGATAAAAGCCTTATCACCGGATCTGGAGAAAGATTACTTTGACTTTTTTGATAACCGTGCATTCTCGGACGGTTCACCTTACTATCCCTGTTATTGCAATGCATTTAATATGAGTGCAGGCGAGATAGAAGCGATGCGCGATCAGGCAAAACAGTATGGCGGTGGAATTGAAGGTTGGAAGAGATCCCTTAGAGAAACAGCTGTCCGTATGGTAAGACAGGGCTTGATACGCGGTTACCTTGCTTTTGATAATGACCTTGCAGTCGGATGGTGCAATGCGAATGACAGGACAAACTATTACCGTGTCGGCGAGTTTGATCTCGATCATCTTCCGGATGAAAGTACTTATTCTCACAGTTGCCTTCCGGGACAGGTCTTGTCGATCGTGTGTTTTGAGATCAGTCCGGATTATCGCGGAAAAGGCATTGCGAAGCAGTTGCTAAAACAGATCTGTTCTGATGCCGCGAGAAACGGGTATCAATATGTTGAAGCTTATCCGGAAGTGAGCGGACAAACTTCTATGGCTTTTACCGGCCCTGTGAAATTATATGAGAAGAACGGATTTGCCGAATTCAAGAACGACGGCAAAACGATCATAATGCGTAAGCATCTGAATTAAATTTTAAGTAGTTTGGAATGATAAATAAACAGTATTTTGTACTATGAAGAATGATATTGGGGAGATAATTTTGTATGGATATTTTCGGTGAAGTAAATCATTGGGAGAAAACAGAAGGTGCATCTATCTTTTGTTCGATCATTAACGTTCCCAATCCCGTAATACTTGATTACGGATGC
>DEEW01000010.1:0-4990 GCA_002350465.1 Lachnospiraceae bacterium UBA2868
AACCTTTGATATACCCTGTTTTCGTGAAATGACCGGGGCTTTTAACGAATGGGCAAAAGAAGAGGGTTTCGACGGATTATACATTGTGTCCGGAAAGACTGCCGCGGGATCTGATACACGGGATGACCTTATTGACGGATACTATTTTTTTGAACCCGGGTACACTCTCAAAAATGATTTCGGTTTTTGTCAAAAAGCACTCTATAATATGGGGACATTCCTCAGAAGCCTCAGAAACAGAGCGTTTTCCGGCGCAGTCGGAAATACACTTGAGAGAAGGGTCAATGCAAACAGCATAATGAGATCCATTATGAGACGCACATATTCGGACAATGAATTTCCGGGACTGATACCCGACTGGGACAATACACCGAGAAGAGACTACAAAGGACTTGTGTATATGGGAACAAGCCCGGAGCTTTTCGAGAAGACACTCAGGGTTCTTAAAGAGAAGGTTAAAGACCATCTGGTTGATTTTGTATACGTGAATGCCTGGAACGAGTGGGGAGAAGGTGCGTATGTGGAGCCGGATGAAGCAAGGGGATATGCGTACCTTGAGGCAATAAAAAGGGTTGTACAATGATAAGTATAATTATGATCGTTTACGACGTGGAACGTTACGTCGAAGAGAGCATAAAGAGTGTTCTGGCTCAGACCTACAAGGATATCGAACTGGTCATAGTAGCAGATCACGGGCCGGACAGATCCGAGGAAATATGCCGTAAGTATGCGGCTTCCGATCCCCGTATAAAGCTTATAACGGGAGAGGCAAAGGGCATTGCGGATGCAAGGAACAGAGGCCTTGCGGCTGCTTCCGGGGACTATATAGGGTTTGTTGATTCGGATGACTATATCGAACCGGATATGTTTGAATCAATGATCGGAAATATTGAGAAATACAACGCAGATATTGCAATCTGCGGAAGATTTTACGAGTACGAAAATACAACACTTAAGGATGAGGCAAAGAAACCTTCCGTGCTTACTGCCAGGGAGGCACTTGAGGTAACCCTTGGCCATGACGGATTTTTCCTTCATTGCTGGGACAAACTTTTCAAGGCAAAGCTGTTTACCGGTATCGATTTTCGGACGGATGTAACTGTTGAAGACCGTATAGTGGTTGACAGGCTTCTGGCAAGGGCGAACAGGATAGTTTACGATCCGGCTCCCAAGTATCACTTCAGAGAGAGAAGCGGCAGTAATTCAAAGAGAAGCGGAATGGTCAGAAAAAACATTCAGGCAAATGCACTCATGGAGGAGTTTGTTTGCGGAGCATTTCCGGAACTGGCCGGAAAATGCTCACAATTCATGGTGTATGAATATATCACTGCGATACAGAATGAGCTTGTCTGCGACAGCCCGAACCGGGGTGACATCAAAGAGTACGCATCCTATGTGAGAAATGCAGTCAGCCGTGATGATCTTGTGATCAAAAGAGGGCTTAGGATCAAGGCATTTATGGCGCTTTACCTGCGCCCTGTGCTTAAACACTATACAAAGTGGCGGCAGAGGAAAACTGCGGCCGGGTTTGTGAGGTTTCCCTGATGGTTAAGGAATCAATGTTCAAGAACAAAAGAATACTTATGATATGCCGCGAGACTTACTCAAAGCCTCTGTGGTTTCTGGCGCAAAAGCTTAAAGAGGATAATGAAGTTGCGGCTTTTTTCATAATGTCAAGCGAATGCAGCTACAGCAAGACGTATTACAACGAACATACATATTATGAGTTCAAAAAGCTTGAGCCTGAAATAAAATTGTACGATGTCAGGGATATATGCGAGCAGTTCATAAAGGGTATGAATGAAAGTGACAAGCCGTATGATCTTGAGTATCTTGAGATGATCGACAGAGAGTACAGTCATTACAAGAATCTCAACATGCAGCTTATGAGTTCCCAGATGAACACCAGGCATTACCACTGGCGAATGTACTGGGAGGTCACAAGCTATGCGGAAAACCTTTACTGGCTGGAGCTTAATTACAAAAAGATCATAGGACTTATAGAAGAGTTTAAACCGGATGTGATTTTTGATACGGACAACGCCGAACTTCAAAGAACCATACTTTGCGAAGTATGCTATAAGAAGAAGATCCCGTGCATGACCATCGAATATTCCAAGCTGGGCTATTACAAATACCCCAGTTTTCAGAATGCATTCGGGATCGATCCGTATTTTGAAAACCTGTTTAATGAGATAAAAAAGCTTCCTGACAGCGAAATACGCAGCAGCATAGAGTATGTTGAGAACTACCGCAGAGAAAACTCGATTATGAACAAAGAGTTTGCGGGATCTGTAACATCCAAGTATGAGAGGGATTCCCTTATATGGATCGCCAGGGTTATGCATGGGAAGCTTGAGTATTTCTACGATATGGATATAAGGAAGCGCAACCTCTCCCTCAAGAAAAAGAGCCCGATGCTGTATGCACCGTCAATGCCGTACATCCGGTACTATCTGGAAGAGGAACTTAAGAAAAGGTATCTGTACGGTAAGAACAAATACTTTGAAGACCCTGTGGAAGGAGAGGACTATGTTTACATGCCCCTTCATCTGATCCCCGAATCTTCCGTGTTTGTTAAGGCTTCGTACTATGTTGACGAACTCAACCTCATTGAGCAGGTCTCAAAAGCCCTCCCCATAGGGTGGAAGCTGTATGTCAAGGAACATCAGGCGATGCTTGGGGAAAGAGGATTTGAGTTCTACAGAAAAGTCAAAGAGATCCACAATGTCCGGCTGGTGCAGATCAATTACTACAAAGATCCCAAGCCGTGGATCGTCAATTCAAAGGGTGTTGTGACCATAACCGGAACGGCGGCTTATGAGGCTGCACTTCTCGGAAAGCGTTCGATCATATTCGGAAATGTACCTTTTGCCCTTATCGACGGTATTACCCGGATAAAATCATTTGACGAACTTCATGACGCAATCTGCGCCTTTGGCCCCGTTGATTCCCTTCACTCGGCGGCCTGCTATGTAGAAGCCGTAAAGCGCGCCGGATCGGAAGTTAAGATATTTGAGCTTATGGATGATGCCGATGCTATCTTTTCCGGCAAGAAGGAGCGCACGCAGGAATTCGATGATATGCTTAACGAGCTCATTGTTTTCTATGAAAAGGGCTATGAGAGATACCTTGCGGCCCTTGAGGAGGGATATTTCATCTCGGACATGCCTGTGTGAAAACAAGAATTGGGGAAAATGACATGGAAAGTACAATAATGAAAAACCTCTCCGAGGGCAAATTTGTCCTTATTGCGGAGATCGGTGTCAACTATTATGACATTGCAAAATTAAAGGGTATCTCGAATATGGATGCCGCGAAGCTCATGATAAAGGAGGCGGCGGATGCAGGCATTACCGCAGTGAAGTTTCAGACGTACAAAGCCGGAACACTTGCGGCAAAGGCATCACCGTACTACTGGGATATTACCGAGGAGCCTACAAGATCCCAGTATGAACTGTTTTGCAAGTTTGACAGCTTCGGTTACGAGCAGTACAGGGAGCTTAAAGAGTATTCGGACGAGATCGGGATCGAATTTCTGTCTACGGCATTTGATTTTGAATCGGCGGATTATCTTGATGAACTGATGAACGTATATAAGATATCTTCATCGGATCTGTCGAATATTCCGTTTATTGAATATCAGGCCAGGAAGAATAAACCGATACTGCTGTCGGTAGGAGCTTCGAATGAGGACGAGATAGTTCGTGCCCTTGATGCCATACGGCGCAACACGGATGCACCGGTTACGCTTCTGCATTGCGTTCTCGAATATCCGACACCCCTTGAAGATGCCAATCTTTTGAAAATAGCGACTCTTAAAAAGAGGTTTCCGGATGTTTATATCGGTTACAGTGACCATACAAAACCGACTGAGGAATGCGATGTTATAAAGTGTGCGTATAATCTTGGTGCACAGCTTGTTGAGAAGCACTTTACGCTTGATAAGACATTAAAGGGAAACGATCATTATCATGCCATGGATCCAAAAGATGCGGTGAACATACTTGCCGCAGTGGAAAGGATGGATATGATCCGGGGAAGTGGTGAACTTAAGTGTCTTGATACCGAGGGCGCCGCAAGATCAAATGCAAGAAGATCTATAGTATCTGCGGGATTTATAGCAAAAGGCGAGGTGATAACCGAAAAAATGCTCACCTTTAAACGTCCGGGAAGCGGGATATCTCCCGACAGGATCCATGAAGTTACAGGATGCAGGGCTGCGATTGATATAGAAGATGATACCATTATACAGGAGAGCATGCTCATTCATGAATGATGATAAGGAAAAAGGCAGTAAGGTTGTAAAATCAAGTATATGGTATACCATTGCAAACGTTTCTATAAGAGCCGTTGCGATAATAACAACACCGATATATACGGGAATGCTTACAACCGCAGACTACGGAAGAGCCAATACGTTTAATTCATGGATAGATGTATTCAATGTTTTCGCGTGTCTGTGCGTTGTGTATTCGATAGGACGTGCCAAACTCGATTTTCCCGACAGATTTGACGAATATATGTCATCTCTTCAGGGACTGTCGAGTTCGTTTGGTTTTATACTTCTTGTATTGGCGTTCATATTCAGGGAGTCGCTCTCGGGGTGGATCCACTACGAGGTCCCGCTGGCGGTAGGCTTGTTTGCTTACCTGTGCGTAGCCCCCTCCGTCGAGTACATGATGCAAAAATGCAGGTACGAATACCGGTATAAGGAAAATATACTGATATCGGTAATCACCTGTGTTGGACAGGTGGCACTTTCCATACTGCTGATGCTCCTGTTTAATGACAGAAGATATATAGGCAAGATCCTCGGAGTTATGCTTCCGACGGCAATAATGGGTATTGTGTTCTACATCCGCTTTATCGTGAAAGGTAAGGTATTCTACAACAGGGAATACTGGACATACGCCTTAAAAATCGGACTTCCCATGATACCCCACGCCCTTGCGCTTATTCTGCTTGCCCAGATGGACAGGATCATGAT
>DEEW01000010.1:5055-15400 GCA_002350465.1 Lachnospiraceae bacterium UBA2868
GCAACACTTCTTATGATTTTTACAAATGCCATAGGACAGGCGTATCTTCCATGGTTTAACGAAACGCTTTTTGACGGGGAGCGGGACAGGATCAGACAGATACAAAAGAAACTTGTGCTTCTCGGGTGTTTTCTGTCCTTCGGATTTATTGCCGTATCTCCCGAAGCGCTGATGATACTGTCCATATCCAACAATTCATACTGGATCGCAAAATATGTTGTTCCGCCGATAGTTCTCGGAACGCTGGCCCAGTATTTCTACACAAACTATGTAAATGTAGAGATATTCTGCAAGAAGACCTCTATTATAGCGATGGGCTCCTGCCTTGCGGCACTTATCAATTATATTCTCAATTACGCCTTTATACCCAGATTCGGTTATATTGCGGCCGCGTACACGACATTTGCCAGCTATATTGTCCTTATGCTTATGCACTACATTATGGTTCGCTTTGTGCTAAAAGAGCAGGTTTATGATGATCTGTATATGTTTGCGGCCAAGATCGTTATGACATTGATCGGCATTTTGTACCTGCTCCTGTACGGTGACGGAATCGGTGTGATCATGCTGAGGTATGCTGTTACGATCTTAACCGTTGTCATTTTTGCAATTGCCAAAAGACGTGATATAATTACGCTGATAAATTATGTAAAGAAGCGGTTTTTAGGGAAAAATCAATGAAAACACTTATCGTTATACCTGCCAGAGGCGGTTCAAAGAGAATACCGAGAAAAAATGTCCGTATTATGTGTGGGAAACCACTCATAGTCTATTCAATAGAAAATGCCAAGGCTCTTCGAGACAAAATGCACATGGATGTGGATGTTGCGGTCTCAACCGATGATGAAGAACTGGGAGGCATAGTCAGAAACCGGGGAGTTGAAGTTATAGCAAGACCGGCCGAACTGGCAACGGACCGGGTTACTCTGGATCCCGTAATATACCATGCGGTGGGTTATATGGAAGAGAAGCACAGCATCAGATATGATGTTGTGATAACTATGCAGGCTACAAGCCCGACTCTTAAAATGGAGACGATAGCATCTGCCATAGAATACTTTGAATCCCATGATTTTGACACGGTTCTGTCTGCGACAAACAAGCCTCATCTGTCATGGGGGATAAACAGCGACGGAGAGTATGTCAAGAATTATGAAAAGAGGCTTAATTCCCAGGAACTTCCGCCTAATTATCTTGAGACCGGAGGCTTTCTCATAACAAGAAGGGAATGTGTGGAAGAAACCGGGAGAATCGGTGAGAAGGTAAGTATCTTCGAGATTTCCGAGGATGAAGCGGTTGATATCGATACATATTCCGACTGGGTTTTGTGTGAGAACATACTCAGGCGTAAAAAGATTATGTTCAGGACGGTCGGGAAAAGATCCGTCGGAATGGGGCATGTTTACAGATGCCTTACCCTCGCATATAAACTGACCGGACATGAAGTGATATTTGCTGCATCGGCTGATTCGGATATAGGAATTGAGAAGATCGAAGATTCCAATTTCAATGTTATCAAGATTAAGGATGATAGGGACTTTGAACAGGTTCTTATCGACGAAAAACCGGATATTCTGATCAACGACATTCTCGATACAACGAGAGAGTACATGCAGATGGTAACAAAGCATGTCAAACGCGTCATAAACTTTGAGGATGTGGGAAGCGGTGCCAAATATGCGGATGCTGTAATCAATGCGTTATACGAAAAGGGAGACAAACTCCATAATGAGTATTACGGCAGCAGGTATTTTTGCATAAGAGACGAATTTTTGGAGGAGCATCCGAAGGAATTTTCCGAAAAAGCCGAGAATATACTGGTTCTTTTCGGAGGAGCCGACCCTTCCGATCTTACGGGAAGGCTTTACAGAATATGTAAACAGCTTCATAAGACCAATCCGGATGTTAAGTTTCATTTTCTGCTGGGGTTCGCATATCCGAATGCCGACAGCATCGTAACGAGCGAATCCGACAATATATTTGTCTACAAAGACGTAAAACGTGTGAGCTCATATATGAGCAGGATGGATCTGGCAGTGACCAGCCAGGGAAGAACCGTATATGAACTTGCAAGTATGGGTGTTCCTGCCATAGTTCTGGCCCAGAATGAGCGGGAGGCAAAGCATGTATTTGCCGGGATACAGAACGGATTCATAAACTTGGGTATCGGAGATGAAACTGACGATGCCACTGTAGTATCCACAATAGAATGGCTTATGTCCACACCGAATGTTCGTCGGGAAATGCGTAAACTGCAGCTTCAAAAAGATTTTTCCAAAGGTCACGAACGGGTCATCAAACTGATACTTGATGACAGTGATGACGATGACGGCGAAGATAACTGATGAATAAAACACTTGAGCAGGAAAGACTTGAAAGAGAGCGCCTGGAGATGATCATGGCACAGAATGACGTTTCGGCAGTCTCTCTTGACGGTAATATTGAAAATACATATATCGGACAGGAAATCAGTGAACCCGAGCCGGAAGTGTTATATTCCACGGAAGCAAGAAAAGTAGTAAGGTCACTTAACCACCTTGAGACAAGAAGGGTTATGCTTGTTAATACAGTGGTTGGTACCGGTTCGGTTGGAAGGCTTGTTGCCGGATTGTATGACACCTTATCAGCCAACGGCTATGAGTGTATGGTAGCATACGGGAGAGACACTCATCCGGAAGGTATGAACGCATACAGGATCGGACAGGATCTTGATGTATATATTCACGGCGTTCTCTCCAGACTTACGGACAGACACGGGTTCTATTCCAAGAGGGCGACGGTTCAGTTTATTAATGTGATCGAAGAATTCAAGCCCGATATTATCCACCTCCATAATGTTCATGGATACTATCTGAATATCCGTGTTCTTTTTGAGTATTTAAAATCAACCGATATCAGAGTGATCTGGACACTGCATGACTGCTGGACTTTTACGGGGCACTGTTCACATTTCGAATATATCGGGTGTAATAAGTGGATAAACGGATGCTACTCGTGCGAGCAGCTTGCCGAATACCCCAAGTCTATAGGAAAAGACAATTCCACTAGAAACTGGAATGATAAGAGGGAACTGTTTACGGGCTTTGAAGACATGACCCTTGTAACACCATCACAGTGGCTCAAGGCAAGAGTGGAACAGTCATTCATGGGAGAATATCATACCGTAGTTGTGCCGACCGGGATAGATACGGATATTTTTCATCCTGTTGCCGAGGAAAGAAGCGACGATAATCTTGTGTTCAGACTCAGAAACAGCCTGAACCTTCGCAATAAAAATGTACTTCTCGGGGTTGCCAATCCATGGCGTACCCGGAAAGGCCTGATGCAGTTTGTCAATCTTTCAAAGCTCATAAACGAAAGATGTGTGATAGTGTTAGTCGGTCTCAATGATGAGCAGCTCTCTTCACTTCCCGAATCCATTATAGGAATCGGGCATACAGACAGTCCGGAGGAGCTTGCCGCATTGTATTCAATGGCTGATATATACGTTAACCTGACATTGGAGGATACGTTTCCGACAACAAACCTTGAGGCAATAGCCTGCGGAACCCCGGTAATTACATACCGTTCGGGCGGAAGTTCGGAAACTATCGATGATACTTGTGGAATATCTGTTGAGAGAAACTCGGTACAGGGTGTTGTTGCCGCAATAGATACTATTCTGTCTCAAAAGGGCATCGCATATACAAAGGAAGACTGTTTAAAGCGTGCCGCACTTTTTGCCAGAGAAGTCAGGTTTGAGGAATACATAAGGGAAGTATATGAGGGAATGTAAATGAAATTACATGATTTTTGCACCAAATTTCAGCATTCCATAGTGTTTCTTATTGAGGTTGTGTTGTATGCCTCATGTCTTGCCACGTTTTTCCTGATGTTTTCGATAGACAATCCGGAAATAATCGTAATGTCAAGAACAGCGGCCGTAACACTGTCGACTTTTGTTATTGTGCTTATCCTTCTGACATTTATGTACGGAAAGTATGATGTGGGGAGACGCCGCTGGGGGCAGGTGGCACTGACGGTGTCCATAACGGTTATATTTACGGATCTTGTCACATATCTGGAACTGTCCATAATGAAGACAAATGAGGCGAACAATACCACATTCAGGCTGGAAAACTTCGGCATACTGTTTTGCGTGTTTGCCATTCAGATACTATTGATAATGCTGCTATCCCGTGCAGGCGAGGAGTTCTATTTCTGGATAAATCCCAAGGAGAAGTGCCTCATAATCACCGAAGATATGAATGGATCGGAGCGAATTGCCGCTGCCATGTCTTCGTTTGAAAAAAAATATGAGGTTTCCGGGATAATCTCATACAGGGATCCGGGTCTGGAGTCTGCCATGGTAGCTGCGGATACTATAGTTTTGTACGATCTGCCCGTTAAGGACAGAACCGATATCGTTGATTTCTGTTATCAGAATCTTAAAAACATATATTTCAACCCAAGCATTGCGGATATTCTCGAGCAGAATTCGCATTCCGTCATAATGGATGACATATCTCTTTTTTCAACCAGATATCACATGATAACCTTTGAAGAAAGACTGGTAAAACGCTTTATGGATACGATTATTTCGCTTATGGCGCTTATTATAACAAGCCCCGTTATACTCATTTCCGCAATATGCATAAAAAAGCATGACGGGGGCAGCGTTTTCTTCAGGCAAAAGAGAGCAACCGTACACGGAAAGGTGTTTGAGATAATAAAGTTCCGTACAATGAAAGAAAACGTTGAGAATTTCTCTTCGACAGAAGGGGATGACAGGATTACCAAGGTCGGAAGAGTACTTCGAAAATACAGAATTGATGAGCTCCCGCAGTTTGTGAATATCCTTAAGGGTGATATGAGTCTTGTGGGTCCGCGGCCCGAGATGCTTGAGAATGTTGAGGATTATGAAAAGGATCTTCCGGAGTTTCGCTACAGACTCAGGATGAAAGCAGGACTTACAGGCCTTGCCCAGATCTACGGTAAGTACAATACGTCATCGAGAGATAAGCTTATGCTCGATCTTATGTATATAGAAAACTACAGTTTGATAAGGGATATTCAGCTCCTGTTCCAGACGGTTCTGGTACTGTTCAAGGCGGAAGATTCGACAGAAGCGTTTAAGGTTTCCGACAAAGAATGAACAAAGATGAAATTAAAATCTCCGTGATCACGGTAACATATAATTCGGAGTCAACTCTTGCCGATACCATGCGCTCGGTAGCGGAACAGACGTATTTACCGTATGAGTACATCATTATTGACGGTATGTCTACGGACGGTACACTGACCATAGCGGAAGGATTCAGGAAGGATTTTGAAGCAAAAGGCGTCAGGTTTGATATCGTAAGTGAAGCCGATAACGGAATATATGATGCGATGAACAAGGGTATCGACAGGGCCTCGGGAGATATTATCGGCATAATCAACAGTGATGACTGGTACGAGAGGGATGCTCTTCGGGTCGTTGCCATGGAATACGAAAAGGAAGAGTTTGATCTGTTTTATGCCGATGTACGAATGATCAAACCGGACGGTTCATCATTTATCAAGCATGCAAGAGACAGGAAATATGCCACAAGCCGTGACTGGAACCATCCGACAACGTTTATAACCGGCAGAACCTATGATAAGTATCGTTACAGGACGGAAACGATACATGATGACTATGATCTTATACTCCGGCTTAAGCGGGATAACGTGAAAACCCGGGTGGTAAACAGAACATTAGCAGATTTTCGGATGAACGGAGTAAGCCACAGCCGAAGCATTGCGGCGGCAATAGGAAGCATTAAGACCAAATACGCAATCTATCGAAGGAATGGATACGGACGAGGTTATATTCTCGAGTGTGTTATGGTCGAACTAGGAAAGCTGATAATCGGATAGATGAATACGATTACTTTTTACTCAAATTATTTCAATCACCATCAGAAGGCCCTTTGTGATGCATTTTACGCAATTCTTAAAGAGGGCTTTACTTTTGTTGAGACGATGCCCATGGAGGAGTTTCGGTCCGGCATGGGCTGGGGTGAGCAGTGCCCGCCTTATGTGCTCAAAACATATGAAAGTTCCCAAAACGAAGAAAAGGCTAAGGAACTGGGTAATTCATCCGACCTTGTGATCATGGGAACGGCGCCCGAATACTATATCGAGCCGAGGATCGCCGAAAACAGGATCGTGTTCAGATATTCGGAGAGACCTCTCAAGGAAGGTTTTATCAAGTTTTTTATCCCGAGACTTACGAAAAAGTATATTCATCTTCATGTCCGTAACAGAAACAGGAAGGTGTTTATCTTGGCAGCAAGTGCATTTGCAGCCTATGATTTTAGGAAGATGTTCGGAAGTTATCCGGATAAATGCTATAAATTTGCATATTTCCCAAAGCATATCAGCTATGATATAAATGAGCTCTTTGAGAGAAAAAAGAGGATAGCGGATGATGCAGGTGCGGTTACGGTTCTGTGGGAAGGCCGGATGATAAGGTTAAAGCGCGCGGATCTTCTTATCCGGGCTGCGGCCCGTCTTCGCTCGGAGGGTCTGGATTTTAGGCTGAAGCTGATCGGTGACGGAGAGGAAAAGGAAAAGCTGATTGCTCTTGCAAAAAAAATGGGAATATCCGATATCGTAACCTTTGAGGGATTCCTGTCCCCCGACGAGGCAAGAGACAGAATGGCCGATGCGGAAGTTTATGTTATGACCAGCAATAAACTGGAAGGCTGGGGTTCGGTAATCTATGAGGCATTAAATGCCGGATGTGCCGTTGTTGCAAGCGATGCAGCCGGTGCAACTCCGTGGCTTGTAAGAGAGGGCGAGACGGGATCGGTATTTCGGTCGGGAAGCGTAAACAGCCTTGCCGATAAGCTGCGTCCCCTTTTGAGTGACGGAAAGAGACGGCAGGATCTGGGGCGAAGAGCCTACGAGCAGATGGATAAGCTTTGGAACCCGGAGGTTGCGGCAAAGCGTGTAATAGAACTTTATGAGGCTGTTTCGGAGGGTAGGGACACTCCGTTTGACGACGGTCCTCTTTCAAAAGCCGGGATCATAAAGAATAACTGGTTCCGGGAGTGAATCCATGAGAGACGATAAGAAAAAGATCCTGTATTTAATGGAATACCCGATAGATCTTCCGGGAGGCGGTCAGGAGTCCACCAAGACTTTGTGCGAAGGAATTGCATCAAGCGGAGAGTTTGAGCCGATTGTGGCATGTCCTTCTCTTCTTTTGACGGAGACAGAAGATTATGATTACAGAATCATAACATATCCTTCGGATGAAAACCGCGAATTATCAAAGATTCGAAGGATAACCAATTTTATCCGCAGAATATCGCATTTTAAGAAAATCATAGAAGAGGTAAGGCCTGATCTTATACACGTCTCAATGTCGGAATCGCTTATAACATACGGATTCCTGAGAGTTCCGGGATTTTTTAAAGATATCCCCTTTGTGTATACCGACAGGGGACTGCGTACCGGATACAGAAAGCATTCACTTGTATGTATCAAGGCTACTATGAAGCGGGCGAAAAGGCTGCTTACCACAACCCGGTATAATGCAAAACTGTGGGAAAGTGAGATTACGACTCCCGTCACTGTAATACCCAACACAATAAGCGATGCGTTTTCCTCCTATGATGATAAGGGGCGGATCAGTGCAAGAGATAAGTATAAAATCCCCGGCAATATGCCTGTTATCGGATTTGCGGGACGTATTTCCGAAGAGAAGGACTGGGGGAAGGTTCCGGGTGTGGTTGCGGCAATAGCGGATGCCGGCATTGATTTTAAGGTGGCACTTGTACTTTCGGTATATGAAGACAGGGACGCCGAAATCGTAAAAGAGATAAAAGAAGGCATAACAGCGGTCATCGGGGAAGAAAACCTCATATACATGCAGGATCTGAGCCAGAAGGAGATCTCCGATTATTATTATCTGGTGGATTTCTTTATAATGACAAGCTGCTTTGAGTCATTCGGCAAGGCGGCCGTAGAAGCAATGAGCAGGAAATGCATAGTACTGTCCACTGCAGTAGGGGGCCTTCCGGAAGTAATTGGAAACAAAGAGGATCTGTATGATATGAATGACCTTTCAAAGCTTGCCGGCAGGATCAAAAAGCTGACGGAAGATGCGGAAGCTGCCGGGCGTGAGAGGGATATGTTTTACAGGCGATATGCGGATAATTACACTTCGGACAAAAATATCGAAGGACACTTAAGAGTATATCGTGAGATACTCGGATGATATGATGCAAAATCAATAACTCTGACATGGACGATAAAGAAAAAACGGGAAAAAAACAAAATATTCTGGCCGGATTTCTGGAGTTCTTCTACGGAAATTTTGTGGTTCTGCTGATGGGATTCATTTCCCTTCCGCTGCTTACAAGGATACTGTCCACCGATGAGTACGGCAGATCCAATCTTTTTTTATCGGCTGTTTCCATTATTTACATTTTTGCCATACTCGGCCTTGACCAGTCATATATAAGGTACTTCTACAGTGAAGGTGTCGATGAGAGAAAATTGTTTGGGCAGTGCCTTAAGGCGCCCCTTGTGCTTATTGTTGTCCTGTCCGGAGTGTACCTTGCCTTCTCGGGATTTTTTAACAGCGTTTTGTTCGGAAAGGGAGGGTTCGATGTTACCATTCTGGTAATAGCTTATACGCTGACTTCCGTCTTCGAAAGATTCCTGTTTTTAAACATAAGGATGCAACAGAGAGGAAAACTGTATTCCAATCTGAACATTTTAAGTAAAGTTCTGAATATCATTTTTATAGTACTGTTTGCATATCTTCTGGGCGATGATTTCAGGGTAGGACTCTATGCCCAGACTCTTCCGCTTGTGGTAGTGACAGCATTGCTTCTTGTAATGTTTGCATACAGCGGGAGGGGCTATAAAGCCAAGCCCCACAGCCTTACCGAAAAGGAACTGTTAAGGTACGGTATTCCCTTTGTTCCCATGCTCCTAATGGAGTGGCTACTCTCGTCCATGGACAAGTGGTCCATACGTTTCCTGAATGATTTTTCCGAGACGGGAGTGTATTCATCCGCCATGCAGATAATGACCATACTTATGACCCTCAAGATAACATATGTGGCATTCTGGGCGCCTATCGCGATGAAGAAGTACGAGCAGGAGGACGAGAGCGAGGTAAAGCCTTTCTTTGCGGATATGTTTCAAAAGGTCCAGTTTCTATGCCTTCTTGCAGCCTTCGGACTAACGGCCTTTCGAAGCATAATCGTTTTGATACTGGGCGAAAAATACAGGGAAGCATCAAGGATAATCCCCTTTTTGTCGCTTATGCCCGTGCTGTCCATATTGTTTGAAATGACGGGGCAGGGTATCAAATTCAAGAAGAAGCCGGTCTATCTTAACTATGCCTCTGCGGTTGCGATATGCTGTAATCTCGCGGGAAATCTGTTGCTGGTGCCGAGATACAAGGGTGTGGGGGCCGCGATCGCAACTGCTCTTACCTACATTGTTTATTTTGCCATAGGAACCTATTTTGCCAACAAGTGCTATCCGGTCGGGTATAACTACCGGAACTTTATACTGATGCTTGTCATATATATAGTTTATGCCGCCTATGCCACAATCTGTAAGGTTGAATGGATGAGTATAGCAGCGGGCTGTGTTCTGATACTGCTGCTGCTTGCAGTCAACCGAAAGGTCATAAAAGGGCTGCTTAGTTACATTCATAAAGGGAATATATGATTTTTTTGTGAATTCAATTTACACTAAAGGAATGACGTGCTACACTCTTTTAGCTTTTGTGTAAATTACACGGTATTGTGAAGGTTATAAGGAACTATGAGAAAATCATTTGCTGTAAAAACATTTGTAGTGCTTACGCTTGCCGCAACTCTTCTTGCCGGATGCCAGAATACCGGGGCGAAGAAAGAGGAAAGCGGGCAGGAGGCAAAGAGTATAAATGTATCGGTTGAGAATCCCATAAGGTCAGATGTTGAAATTACGGGTGATTTTATCGGAACCGTGTCTGCCAACTCAACGGTAAATGTTGTAGCCAAGCTTTCGGGAGATGTTACAAATACATATTTTGAAGTAGGAGACTATGTAAATGCCGGGGATCTGATGTTTACAATAGACGATACTTCGGCAAGGATATCGATGAAACAGGCGCAGGCAGCCCTAGACTCCAGCCGTGCATCTCTTAATTCCGCACAGGTGGGGCTCGATGCGGCAAAAGTTTCGAATCTGTATACAACAGCTCAGGTGACCCAGCAGTGGGGAACTGCCGCAACAAATGAGATGCAGCTTGCCAATGCGGTCAATTCGGCGAAATACGGACTGATGAACGCATCGGAAAACAATGATGCGGCAGCCACACAGCTTGAGT
>DEEW01000082.1:0-7296 GCA_002350465.1 Lachnospiraceae bacterium UBA2868
AGCATCCATTATCGCATGAAGAAGAACATCGGCATCCGAATGTCCGATGAGCCCTAATTCATACGGAATCTCAACTCCGCCTATAATCATCTTGCGTCCCGCACCGAGCCGGTGCACGTCATAACCCATTCCTACACGCATATATTACCTCACATTGACTTGAGAGCCATTCCATCTTTTCATGGGAAAACATCACCATTGACACAAACAACAAGGCATATTATACTATAAACATAAAAAAGGTGCTACCGATAGACGGTTGTCCTATACAAGTGATTGGTCAAAATAACCGTTCAGTTGCAGGCTGGGCGGTTATTTTATTGCTTTGCTGTTACGACCAACTGCGTAGCCTAAAGCAAAGCATGTTACTGCAAAGCCAAAAACAGCTATCAAATCAGTAATGGTCAACATAGCAACGTCCTCCTCTCAAGTATTCCTCTGATGAGGGCTCTATGAAAACGAAGTTCACAGTACTTCGAGCGTTGGACAACCGCCTACCGTGTATGGTAACACCCTACAATTATAATACCACCGAACGTGTGTTCTGTCAATTTCAAATATCCGCTTTAATCTCAATTCCCGAGTCAAAATGCGGCATCGGCTTCAGCTTGAATGTATTGGCACGATGCTTCCTGTCAATCAGTTCCTTTGTTTCGGGATCATCAATTTCACCTGTACGGATATATCTGTCAAGTACGGCGTAAGTAAACCCAAGATTGTCTTCGTCCGTCTTACCGCACAGTCCGTCAGCCGGCACCTTCTCAATCAGAACCTCAGGAAGCCCCAGATATCTTCCGACTGCCTTAACTTCCTGAACAGTCAGCTGCGCCAGCGGGCTAAAATCACCTGCCGCATCTCCGTACCTTGTTGAATAACCTACCCAATCCTCTGAAAGATTGCACGTATTAACAACTCTTCCGTTCATACTCTGCGATACCGCGTAAACAGTAGCCATTCTTATCCTCGGCGGAAGATTGATCGTACTCTGATCCGAGAGATCAAACGGAACCGCATTTTTCACCCCTTCAACCGCGTCCTTGATATTGACCGTATAATTCCTGATGCCGAGATGTTCGCACAGGAGCTGCGACATATCGATATCAGCCTGCTCTCCGTTAGGCATAAGAACACCTATAACCCGGTCTTTCCCAAGGGCCTCTACACACAGAGCAGCCGCAACCGAAGAATCCTTGCCTCCAGATATTCCAAGCACTGCATTGCAACCCTTTCCGTTTTCTTCAAAGAAATCCTGTATCCATTTAACACATTCTTCTGTAGCTTTTTTTGCATCAAACATAACCAGTTCCTCTTTTCCGTTCAAACCCAAAAGCCTAATTCCGGCTGACATCTACCGATTTCTTCAAGGCTCTCATCTCATCCTCAAGATTTAGCAGTCTTGACGTAAGCTCCGAATTCTCTTTCTTCAGTGTCATTATATCCTCATGTACCGGATCCGGAAGATCTGTCTGATCCAGAGTCTCTCGCGGCATGGAGGCATCCTTTCTGTTAACTACATGCCCCGGTACACCTACAACCGTAGAGTGCGGCGGTACGGCCTCAAGAACAACGGAACCTGCGCCTATTTTAGAGCCCTCACCTATTGTAAAAGACCCAAGAACCTTGGCTCCCGCAGATATCATAACATTATCGCACACAGTCGGATGTCTCTTTCCGGATTCCTTGCCTGTACCTCCCAGCGTCACACCCTGATAGAGTGTAACATTGTTACCAATCTCGGCTGTTTCTCCGATAACGACACCGTTTCCATGGTCAATAAAAAATCCCTCACCTATCTTTGCACCGGGATGAATCTCAATACCGGTCTTCCTGACCGCACGTTGAGATATCCACCTGGCGAGGAAGTAATGCTTCTTCAAGTACAGTTTATGGGCTATTCTGTACCGGATCATCACGCGAAATGACGGATACAGAAATACCTCCATTGCAGAATGGATGGCCGGATCCCGTTCCCTGACCACAGCTATTTCATTTTTGATCCTTTTTATAAGTCCCATAGAGCTTATTTATCCTTTAATGCATAAAACAAACCGTATACTCTTTTAAATACAGATTACCCCACCCCATCGCAGTAAGGTTATCTATTATATCCTGATGTTCTGCCTGATTTACAATATATACCGTGTTTCCACCGGTATCTACATCCTCACTGGCATTAACACTGACCTTACCGAAAGAAAAGCTGTCTTCACCTTTAAAAGATTCATATTCTGCAGGCGTAGCACCTGCAAACAGAGCTATCATAAGATTCCTGTGTTCAAAATCGCCGGAAATTACCGATATATTCGAATCCGGCAACATCTTCATAGTTGTCTTGATTGCTTCCCCTATACTCTTGTCTACGACCATACCCTGTTCGTGATCAACGCTGTTATTAACTTCCGAATTAAAGTTCTCGTAATAGTAATGCGTAAATGCCCAAAAACTTAATAGATATGCTGCCAAAACAATAACATAGGCCACCTTAAGGTTTTGGGCTATATATATCAATCCTTCGGTGATTAAAAGGCTTACTGCAAAAAAAAGCGGTGCCGAAGTTTGAATATCCGCGTCGGGTGTCATCAGGTCACAGATAAGCTCTGCTACAATAAACAGCCACAGAATAACACTATGATCATATATTCTGTTTTTTATCGATCCTATCATTCTTCGGGCAGAAACAACTGCTCCGACCGCTATCACAGGTACGGAAAAAACATATATGCTTCCGAATGTGGGAGAGATATTAAACGGATGCATATCATTCCACAGTAATGAACGTATATTCGTTACATTATACCAAATATTCGAAATTCCAATCCGCGGAGCAAACCCTCCTGTAAATGCAATTACCGCAACACCTATGATCGGCGGAACAACAAGTGCAGCCACCTCTTTTGTTTTCATCTGCCGAAGCAGCATCAGATAAACAGTTACAATTACCAAAAAAACAAGTGTGGAAAAAACAGCTGTATTGCCTGTAAAAAGAATGAGAGCAAACATAATTCCGGCTGCAGCGTAAGAACGGATACTCCTTATAGCACAACCCCTCAGGAGGAAATAGTAAGCTGCGGGAATCATATACAAGGAATACCATTCACCTACTCCCGTTCTTTGTGCTATGAAAAATACAGGGAGTACAGTAACAAGCAGCGCCTCCAGAAAGGCATATTTCTTTTTCCCGGTTGACTGCAGGACGACAAGGTAAGAAAAAAGCATTCCGAACAAGCCACCGGCAACCGACAGGAGTCTAAACAATTTGAGAGAAAACAATCCACCTTTAAGTTTCATTAAAACAGCACTAAGTATTACCGGCAGATTAATCCCGCCCCCGAAAGCTCCTGTCCCGAAGTGCGCCAGGCAATACGACTCATATGCCGACTTTAGTTCATCTATATGCATATAATAGGAAATCTCTCCCAGATATTTATATCTTGAATGTACGTACAGCACTGCCAGCACTGCACAGAATACATAATTGTATTTTTCAAAAAAACTCTCAATTTTACTCATTAAGATGCTCCATAAAGCCGATCTTATTTTCCATTGCTGTTGTTGTCGGCCGACCGAGATTATCACGCGCTCCCACCTGACACTTGACCTCTATCAGGGATAATCCTTTCCTGTTTTTGGAAAGACTCAGTTCCCTGTCAAGTTCATCATAATCGGATACACTTGCGGTATTTACATATCCGCAGGCCTTTGCAATTCCCACCACATCCACTGAAGATGCCACTGTCGGCATTCCTCCTACTGTTTCGTGAGCCCCGTTATTGATTATGATATGAACCATATTTTCCGGACAGACAGAGCCGATCACAGCCATCGCTCCCATATGCATCAGCATTGCGCCGTCACCGTCAATACACCAGACCTTTTTATCAGGCTTATGGATTGCAACACCGAGAGCTATCGAAGAGCAGTGTCCCATAGAGCCCACCGTCAGAAAATCAGTCCCGTGTCCTGCTCCCGCATCGGTACGGATCTCAAACAATTCACGGCTTATCTTACCTGTAGTAGATACCACCGGATCATCTCCCGCAGTATTTGCTATATGTCTTATTACCTCTTCTCTGTTTAACGAGTACTCATTACTGTACTTAACCTTTCCATCATACTCAAGCGCTCCCTTTCTGATGATGAACGCAACCTGCTTTCCTACCTCAAGCAGACTTTTAAACTTACTCATAGCTTCTGATACTTCTTCATCCGAAGTGTCACTTCCGATAACAAAAGTAGAAACATCCATATCATTCATAAGCTTTTCAGTAACCATGCCCTGATAGATGTGCTGCGGTTCATCATGAATTCCCGGTTCACCTCTCCATCCGATTATAAATACAACAGGTATTGCGTATACTTTATCATTAACAAGCGAAGCAAGTGGGTTGATTATATTTCCCTCACCGCTGTTCTGCATATATACGACCGGAATTTTCGAGGTTGCAAGATGGTACCCTGCCGCAAGCGCGAGACAATTTCCTTCGTTTGCCGCAATTAAGTGATGTTGCTTATCAATCCCGTATTTAGACATAAGAAAATTACAAAGTGCTTTAAGCTGGCTGTCCGGCACCCCTGTGTAAAACTCTGATCCGATGATTTCAAATAGTTTTTCTGCTTTCATAACTACCTATTTTATCATAAGAATATACTATTTACCATTGTCTATTTTGTGCTTTAAAGTATTGAAAACGCTGATAAATATTATATAATAATCGACATGGGTGAATTTCTGTTTTATCTGACAATCAAACCGATATGGCTGCTCTTTGAGATAATATTCCGCACCATTTACAAAATATGCGCCAATCCAGGAATATCCATTCTGGCTGTAAGTATAGTTATGAATGTTCTTGTTCTCCCCATGTATCTTAAGTCCGACGCTCTTCAGGACGCCGAGCGCAAAAAACAAAAGGACATGGAATACTGGGTAAAGCATATACGGAAAACCTTCAAAGGCGACGAAAGGTTTATGATCCTGTCTGAATATTACAGGCAGAATGATTATCAGCCTTATTATGTCCTGAAAAGTTCGCTTTCCCTTCTGCTTCAGGTACCGTTCTTTGTTGCAGCATATGATTTTCTCTCTAATCTTACTCTGCTTCAGGGAACTCCGTTTATGATGATCAAGGATCTCGGGCAGCCTGATGCACTGATCCCTTTAGGCAGTCTTCACATCAATCTGCTTCCTATACTGATGACTGCAATCAATCTCACATCAGCGGCTATTTACACCCGAAAGGGCACCACAAAAGAAAAAGTACAGACAACTGTTTTTGCTCTGGTGTTTCTCGTACTGTTATACAATTCCCCTTCCGGACTCGTTTTCTACTGGACTCTTAATAACATCTTTTCGCTGTGCAAAAACATCGTAATGGATATTATCCAGCGAAATAAAAAATCATCTGCCAGGATAGGTGATGATACTACGCATGTGGCTCAAACCGCCGAAGGCAGTCGAAGTACTGTAAGAATCTGGGCTCTGTCTTCTGTACTTCTTGCGATTTTTACCGGACTTTCAATTCCTCTTTCTGTAATATCCTCATCTCCTATGGATTTTGCAGAAACACTGAAATACACTGACCCTTCCAGATATGCCCTGCTCTCTTTCGGACTGGCCGCAGGTACTTTTCTGTTATGGGGATCGGTCATCTTCTTTTTAGGAAATGCCGTATTTCGAAAGATCTGGAGCCGTTTAATCTTCTGCCTCTCAATTCTTGCAATTGTCAATCATATGATTTTTTCGGAAAACTTCGGCATCATCTCATACACCCTTATGTATGACAATTACCCTGAATATGATTTTTACACAGAAATACTCAATCTTATGTTTTGGATACTGTCCGCTCTTATTCTGATCATTATGTGCAGAAAAAATGCTAAGATAATGACCAACATACTGACCATATTGATACTGGCTGAGAGTGTGTTTAGCGTATACAACCTTGTCTCGGTAGAAAAAACTGTCAGGTCATCGTATCTGTACACCAGCGAAGAGGATAACAGCGTAAAACTTGCAGATATAAATGACAAAATATTGAAACTGTCCGCGACTGAAAAGAACGTGGTTGTGATTATGCTTGACCGTTCAATAGGAGCATATATTCCGTTCATGGTAGATGAACGCCCGGATTTGAAGCGTGCCTTTTCCGGCTTTACTTACTATCCGAATACGGTTTCAACAGGACCAGAGACGATAAACGCCTCAGGTGGTCTGTTCGGAGGATATGAGTACATGGTCGCGGAATCAAACAAACGTGATGACGTACTGTATAAAGACAAGCAGAACGAGGCGCTGAAACTGATGCCTACTTTGTTTGGAAACAAGGGGTATCACAGTACGCTTTGCAACCTGCCGGCTGCTAATCTGGAAGGATTTGTGACCGGGCAGGTCATATTTGATGGTATGGATAACTGTGATACTTATCATGTCATGAACGGGGAGTATGCAAACTACATGACAGAAAAAGAGAAGGCCTGTCTCTCGCTTGAACAGCAGAAGCGTAATTTCTTCTTCTACAGCCTGTTCCGTTCTCTGCCTCTCGCCGCCCAGGAGGGACTGTACGACAATGGAGATTACCTGTCCATGACTCCGAACAATATTCGTGAACATTTTATCACGTGCATGGTATTCTTACGCCTTATGCCAGAGCTTACCGAAGTTACAAATAACGGCCACGGTGAACTTATCATGCTTGCAAATGATGCTCCTCATGAAAATACACTGCTCAATCCTCCGGATTATGAGCCGGAGGCATCTGTGCGCTTATTTGAAATGGAAGATCGTACTCTTCCGGACGGAAGACAGATAGCCCTTTCAAGAAGAGATCAGGAAAGCCATTATGACGCAAACATGTCGGCTTTTATCACAATAGGTAAATGGATGGATCATCTGAAAGAATTGGGAGTATATGACAATACAAGAATAATCATAGCCGCCGATCACGGCTTCAATCTTGATCAGTTTTCATATCTTGAAATTCCGCAAATAGGCCTCGATGCCGAAAGTGTGAATCCTGTGCTTCTTGTTAAGGATTTTGGCGCTTCCGGTGAAGGATTTGTCACAGATGACACATTCATGACCAATGCCGATGTTCCTTCAATAGCAATGTCGGGAATAATAGAAAATCCTGTCAACCCCTTCACAGGCAACGCCGTAAACAATGACAGGAAATACGAAGGTCCGATCATAGTGATCGGCGACAAATATGAAGTAAACCCGGATACCGATACTGTTTTTGACCGCAAGGACATACCGTGGTACTCGGTACATGACGATATATTTAATCCTGATAACTG
>DEEW01000082.1:7301-11972 GCA_002350465.1 Lachnospiraceae bacterium UBA2868
TGGGAACTTGTGAGGGCTGCTGAACCTCTTCCCTGATCCCGGAATTAGTAAGGTAATCCACAGTACGACTTGCAGCCTCACCCGGATTAGCCCATGTCTCTTTACGTGCCCTCTCGCGTCCCTTTTCGAGCGATTCATCGTTGACGGTTCTGTCGATTACTTCCCTGATATTGTCAAAATCCTCTTCTTTAAGCGGAATACCTATATGCGGCAGTATCTTCAGCGTCCACATATCCTCTTCAAGCCACGCCGCGTCATAAGGCGACTTGTCAAATTCAATATCAGCATAAATAAAAGGACGGTCAAATATAAGTGCATAGTCGAACATAACACCGGAAAAATCAGTGATCATAATATCCGACCGGCTGAGCACGTCAAAATTGTCATTGTCACGGTTCCAATGCATTTTATCACTCTCGGGGAACTTCGACATAAGGCTGTTCATCAGATCTTTTTCAGACTCGAAAGACTGTGGATGAGGTCGAATAATGATATTATATCCCGTACTGACCAAAGCGGAAATAATCCGTTCTCCAAAACGCGATAGAATTGCAGTCTCTCCCCATGTAGGCGCTAGAAGAACCGTCTTGATTCCGGAACTCTTCCCGGAATCCTTCGTATCCTTCTTAAAAGCTTCATATCTTGCCTTCATCGTATCAAGATATGTTATTCCCGTAAGATAGGTATCACGCCTTGGAATACCCCTGAGTTTCTCTATTTCACGAAGCTGCCTCTCCTCATATTCACCTGATATCAATACAGCATCGTAATGATCCAGGCCAAACATTCTGTAAAAGGTCGTATCGCCCGGCTGATGAAGTATATGAACATATTTGCCAACATTCGGAGACCTCTTCCACTGCAGCACGTCAAGACCGGGGGTAGTTGCAAGAACAACTCCTGCATTCATAATATTCAGCTTTGAAAAGGCTTTGTTTCCTTCACCGATAAACAGTGTTTTAACGTGGTTATACTTCTCCGAAAGGGCCGGGTCATCCTCCGACATCGTCCAGTACTGAACATCGATTTTTCTATTTTCAAACTCATCACAAACAGGTTTGAAAACGTTCCAATACCTCTTGCTGTCCGAAAATATAACATAGGGAATCTTATCTTCGTCAGCCGTTACCGCTTTTCCACCGGATAACAGGAACTTCAGCTTCAGGNNTTTTTTTTAAAAAAAAAATTTTTCCTCTTTTTAATTTTTTAAAAAAAAAAAAACCCCGCCGATACAGCACCTATTATTATAGTAAACAGCATACTTCCCGTTCCGGGATCAATATATAATATAACCTGATTCATCTATTTTCCCCACACTCAGAGTTTAATCCTATCCAGATAGGAAGGATCAACGGCACATAATTCCTCAACCGAATCTATCTCCGTAATCGATTCGTTATCAACCGGATGCACCGAAAGCTTCAGTTTGTCCAGATTCATGTTCACTACATCATCCCAGAACATTTCCTCATAACCGCCTGTTTTATACATATTATCTATTGCATCGGCAAGCATTGCCGCATCATTTTCCATAAAATACGAAAGTCCGCACATATTATAACAGTCATCTCCGACCTTCCCAACCCGGATTATCCTTCCGTTACCATCAAGGTCGAATACCCAGTCATCGGAATGCCCTGCAATATACTTTCCGAAATAGCAGGATTTTTCCAGCTTTCCGGTAAAAATCATAGGATCGGCAATATACAGATCGGCTTCGCATATGAATGTATTTCGGTTTCTGATTACTTCCGTCACGGCTTTTATCGATGAGATATTGTTGACAGTCTCGTATTCCTCATTCTTAACGATTGTCAGTCCCGGATATTTTTCTGTAAGATATAGAAACCTGTTTCCCAAATACCCGGTTACAACATATATTTCATTCACATTCCGACGCTTCAAACCGTCTATGACCGTTTCTATCATCGGTCTGCCGCAAACCTTAATAAGCGGCTTGGGAGTATCGATCGTAAGCGGTTTCATCCTCGTACCCAGTCCGGCCGCCATCAGAACCGCAATCTCATGGTCCATAAACACCTCTCCGTATACTTTGCATTACAGTTCATCTATAAGTGTAATGATATCCTTGAAGGGCATCAGACGGCTGTCAACCTCATATGCCCTGTGATTCTTTAATATTTCTTCCGCAGTCTGCACCATTACCGGAAATGCCGCACGCATCAGCTGATTGGCATATATAACGATATTAACGCCATGTTCTGACAGTTCTTCTTCAGTAACCTGATTAAACGACGTCGGTACAACGACTATAGGAGTACTTTTATCCTGCCGTCTAAAGCTGTCACAAAACTCAAATATCTCGGCGGGATCTTTTTTCCGGCTGTGTATCATGATCCCGTCCGCTCCGGCATCCCTAAATGCATATGCACGCTTCAGGGCATCCTCCATGCCGCGTTCAAGTATAAGAGATTCGATACGTGCTATTATCATAAAATCGTCCGTCAACTGGGCACGTTTCCCGGCAGCTATCTTGGCCGAAAAGTTCTCTATGGAATCCTGAGTCTGAGAAACCTCAGTTCCAAAAAGGGAATTCTTCTTGAGTCCGCATTTATCCTCTATAATAACTGCGGAGACTCCCATTCTCTCCAGCGTTCTGACATTATAAACAAAATGCTCCGTAAGTCCGCCTGTATCACCATCAAGTATTATCGGTTTGGTAGTGACCTCCATTATATCGTTGATAGTCCGCATACGGGATGTCATATCGACAAGTTCTATATCCGGCTTACCCCTGTCTGTGCTATCACACAATGAAGATATCCACATACCATCAAACTGATCAAGTCTTCCGTCTTTTTCTACCACGGTTTTTTCGGTGATAAGTCCTGTAAGTCCGCTGTGTGCCTCCATTATCTTAACAATAGGACAGATATCGATAAGGCTACGAAGCCTCTTTCTTCTATACTCGGGCATAGCAAGCTTCTCTTTAAGCAATAGATCGGCCTTTGATACAGTCTCATTATAAGTGTATCCGACTTCAATAAGCTCTCCACCGTTTTTTTCAAGCGCCTTAAGACAGTTTTCCCGAAGTGCACGCTCCGGCCCCGTCTTCCAGTTATCTCCGTGAATGACTATATCCGGCCTGATTTTTTCGACAATGGCATCATATGTCATATCGTCCTGAACTACTACATCATCAACACCTTCAAGTGAGCGGTACAGAGCAATCCTGTCCTCCAGCGATACGGTAGGAAACCTGTTATAACGTATAAGTGCCTTATCGGAAAGCGCTCCTATCGTAACATTTCCGTATTTTCGGGCTTCCCTCAGAATATTCAGATGCCCTTCGTGAATTATGTCAGTCGTAAAACATGTGTATACTTTTTTCACTGAATCGTCTCCATTCGCAAAACTACTGCCTCTTATCGTATTTTACGGGAATAGCAACACCGGCAGATCTTAACGCTTCTTCAAAAACCTTCCAGAAATCCCTGATATCACCTTCATCTATCGCACCGAGAGCACACAGTCTGAAAGTTCCTTTATTTTGCATCTTTCCGGGATATATGGTAAATCCCCTTTCATAACAATAATCATGTATCCTTTCAAAATCCCAGTTCGGATCATCCGGGTATTCAACAGCCGCAACAAGTCCTGCCTGTACTTCCCTTCTTAAAGCTTCATGGAATCCAAGATCATCAATCCCCTTACGGATGGCGTTCATTACTCTTGTATGCCTCTTCCACTTTTCCTCCTCGCCCTCTTCAAAATATTCGACAAGTGCCTGCTTGGCGGCATAGATAGTCTGTACCGGAGGGGTAAAGTGCATCTCCCCTGTGGACTCAAAGTATTCATACTGCATGTACAGATTACAATAATATGACCTCTTTGGATAATCCTTTGACTCTTCAATTATATCTCTTTTTCCGATGATGTATGACAGGCCTGTCATACCCATGATACCCTTTTGAGCAGATGCCATACAGAAATCAATATTATCCTCATATACGTTTATGGGGATCATAGCATAGGCACTTGTAGTATCGGTAATAAGGAAAGCACCGTATTTATGGGCAAGAGCTCCTATCTCCCTTACAGGGTTCAAAAGCCCGGTTCCCGTCTCATGATATGTTACATACACATACCCTATGTCATTATTCTCTTTCAGCGCATTTTCGATCGCGGACAGGTCGGGAATATCATCCAAAGACTGCTTAACCTCAACAAGCGGCATGTTATAATACTTACAAACATCACATGCCCTTTGCGAATATGAACCGTTATTAATAATGAGCGCCTTCTTCCCATCTGCCAGAAGAGAATTAAGTGCAACATCAATGCAGATCGTTCCGGAGCCGCAAAACAAAACCGCAGTATATTCTGTTGTGTCACCGTGAACAATACGTACCAGATCGTCTCTCATCGGCGCCATAATACCGGCAAACTCTTTTTCTCTCGGACAGATATCCGGCACAACCTGCGCCATCTTAACGGTATCAGTCGTAGTTGAAGGTCCGGGATTTAATAATATATTTCTCTTAATACTCATATGGCCATACCTCTTCCACCAGATTTCTCAACTTTTTTATAATACCAAAAAATCCCAAAAAATCATATATAAACATGATTTTTGGGATTTTACTTTTCAATAGCGAGGAAGAGACTTGAACTCTTAACCTCCCGGGTATGAACCGGACGCTCTAGCCA
>DEEW01000082.1:12184-14879 GCA_002350465.1 Lachnospiraceae bacterium UBA2868
CTCCCAGCTGAGCTAAGATCCCGTATGTTCTATCGCAGAACATTTGAAATTATATAAGAAGACCTATTTATTGTCAAGTAGCTTTTTGATCTGCCTATATCCTTGTCTCACGATCATAATTCATAATCGAAAAGCGGTTAACCTTCTCATTTTGAGACAGTATTTTTTCAAGGCCTGACTCGTCCGCAGTCTTATACTCCAGCACAACCTCTACATTTCCGGCTGATATCATCTTGTTCTTAAGCCTCAGGAACTTAACGGCAGGACGCAACGCCTCCACGGCAGCATCAGCATCCTCAACGGTTGCACAATTCATCACAAGAAGTCCCAGTCCTATGGGGCTTGCCATAATGTTAGTCACAAACAATCCAACGGTCACAATGATACTGAGCATCAGAGCCAGAAGGTACAACCCTGCGCCGCATATAATCCCTATACTTATGGCCCAGAACAGGAAGAACAGGTCTATGGAACTCTTGATGGCAGTACGGAATCTGACAATTGAAAGGGCACCTACCATACCAAGGGAAATCACAAGGTTTGACTGTATCGCAAGGACAATGCCGGCAGTGACAACCGCCATCAGCACAAGCGTCCGGTTAAAATCCTTGGAATAAAACTCATTGTTTACAGCCATCCTGTATATCACGAAAACATACAGTCCAAGCACAAGTGCAACCAGGAGCACTATAATAATCCTCTGGGGTGTTATATCGCTCGAAAAGCTCTCCAACACCGAATTCTTGATCATATCCTTAAAACTCATATCTTATTCCCATCCTTTCTAGAGAACTCCGTTATTACTCATTGTATCTCTCGCATATACATACTTTGAATATGATACACGCTCAAGCGAGCCCGTTTCCAACAGTGATAACAGGTATCCCGGAATGATGCCATCATACTTCACTTCCAAAACATGCATATTTTGCGGCATTACCGGAACCATAAGCGCATCTGCATCAAACAGCTCCCCAACATTTGGGGAATATGAGATGTCTCTGTCAAGTGTTATCCTGACATTTCCCACAGGGTATACAAATGCCGATCTCTTGTACTCTATAATTACTGCCGGATGCAATCCCTCCCCGCGCATCAGAGAGTGTACTTCCATGCCCAGATCCCCCACATCCTCTATGCAAAGTCCTCCATCAAGGAGTCTTAGAACCTGGTCTTTGCTGATCTTTTCCGATTTCTTCTTCTTCAGATTTCCGTCGGAATCTTTTCTCTCCAGTCTTATCACACCGTCATGCATATTATAAAACCTTATGCGGTATTTGCTGCGGTGATTCACCCCGCTTAGACCTTCGTAATAAAACCTGTCATCTCCGGTATCCAGGTACAGGCTCCTGATCGAGTACGAATCGCCTTCCTGATTGGTATCATAAGGCATTACCGCCTTTAGCCTTTGCTCTATAAGATTTAACTGGCGCATAGAGCATATATACTTTTCCTCATGGCGCATGGTAATCAGTCGCCCATGTGAAGCTCCAGATAATCCCAAATGTATCCACCTCTTTGTTTGAAGAAATCGCGCACTATTTCAACTTTTTCGCCATACTGCCCGGCAGTATATGAAGGGTCGGAAAATCTCCTTACAGACAGAACCATCGGTTCCCGGTATGTATTTTCCATCTCATCAAGTATCGGACCAATGCGCTCATATGAAAAATCACTTTGCAGAAGTTCTTCGAACCTTTCTCTAAACTTTTCCCTAAATGAAGGATTCCTGGAAAGCCTCGAAAAATAGAATTCAACATCCGGATTGTAATCCCTGCAATGTCCGTCCACAAAGCTGTCAACTGATGCTATGCAGTTATCCCTGTATGCGTCCGAACAGTCCGTGTCAAACAATATAAAACGCCATCTTCCGTCCTCATACGCGCCGGGTCCTGTATCCCTTGCCCTCCAAAGGGCGATATTATTATCGTATGCATCATCGTTGGCAAAGAATATTTCAGCACAGTAGTAATCGATCAGATTATCTATATCCCATATTCTGCAAAACTGACGGTATACACTCTCATCCGTAAAATCATGGGACTCTACATAATTTCTCATCTCACGATATGCCTGATAGTCACTGTTTCTGCCTGATACGGCATCGCCGTTCTTAATCAGGTTAACATTTTTCACATCTATCTTGTAGTGTGCAGCAACATAAGTCTCGTCAAGTCTCTCCTGAAGGTTGTAGCATCCCCAGTATTCCCCGTTCAGAAACAGTTGACAGGGAATTGATTGCTCAGTGCATAAGTCAAGATTTTCCGCTATACGGTTGTTAATCTCATCCCTAAACCCTGTCTCAAACATATCCTCGGGTCCTCCCGTGCGAACCATCAAAGAATTGCCCGCATCGGGAAACAGCCCGGAAAACACGGTTTTTCCATCAGAATAGGGAAATAAGCTAAATGATTTTTGGTTGACGTATCGTGTATAGTTACCGCGTATTCCTATCTTTGCCCTGTCAATATACACCGGTTCTCCCGAACCGTCAAAAAGCGTAACCGAGGCCGGTCTTCGCCAGCCTTCACCTCGCATATTGTAATTTGTAAGAGCAAGAAAACGGTCAAATGATTCTGATTCGGTATCAACCTTATCACAATTTTGCTCCCACAGATTGCCCGTTACATATATACCTCTCTCTCCCGAAAACAGATCCTCGGGATTTACTACCATCGAGAGAATAGGCCGCCCT
>DEEW01000082.1:14979-20667 GCA_002350465.1 Lachnospiraceae bacterium UBA2868
CTTCTTGCTATGGCTCTTACCACAGTGGCCTTATCAACCTTCTCCGTCGTCATATAAACATCAAAGAGAGAAATCGGTCCCATAGCCGACAGATAATTATCCGCCTCACTCCTGTCCGTAATATAAAGAGGCTCCTGATACGGTACTCCGTTATAGTAAGGATTGCTCCCGTCCAGAGTGTAGAAGATATCGCAGCCATTCGCCTCCATTTGGAGGGTCAGATCATCGTAAAATCCGCTTGTCGCGGAAAATGCGGGCGCTACTACGTTATCCGAGATCATTATCTCTTCATTTGTATAATCTGTAGGGGTACCCTTCTTCCACTGTGATGTGGCGCCGTTTCTCTTATAGGCAACATCATCTGAAAGTTTCGGAATTCTTACTGCATCTATCACCTCTCCTTCAGGTGAGGTAAAATACAGAGTTTCGTTATCCCCAAGTTTAAATCCCGTATAAAGCGTATATTCATCAACATATGGCATACTTGTCCAATTCGGAACAGCTGCCCACACAGTAACACTCCCCCCTGCCGGAGCCACGACTTCCGGAAGTACATATTTTTGAAGATTATTCTTATCATCCGAAAGGGCATACCCGGTAAGAACAATATCATCAGCTGAATCGTTGGCAATAACTATATAATCACTGTAAGATCCGACTTCATCATGCTTGACGGTGGAATTGTGCGGACAAATCTCACAAAGATATAAAGAACCGCGTTTCATCGGAACAAAGGTCAAAGCTATCGCAACTGCCGCAAGTATTACCGTTACTGCCACCGCGAATATCTTTGCACGTCTGCTTGTCATCCGTTTAAAACTGCTCATAAAACCTAAATCCCGGGCATCAGTGGTGGAACAGCCTTACTCCGTTACATACCATTACCATGCCGTATTCATCACATGCTTCGATAACGAGATCATCCCTTACGGAGCCACCGGGCTGAACGATGTAGGATACACCACTTTTTGCACCCCTGTCGATATTGTCGCGGAACGGGAAAAATGCATCAGAGCCGAGTGATACTCCTGTCATCTGATCGAGCCACTTTCTCTTTTCTTCCGCTGTGTATACCTCGGGCCGCACGGCAAAATACTTCTGCCATACATTATCTCCGATAACATCCATATATGTATCGCCTATATAATTATCGATTGCATTATCCCTGTCGGCGCGGCCTATCCCTTCAGCAAATTGAAGTTCCATTACCTTCGGGCTCTGACGAAGAAGCCAGTTATCCGCTTTTTGTCCCGCAAGGCGTGTGCAGTGAACTCTGGACTGCTGCCCGGCACCTATACCGATAGCCTGTCCGTCCTTGACATAGCATACTGAATTGGACTGGGTATACTTAAGGGTGATGAGTGATATCAACAGATCATGTTTTGCCTCTTCAGGCAGATTTCTGTTCTTCGTAACGATATTTTCAAGAAGCGAATCATTAATATCAATTTCATTTCTACCCTGTTCGAAAGTTACACCAAATACTTCCTTGTGCTCAATGGGAGCAGGTCTGTATTCGGGATCTATCTGAATTACTGCATAATTGCCCTTCTTCTTGGCGGAAAGAATTTCAAGGGCTTCCGGCTCATATCCGGGAGCTATAATGCCGTCTGAAACTTCTCTTTTCAGTATCTTAGCGGTAGACACATCGCACACATCCGATAATGCCACAAAATCACCGAATGAAGACATTCTGTCCGCACCCCTCGCTCTTGCGTATGCACATGCAAGAGGAGACAGTTCTCCCAGATCATCTACAAAATATATCTTCTTCAATGTATCGGAAAGAGGCTTGCCTATAGCTGCTCCAGCAGGGCTGACATGCTTAAACGACGTTGCAGCAGGATATCCCGTTGCTGCCTTGAGTTCCCTGACAAGCTGCCAGCCGTTGAAAGCATCCAGAAGATTAATGTATCCGGGACGCCCGTTCAGTACGGTTATTGGAAGGTCTCCACCATCTGCCCTGTATATTTTTGACGGCTTCTGATTGGGGTTACAGCCATATTTTAATTCCAACTCCTTCATAAGAATACTCCTTTTATGTGTTCTTATTTAATATTCTTGTTTTTGTTTCACCAGTAGCAATGTCAATGTAGCGAACAAACAGCGACACTTTGTTGTCGAGGTTTAGATTCTCCCAAACCTTTTTGGTAAATGTCTCAATGTCATCATCTATCGCAACAAATTTCGGCTCTCCTTCAAATGAGGGAAGAGGATTGCCATCCTTCATGTATGTATGAATAAAGTGTCCCTCTCCTGCCAGAGGATTATCGTATGAATATGTATACCTGCAGCACTGCTCCGGATTGCCGTTATCGCTCTTTAAGATTGACATTGCATATGTGTACTTACCCTTTTCTATCTCCATCACTGCGGAAATACGCGGTGTATAGTTTGGAGCATCGGGTTCAAACTCACGACTCCGTAGAGATTCCTCGAATGATTTTCCAGCCTTTAATCCATCGTAAATCGTATCGGTCTGGTCACCGTTCGTCACTATCGTTGTATTTCCCCAAACCCGTACAGGTGCATATATGATAAGTGAGGGATCCTCTAATTTGCTTTCGTCATAAGCCTGTGTCCTAATTCCATCCCCGTCTTCCACAAATATCCGGTTTCGTGAATTGGAACTTCTTCCCATAATAAAATACGCCGTTACTGCATACTTACCGTCAGCAGAACGGCCTATCACGATACCTCTTCCGGGGTATGAATTCGCATTCAGTTCCTTGTACAAGTTGATCTTTTGCATGGTATACTCCCTTCTGTCTATATTAATTAAGGTAATAAATATTTCTCTTCAAAGGCATCTCTCGGCATTGGTTTGTCGAAATAAAATCCCTGCACCATTCTGACATTCATGTTTTCAAGAGCCTTGAACTGCTCTGCTGTCTCGATACCTTCAACACAGACGCGTACTCCGAGTGCATCTGCGAGCTCGCCGATCATTCTGACAAAGGACTGTGCGTACTGATCCGTAGCAAGATCCTTGACAAAAGACTGATCAACCTTAATAACATCCAGAGGAATCTCGCGGATGTGATTAAGTGATGAGTACCCTGTTCCAAAATCATCAAGCGCAATTCTGATACCCAGTTTCTTGATATTCCCCAGTATCCTCTTCATACGCTCCATATCGTTAATGGCAAGTGACTCGGTAACTTCGAGTGTCAGGTTTCTCGGATTAACTCCTGTTTCTTCTATTGTCTTTGCGATCGTGTCGACTATATCATTCTGCATAAGCTGCACAACCGAAAGGTTTACATTGACCTTGTAGTAGGGATGCCCGTTCTCATTCCAGTATTTAACCGCTTCACAGGCTTTCTGTAACACATGATGACCTATTGGGTTGATGAGCCCCAGATATTCGGCAAGAGGTATGAAATCCGCAGGTGAAATGAAACCGAGTTCGGTCGAATTCCATCTGATAAGCGCTTCCGCCCCAGTACACGGATTACCCGGCTTTGTAATATCAACTATAGGCTGGTAATAAACCTCAAACTGATCGTAGTCGGTCGCAGTGGCTGCCCTCATACTCTTTTCCATATCAAGGCGCTTATATGCCTCTTCGTCGGAAGAATCAGTGTAATGAGCAAGCTTATTCTTACCTGATTTCTTGGCGGTATACATCGCGATATCAGCTTTACGGATAAGATCCTGAACGGTCTCGCCTTCATCCGGGAATGTAACAACACCGATACTGGAAGTACAGTAGTAATCGGCACCCTTTAAGAACCAGGGCTTGTTGAACACTACCCTGATACCCTCTATAATCTGTTCAAATCTGTCATAACTCGTGTGCGGAACCAGAATGACAAACTCATCACCACCCATGCGGTAACAGGTATTCTCAACACCGTTAATCCTGGTCAGGCTGCTGGAGATAGCCTTTAACAGCACATCTCCGTACTGATGCCCCAATCCGTCATTGATATGTTTAAAATCATCAAGGTCGAGGTAGATTACGGCACCCTTTCCTCCGCATTCTTTTGCCTCGTCAATAATCCTCAGCAGGTCTCTCTCACAGCACATTCTGTTGTACAATCCAGTCAGAAAATCATTGTTTGCCTGCTGCTCTATCTTTTTCTGGTACTGTTTCTTCTCGGTAACATCTATGATTGCATAGAGAACAACCCTCCGGCCGTCGACCCACGTCATGTTTGTTGAAGTAACATCATACCAGCGGTTGCGCTCCTTGTAATTGACCTCTCTGTAGCTTGAAGCGGTATTATATCTGCTCGACTCCTCAAACAGCCCCACTATAGCACCGCTTTTTATCTCGTTCTCGAATGTGTTTTTGCACATTCTGTTTACATATACAATGTTCGAACTGCTGACATCACGGACGTATATAGCCGATCCAACATTATCCAGTATCGTCTCAAGTGACTTGTATGAACTTGTTATGGAATTACGCTGGATGCGGTTCGTGGCACTCGACTGGATGACTTTGGTGGCATCCCCGAAGAACTTGACTTCTTCTATGCCCCATTCCCGATTCGGCTTATTGTCCACATAAAATGCGTACATTGCGGTCTTGCCGTTTATGGCAATGGGAATGGCTACCGCTGCCGAGACCCCTATGGAGTCCAGCCAGTCACGGTTCTTCTCATCTATCCTTGTACGATATGATATAATCCTTGTCTGATCCCCGATCTGAGAGAGAAATGACTGTGACATTATATCTATGACCGGATCAAGCGGGGATTGCCCCGTCGCCACATAACTTCCGATTATCTCAATTCCGTTCCCGTCCCGGTTCGGACGTAAAATATATGCATGCGATATTTCGGCATATTTGCCGGTGTAGTCAAGCACTCTGTTGGCAATGATCTCAAAAGCCTCATCAGATCCAAGCTGAGAAACTACTCCTGTCATTGCCTCGGATCTCTTTAAAGCGTCCTGCATCTCTTCGGTTGTGGAAATAGCACGCTTAGCATCAGCCACAGCATTGGCAGTGGTATATTTTTCTCCGTAGATACGGTTAGACACTTCACGTATCAGATCAACGGATGCATTAAACTTGTAAAGGGGAATTGTACTTTCGAAATTATTGATATCGTTCTCGCCACCCTCATCGGGTCCGATTCCGCATATAAACCACGCAAAAGCAGGCGTTCCTCCAACTCTCACGCCGACTGTGGCGATTTTCATGTTACGGTATTCGGTGTTCTCTATAACCTGCTCTTCTACCGTGTTGAATAGCACCCTGTTTATTGCAGCTCTTATCTGCATTTCATCAAGAAGCTTTACTACACGGGCAATCTCCTCCGGATTACCGGACATTTCCGTAACACGCTTTCCCTGCTCATCCACACAAAAAATAAACAGGTTCGCAACCTGCGCATATACATCCTGCAGCTCCTGAAGCCGCACGGTATCTATCATAAACTTACCGGAAAGATTACTTTCCCTTGTGCTGTCATCAAAACTCATACATTAAATCATACCTTATAAAAACGCTATTTTCAACTAAAGTTTTCAATCAGAAAACTTCACAACAATCGTATTATCCACCATCTTTACAGAGCCTTCATCCGGATAAGTTGGCATCTCATCAACAGTATCTGTTGATAAAACAGTTCCCGGATCAGCTTTTACAGGAGAAAAACCACACCACAGTTCCATGGTCTCCTCCCATGCATAATCGTTTATTATCGAATTTCTGTGATATGGCGGAAGGTAAAT
>DEEW01000082.1:20757-23033 GCA_002350465.1 Lachnospiraceae bacterium UBA2868
CTTGCTATCAGGCAGTTATAATAACCGATTGCTTCCTGCAGCATTACATTGGCCTTGAGATAGCATACATTGGCATACCTTGCAAAAACCACACCGATTACTAAGGTTAAAGAAACAGTCACCCACCCCAGAACAATTCTTAATCGCTTCAGATCACAACTATCGTTTTCCGCAAAGCGTGACCAAAAATATGCAGGAAGAAAGAACAGAAACACTTCCCCATATGTCATAAGTCCATGAATCTCTGATTCGGTTACCATTGCGTAAATTGAATATGCAAACAGTGGGCTGATCGCTATGATCAGAAGAACCTGTACAACTTTTCTGTTATTTTTAAACGTACGGATATACATGATAAGCAGAACAAGCGTAGTGATTATGAGAAGAATATGGTAATACTTGAGGCTCCAAGGAAACATATTTGCTGACACACCCTGTCGTCCAACATAATCAACAGGCTTAATAAATCTTTTGTACGCAGTTATAATACGCGAAATATAGTCTACCGGAGTTGTCATCCCGAATGAACTGACCCCCTTATAATCGGACAGGGCCATTCCCTTGATCTTAAGTGCAGCGGAGTTCGATAACAAATACTCGGCCATAAAACAAACGCACAACAGAATATTCTTGGCAGCAACTATAAAATAGTCTTTCCAATCCATATCCAAAGTGCACACGTCATCAAGCATAAATAAGAGTAAAATCATGAGATTAATAGGAATATTAGCCTGATAAAGTGCAACGGAAAGAGCCATCAAGACAGTGCAAACAGCAAATGTCATTTTGGTTTTATTAGAATAGTAAATATATCCTCCCATAACACCAAGAAATGAGCCAAAGAAAAAATAGGGTGCCACAAACATAAATCCAAACATACCTGTGACAGCCGGAAAACAAACCATTACACCGGAAAGAGATATTATAACAAGTGTATCCTGTATTCTCAGTCTTTTGCATGAAAGATAAAGCATCAGCGCTATACAGGCTATAGTAAACAAGCCAAAAAACAGTGGGGTACTGCTGTGCTTGCCTCCGAAGATCATCCGGGCAATTATTCCGGCAACCGCACGTCCCCACCTGCCAAGACCATATGTATCTATATCGTTAAACCCATCTACCCACAAAGCATCGTCATGATATGAAAATTTATTAAACAACATCATACCATGAGCTGCGATTCCCCAGATAAAGCTGCTTACCATTACAAGGGGAAACCTCTTATCTTTAAGTACTTTCAGTTCCATTTACCTTGCCTCTTGCAATACACAACAAGTCCTATAACCGTTGCAACAAGCCCGTATACGATACCGATTGCAACTATAAGCGGTACACTTCTGTCGGGATACGAGGGATAGGGCACGAGCCCAAAACTCTGTGTAATAGTATATCTCCTGATCAGTCTGAAAAACTCAAATTTAAAGGAATCCAGTGAAAAGATCCTGATACACTGGGGGATTACAAATACAAGCAGCGCAAAATATCCGTATGCAAGCATTCGCTTTTCAAACAGCATCAGAAACATAATAGCAAAACATATTCCCGCAAACCACAAGGGAAGAGCAACAACCGCTTTACTGAAAAAGAGCCTTATAACCATCCAGGGAATAACTCCTTCGTTAATGTGGAACAGAGCAGTAACCACATAAAGAGTGATAAATGCCGCGGCAAAAAAACATACCGCAAGCATTATGGCGATCACGAGTTTGGAAATATAATACTGCCATGGTTTAAGCTTTGTTCCCGCCTGTTCAGGCCTGTCGCCCCCTCTTCCGATGGCAATATCCCCGATCACAATACAACTGTAATAGGGGATGAGAAAACACCATGATGCGTACTCAAAAACGTTGTATGCAAATGTGCCTTCATTAGATCCGTATATGAATCTGAAACATATGACTGCGATATTTGCGAGCAATATAAGCACAAGGCCGGCAAGCAGATATATCCTTGTCCATTTTGAGCCCATCGCCCTTTTAAAATCATTTAAAATATATTTTCCCATGATCATTCATCAACCGAATAGTTCGGAGCTTCTTTCGTAATGTGTATGTCGTGCGGATGACTCTCGCGAAGTGCCGCAGCCGATATCTTCACAAACTTTCCGTTCTTCTTGAGATCCTCTATCGTAGGTGTTCCGCAGTAACCCATACCCGAGCGGATACCGCCGATAAGCTGGAATACAGTATCTTCAACGGTTCCCTTATAGGCAACTCGTCCCTCAACGCCTTCGGGAACAAGCTTCTTGGCATTTGTCTGGAAATATCTGTCCTTGC
>DEEW01000194.1:0-148 GCA_002350465.1 Lachnospiraceae bacterium UBA2868
CCCGCTCGTGTCAAGACTATGACATAAAATTTTTTGGATTTTTTCTTTTAATGCAAAATAAGAGGTTCTACAACCTCTTATATGCTCACTTCTTCTTAAACCCTCCCCTTATTCGCTTTAATGCCTTATGATCTCCTCATCGGAATTA
>DEEW01000194.1:352-4500 GCA_002350465.1 Lachnospiraceae bacterium UBA2868
CAGTGCTATACAGTTCATCCTCTTACCTCCGCAACCTCAATTCTTTCACAATCTTTCCTGTTAAGAGCAAGCAGTGTCTCCCTTACATAGACAAGCACAGGCATCTTTCTGTCATTTTTAACGACTTGAAATTTTGCTCCCTCTGTCAGCCCTATGGATATTATCCTGTTTAAGAACCTCTCATCATGTCCCAGTGAGCCTATTAATCCATGTTTACCGGTCTTAACTTCACTTAGTTTCATCGCCGATCTCCTCCCTTTGCTATTCTTGTTAGATATCGCTAACACTCGACTGCTCTTTAGCCAATACTGTGTCTTATTGTTACAGTTCTGCTGTTNNTACAGTTCCACTGTTAGCCATCACTAACAATACAGTATGATATCACTCTCCGACCAAAAAATCCATACCCATTTACTTCTTTAGTTCTTATTCCGATATATAAGGTAATTGATGAATTGCTGCGCTGTCCTTCCGGAAATACCGCCATGAGACATTTCCCATACCATCGCTTCCCTCTTAAGTTCCGCCTCATCCATGGATAATCCGGCCCTTTTCGCAAGGGTTACGACGATATTCTCATATTCCTTCGGCATCGGTTTCATATATCCGATTGTGATACCGAACCTGTTAACAAGAGACAGCTTTTCTTCTACTGTATCGGAGTGATGAATATCCTCCTGATTTGTATGATCATCCTTGTCATTCCATGTTTCTTTGATAAGATGCCTTCTGTTTGAGGTTGCATAGATCAGAATATTATCCGGTCTTGTCTCTACGCCCCCTTCTATGACCGCTTTAAGATATTTGTACTCTATCTCGTTCTCTTCAAACGACAGATCATCCATGAAGATAATAAACTTATAGTTTCTGTTTTTGATGGTTGATATGATGGTCGACAGATACTTNNATATAGATGATGAAGCGATAATTCCGGTTCTTGATCTGCGCGATGATCTTCGACAGATCCTTGAACTGATACTTATAGATCTCGATCATCCGAAGCCCGGAACCATAGAACTCATTTACAATGGCCTTTATGCTGGTGGATTTTCCGGTTCCGCTGTCTCCGAACAGCAATACATCATTTGCACGGGCTCCTCCTACAAATGCCTCGGTATTCTCGATCAGCTTCTTCTTTTGTATCTCGTATCCCACAAGATCATCAAGGGATACCTCGTCCATATTGTTAATAGCAATAAAATCAATTCCGCCGGATGATTTTTCCTCCACGCGGAATGCCTTGTTAAGTCCGAGCAGTCCTACTCCGTGATCACGGTAGAAATCGGTGACAGTCCGGTAGAACGCCTCGTCATCAGCGGCATCTTCCAGTTTCTTCGAAAGTGCCTGCACCTTTTCGCTTACATTCCAGTTATATATCTTCCTGTTTTTTTTGACCGCCCGGTAATCTTCCATTAAGGAAAAGCAGCGGATTCCCAGCTTTTTCTCTACTTCGGCAAAATCATAGAAAAATATTTTTCTGATATTGGACAAATCTTCCTTAACTATTTTAGTTACCGTTCCCTCGGTTATAGTACTCTTCTCACATACAAGGGAAAAAGGATTCTCACTCATCATCAGGAAGAAGGCAATATAATTATGCCACAGATTATCATCAAATCCGTAGTCGGTGCCAAGTACGAGCAGTCTCTTTAACTGGGCCTTAATGTCTCTTACAACCTCAGTCCGGTTATAGTCACCCCTCTCAATAACTTCAAAAATATAGCCAAGTCTGCTAAGAATACTGTTCTCATCCAGGCTTCCGTACATAAACAATTCGGAAATCTCTTTGTTCACGCCTTATCTCCCTTGAAAAAACTCTCCCCGGCTCCGCCGAGAAAATAAATTGCCGCTACAAGCAGTACGACCTCAACCGCGATTGCAATCCAAGGTGTGAGCATAAATCCGGCAATAAGATAACCCACAGCGCAAACGACTGCGACAAGCGTCGCGTAAGGCAACTGCGTCTCCACATGGCTTATATGCTTGCAGTCAGCCCCGGTAGAAGCCAGTATCGTCGTATCGGATATGGGTGAACAGTGATCTCCGTACACAGAGCCCGCAAGGGTTGCTCCCAGCGCCGGGATGAGCATTGCTCCTGCTCCGTCCGCCTCGCATATCATTGTGATGATAGGGATAAGCATACCGAAGGTTCCCCACGACGTACCCATTGAGAAGCTCATAAGTGCTGCAATTACAAATATCAGGAAAGGAAGTACTCCAAGATGAAGATTGGAATCACTCACAAATCCCGAAATAAATACACCGGTTCCGATAAGCTGCCTGCATACTCCCCCAAGCGTCCATGAAAGTATAAGAATGAGCATCGGCGGAACAATGTTACTGATCCCTCCGACAATGCAGTCCATAAACTCCTTCGGTTTCATAAGTTTTCTCGGAAGATACAGTATAAGGGCACATATCAGTCCGGCAAATGCACCGAGAGAAAGCCCTGCTGTCGGATTATAGCCGATAGCTTCCGAAAAACCGACTCCTTCAAAGAACCCTCCGACATAGGCCATGCCAAGTATGGCACATACTATAAGCACAAGGATAGGTAATGCAAGATCCACAACCTTCCCTTTAGATTCGGCTGATTCTGCTCCTTCATTTTGGGATACGCTCTCCTGTCCTGCTCTCTCTTCAGCCTTTTTCATGGGGCCGAAGTCTCTGCCGGTAAATGAGATGAAAAATACCATGATTATGGTCATCAGTGCATAGAAATTGTACGGAATAGTCGAAAGAAAAACATTAAAGCCGTTCTTTTCGCTGACTTCACTTGCAACCGCAACAGCCCAGCTTGATACCGGTGCTATGATACACACAGGGGCCGCCGTGGCATCTATTATATATGCCAGTTTTTCTCTTGATATCTTAAGCCTGTCCGTGATCGGGCGCATAACCGTTCCGACAGTCAGGCAGTTAAATCCGTCATCAATGAATATGAGTATTCCGAGAAGCGAGGTTGCAAATGCAGCTGCCCTCTTGTTTTTGATCTTCTCTCCGGCCCATTTGCCGTAGGCAAGGCTTCCTCCGGACTTTGTAACAAGCATGACAACTGCCCACAGAAGTGCCAGAAATATGATCATGTATGCATTATCGGCTATCTTGGAGCTCATCATGTCAAATGTTAGCCTTGCAGCGTATATAACGGAGTTTCCGCTGTAAAAGCTGTATATGAGCATACCCGAAAAGACGCCGATAAACAAAGAAGAATAAACTTCCTTGGTTATCAGCGCCAGAACTATTGCTATAAGCGGAGGTAATATCGACAGCCATCCTGTTTCGATCATTGTAAATTCCATACCAGCTCTCCTCTGGGTTATGAGTAAACCTCACCATTTAAAGATCGCTACACCATATAGTTCAGCAATCTTAGTCAAATATACAGATGAAATTATACACAATAAACGTGAGATTTACAAACTGTGTACTTTCCAGCTTGCGGCTTCACGCCTGTCGCTTACAAAGTTTTTGTACAACCCGTCGATGGCGGCAAGTTCTTCATGTCTTCCCTGCTGGACGATCTGCCCCTGATTGATAACAAATATCTGATCCGCCTCATGACAACTACACTTATTATTAACCAGAAGCACAAAATAACCATGATTAACGCACTTATTGTTTTTATAATGATGTATGCCGTATGCTCTTACCACCCAAATGGCGGCTGTACTTTGCTATTGGCGGCGCAGCCGCCATGATCCTTTTGAGCATACTGACACCCCTGTCCGCAATCAAAGCCATTAACTTAAATGTTTTGATGATGATTGTTGGTACAATGGGAATAGTTACACTGTTTATAAATAAAGAACTGCTTAGACTTAAATCAGCGCCATATCCTTGTACTTGGAAATCTCTTCAATATACCGCTGCCCTATCTCGCTGATTATCGATGATTTGCGGGATATATATCCTATCGTCATTTTCTCATCGGTATCAAGCTTGATAGCGCAGTATTCGTCTCCGTTGAGATCGCCGCACAGTATTCCCGAGCACAGTGTATAACCGTTCAGCCCGCTTATAAGGTTAAGCATGGTAGCACGGTCATTTGCCCGGATGATCTGCTTATATTCGTGTGTGCTCATAACCTCTTCGGCATAGTATGCCGAGTTATACTCTCCCTGGTCAAATACAAGGCACGGATAATC
>DEEW01000194.1:4548-7563 GCA_002350465.1 Lachnospiraceae bacterium UBA2868
TCGATTTAAGCTTTTCTTTTGCAAGTGGATTGTTCTTGCCGATATATACGCATATTCCGCAATCAAACAGCGGGGTAAACTCAAGTCCTTCTTCTGAAAGCACCTTTGTTAATACCTTCCTGTTAAAATCATTCATATATATGACACCGAGCTCGCTCTTCTGATTTCGGACATTTTTGATTATCTCGTGTGTCTTCGTTTCATGTACTTCGAATTCATATTCCTCATATCCGAATTCCTTGACCATTTCAACGAATGCGTTAACCGCAAACGAATAGTGCTGCATTGAAACACTGAAATGCCTCTTGATATCCGTTTTGGATATATATTTCGCATCCAGGATATCATATTGCTCCACAACCGATTTAGCATAACCTATAAATTCGGCACCCTTTACGGTGAGGGAAATTCCGCTTTTTGACCTTATAAAGATATCAAACCCTATTTCGTCCTCAAGGGCGTGCATTGCACCTGTAAGAGACGGCTGGGATATAAACAGTTTCTTGGCCGCATCGTTAAGCGAGTTTTCTTTTGATATGGCGATTGCATATTTCAACTGATTAAGTGTCATTTTTCTTCTCCCATAAGATCGTAAAGTGTTTTATTTCCGAGAAAATCCGTTATCAGATCCGATAACTCTTTCCATACCGGATATGTGGGACACTTCCCGAGTCTGTCGCATTCTCCGCCTTCCATCGCGGTACATGATACCGGCTCTACGTCACCTTCGGTTACTTTTAATATTTCAAGCAGGCTGTACTTATCTGCCGGTCTTAGAAGCCTGTACCCTCCGCCTTTTCCGGACACGCCATCCACAAGATTATTCTTTACAAGCAGTGACATAATGCTTTCCAGATATTTAAGAGAGATGTTCTGGCTTGTTGCAATATCTTTAAGCGGAATCCTTTCATCAGAATCATGTCCCGCAAGTTCAGTCATTACCCTTATCGCATATCTTCCTTTAGTCGAGATCATCATGACACAGCACCGCCTTTATCACCTATCATTTCCTCAAGTGTATGCCATCCGAGAACCGCACATTTTACTCTTGCAGGCATATGGGATATATCTTTTAGTGCCGAAGCTTCTTCAAGCTCTTCGATCTCTTCCTCGCCGGCCTCACCCTTTATCATTCTCGTGAACATATCGATGAGCCTTATCGCTTCACTCTTTGTCTTGCCGATAACAAGTCCAAGCATTATATCCGCAGATGCCTGGGAGACTGCGCATCCGTCCCCAACAAAAGCACCATCCGTTATAACATCTCCGTCAAGCTTTAATTTCAGCCATATATCATCCCCGCAGTTCGGATTCACTCCTTCAAGAACAAGATCGGCATCTTCGAGTTCATGCTTGTAATACGGTCTCATATTATGCTCTGTAAGTATTTCATTGTATAGATTTCTGCTATCCATATCCGTCTCCGAATTTATCGTAAAAGAAATAAACTATTTCGTTTATGATACCAGATTAACGCGGTCCTAAGCCCATCCGAGTCTTCTCCTGACACTTGCCACAGACTCTATGAACCTTTCGACCTCATCCTCGCTATTATAAAACATTATGCTTGCCCTTGCACAGGAACCGATTTTTAAATGTTCCAAAAGCGGCTGGGCGCAGTGATGCCCGGCTCTAATACATACCTTATCCTGCGCAAGCACTTCCGAAATATCATGAGGATGAACGTTATCGATCGTAAAACTGATTATTCCGTTATGATCATAAGGATCCTCACTCCCCAGTATACGGACATGCTCTGTTTTACGAAGCGCCTCCATCGCCTTTGCCGTAAGAGCCCTGTCTCTCTCCTTAATGTATTCGTATCCTATGCCGTTTATGTACTTTATTGCCTCGGAAAGTGCATATGCTCCGGCAGCATTTACTGTGCCCGCTTCAAACTTATGCGGAACTTCCGCATATGTCGCACCGTCCAGTCTTACGCTCTCTATCATTTCGCCGCCTGTAAGAAAGGGCGGCATATCTTCAAGAAGTGATTTTCTCCCGTACAAAGCTCCTATTCCCATAGGCGCCAGAAGCTTATGTCCGGAAAAGGCCAGAAAATCAGCTCCCAGCTTTTGTACATCGATCTTCATATGGGGAATGCTCTGTGATGCATCAACAAGTACGTAAGCGTCATATGAATGGGCCATTTCGGCAATCTTTTCTATGGGATTGCGTCTTCCGAGAACATTGGATACATGGGTGATGGCAACAAGTTTTGTTCTACTGTTGATCGCTCTTTCAAGTTCTTCATCAGAGAAGCTTCCGTCAGGCTCACATTCTATATAATTAAGCTTTGCTCCGGTAGCCTTTGATACCATCTGCCATGGAAGCATGTTGCTGTGATGCTCCGACACTGATACCGCAATCTCGTCACTCTCACTGATATTACTAAGGCCCCAGCTGTAGGCCACTAGATTGATGCTTTCTGTGGCATTTCTCGTAAACACAACTTCTTCGGGACACGAAGCACCGATAAAATCTGCCACGCATCCTCTGGCATTCTCGTATGCAGCCGTTGCTTCAAGACTTAGCGGATAAAATCCCCGCATCGGGTTTGCATTCATATCCGTATAAAATCTCTTTTCAGCCTCAATAACACACCCCGGCTTTTGGGAAGTGGCGGCATTATCAAGGTATGCATATTCATTTTGAGATATAAGCACAAAATCGTTCCTTATATCTTCATTTGTTCTTACATTCGTATTTTCTGCAGACATTTTTGCACCCTATTCCCAAGTGATTCATTACCCGCTTGCATCAGAAGGCTTTCAAACATACCGAATATTACAAGTCTCTTTGCCTCTTCGGGGGATATGCCCCGGCTCTTTATATAAAACATTATTTTCTCATCAAGGCTCCCTATGGCAGCTCCGTGAGCACCTTCCACATCTTCTTCCGTACACAGTATCAGCGGAATTGAACGGTTGATAACGTCTTCATCAAGCAGAATCACCTTTTCGCGCTCATCACCTTTTGAGCCCGATGACCCTGTTTTAAAATCTATTGTTCCGC
>DEEW01000031.1 GCA_002350465.1 Lachnospiraceae bacterium UBA2868
AAAAAGATTTAAGATCCCGGAGGCTGATGAACGATCAGATGACGGCGGAGGATCTGGAGCGGATAAACAGGCTTGTTGCGGATACAAAGCGTTTCCTTGAGATGTATGCAACACTTCCCTATGTAAGGGACGAGTTTAACGAAGATTCAGAAGCATTCCTTGCAAAACATCATCTTGATGTCGATCCCGAGGAAATGAAATTCCTCGTTAATGATGAGTATGCACAGGAGCGTAAAAGGCTGGACGAGGATCCCGATGCCATCGATCTTCTTCCCGAAGCGGCATTTCGATTCAGGCAGTTTCTTGCCAACAAATTCGCGGCAAGAGACATGATGATTGATAAATATTGCAAACCTTCAAACCCCCGCATGATCAAATGGCGCGAGAGGCAGATGAATAGGTGTCTCGCCGGAGTCGGAGGAGTCAACAAGGCATTCGTTCACTGCCCCCTTGCAATCGAGCTGGATCTGGGATGCTCGGTAGGCTGTGATTTCTGCGGGTTGGGAGCTCCGAAACTGCAGAAGATATGCCGTTATACTGAAGAAAATGCCGCAATGTTCAGACAGATCCTGGCCGATGCACACAGGATAATAGGAGATGCGGCAGGGTTCGGAACGCTCTATCTTGCGACGGAGCCGCTTGATAATCCCGATTACGAACTGTTCGAAGGGGATTTTGTCAAAGAGTTCCGGTTCATCCCGCAGATAACCACAGCGGTTGCCGACAGGGATATCGAGAGGACTCGCAGGCTCGTACACAAGCTTTATTCCAGTGCCGGATTCATCCACAGGTTTACATTAAGATCGGTTGAAATGGCGGAGAAGATATTCGCAGAGTTTACTCCCATGGAACTGCTTCGCGTGGAACTCCTACCCATGTTTCCCGAAGCACCGACATTTGTGCCCTTTACCGTTGTAGGCGGCCAGGCAAAACACGTTAAGGAAGAAGATGTAAGGGAGGGTGATCCCGGAACCATATGCTGTGCGGACGGTTTCGTGATAAACATGGCTGAAAAGAGCATCAGGCTAATCACGCCATGCCATATGACCGATAAGTTCCCCAACGGTGTTGCCGAGCCGGTGAAGAGATATTTTGAAAGTGCGGATGAATGTGCAAAGATCATGGAAGAGATAATTGATGAATACATGATAACGGACATTCCGGATGAAGAGCCGCTGCGGCTGTATCCTTATCTTGAACGCTGTGAAACGATGTACGGTGACTCGCTGCAAAGCAGGTTCGGGGGCATGATATTTGCGCTCGACAAGCTGTCAAGGCCGTATGCGAAGCGGGTGATCGAACTTCTGCAGGACGGTACCTGGAACAAGCATGAAATAGTTCGTATTGTTACCGGCGAATATGATGCGAAACCTGAAAATGTATTCTGGATGCTCAATCAGTTCTGGAAACAGGGATATATATATGACAGCAGACTTTTCGGAAGCATACAGGCATAAGACAGGGAGTGGATACCATGGCAGGAAAAGATGTGTATGATGATGACAGGGAAGCGATAGGTTGGGTCAAGAGAGTACTGGAATATATAACTATGATCCCCGGATTCGAGGAAGAACTTAAAAAGGATCCGAAGGGCACACTTGATAAGTACGGCTTTCCTCTTACACCGGAAGATGTAGCACTTTCGCATACGGATCCTGATGATCCGATGCGTCTTGTGGCTGTTTACCCCGAATCAAAGGGGAAACTGTATGCCGATTTTGTAAATAGGAAGATCAGGACCGTAGCAAAGACAAGGGAAGACTGTACTCCTTCGGAACCAAAGTTTCAAAAATGGAGACAGCGTCAGATGGATAGGTGCCTTCTGGATCTCGGCCCTCAGAATATGATGATCATCCATACACCTTTGACGTTTGAACTTGCAAATGGATGCTCGGTGGGATGCGAATTCTGCGGCCTTAACGCCGGACCTCTTCGCGGACTGTTCAGATATACCGATGAAAATGCCGCACTTTGGAAGGATATACTTGCCCGGGCAAAGGAACTGTTTGGAAGCGCCGCGGGTGAGGGGACACTGTATTTTGGAACGGAGCCTCTTGATAATCCCGATTACGAGCATTTTAAGGATGATTATTTTAAGGAATTCGATAATCTCCCGCAGATAACGACGGCAGTATCCACGAGGAATATTGAAAGGCTTAAGCCGCTTATTAAGGAACTTAATGAGGACGGCAGGTTTATCTACCGTTTTTCGATCCTCTCGCAGGATATGTTCAAACAGGTATGTGAAGCCTTTACACCGGAGGAGCTTGCGCTGGTGGAACTCCTGCCACAGTATGATGAGGCTCCGGGAAATCATTTTGCCGATGTCGGAAGAAACGAAGGAAGAACCGGCAAGGAGGCAATAAGCGGGACCATATCATGTGTTTCGGGATTTCTTATCAATATGTGCACGAGGACAGTAACACTCACAACGCCAACGTGGGCCAATGATGAGCACCCGGAGGGAATGATCATACTGGCGAAGGAAGAGTTTACTGATGCGGAGGATCTCTTTGATAAGATAGGACGGATGATAAAGGAGAATATGAAAGTAACTCTGGAGCCTGATGATATCATATATGCTCCGCCGTATCTTAATGTAGTACAAAAGGAAGATGATCTGTATGTGGAGAGCGATCGTGGCTCAGCCCTTGTGATACGCGAGAAGAACGGTGAAGCGCTTGTGAAAAAAGTGTTTGAATTGGCAAAACAGGGGTGCTATACTAGACGTGAAATTGTGACTGAAATTGTAAATGATACAAAAGTTCCGGCTATCCAGTCTCAATATCTGTTCTTTATGATAAACAGGTTGTGGAAAAAGGGCATTTTATCCGTAAAGGAGGGTTAAATGGAAGATAAGAAGAACGTGTCTAAGGAAGAACTGAAGGACTATCTGGGAGATCAGGCGACCAAGCTTGGTGAGGTATTCTCACAGTGCTGGGAATCAGAGGATTTCAAGAAGGAGTTCATCGCCGATCCCAAGAAGGTATTTGACAAATACGGACTGGAATACAATGATGACAAGGAATACCGTGTTCTCGACACTCCACCCAAGACTGTCATTCAGGTTCTGCCTTATGAGAATACCAAGGCTGGTGTTAAGGCTATGACTGACAGAATCAACAAGACCGTGGAGGATCTTGCGGATGACGAATCCAAACAGATTCTGCTTGAGGATTGGAAATGGGAAGTATATCAGAACACGGAAGATGTATACTACATTCCCATACCGCACAGTCCCGAGAACCTTTCACCGGAAGAGCTTGAGATGGTAAACGGCGGATGTATCATATTTGCCATCCTGTTTCTGTTTGAGGCTCAGTCAATAGCTACCACAACGACAGCCGTAACGGAAGCCGAAGTATTTGTCCTTCTTGCCATTGATGTGGCAGTTGCACTCGAAGCGGCTCTTGCCGCCGCTATAGGTGTGATCGTGGTTGAAGCTTTGGGAGTACTGTCATCGGTTGCCTTTGCCACGCAGGCTACTGCAAATGATTTTGCGAAGTCGGGGAAAAAATGATAGATGATTCATACCGCAATAGTGAACAAAAGCGCAGACTTAGTCTGCGCTTTTATTATTTCAACTGAAGTAATAAAGCGTCACTTTGAATTTGTATCATAGAGAATCTTTACAATGAAGCACATCATATGGTATTATTCTTCTTGTGCGGGACACAATATAGTGTCTTGGCGTTTTTATGTATTTATTCAGCTGTGGATTTCAATCGAAGATAACGGAGGCAAAATATGTTAATGGGGCTTAATATAATGTTTGTGGTTTGTCTGATAATTATTCCTGTTGTTGCGATCATTACCGGTTATATCATGAAAACAAGACCTCCCAAAGAGATTAATAACACTGTAGGATACAGAACCAGACGTTCAAAGGCAAGTCAGGAGGCCTGGGATTTCGCCAACGTATATTGCGGTAAGAATACGTTTATCTATGGAATCGTATCTCTTCCGGTAAGCATAGTTTTCTATGCACTGTTAACAGTGTCTGTACACTGGGGTGAGCTTCTGGCAATGCTCGTTGTTATCCTTGTGCAGACTGTAACGATGACAATAGCTATGATTGTATCGACTGAGATGAAGCTCAAGGAAAAGTTCGGCGAGTAGAAGTTTAGGGGATAATAAGGGGAATATAATTGAAGGGCGCATATAACAAAGAAGCACTGAATAGAGTTGCTGCACAGGACAAGCTTGACCGGATGATCATTCTTGTATCTCCTGTTGCGTGGATATCTATCATCGGTGCTTTTATCATTATTGCAGGGCTTTTGATATGGGGTAATTTCGGCTCACTTCCGACAAAGGTTGATACAAGCGGGATATATCTTAATGCAGAGGGAGCCGATTATATTTATTCGCAGATCGAAGGGTTTGTTGTTTCTGTAAACATAAATGACGAGGATTTTGTTCATGTCGGAGATGTGGTAGCAACCATAGGGGATGAAGAGGATATATTCAAGATCAAACAGCTTGATACAAGGATTCAGTATGTCGAGAATATGACTTTTGATTCCGAAATGGACGTTGTGACAACGGATACCGAAAATATGGCACAGATCAAGCTGTCGGCTCAAAATGCTGATAAGGATGCCATAAGTGCCAAGGCAGAACTTGAGCTCAAGAAGGAAAAACTTCCCGAGGCTAAGGCGGTTGCCGAGGAGAAGGAAGCACAGATGCTTGCATACAAGCAGCAGTTTTTTGCTACATTAAGTATTACAGATCAGGAGCCGCAGCTTAAATATAACGAAGCCAATACAGATTACGAAACATATTACTCCAGATACGAGTCTGCCAAGAATAACTATATTTCCTTGCAGGAAGCTTATTATTCGGCGCAGGAGGCTTTTGATGCCAGGTACTACAACTTCGATGCCCTTGAGCATACCGAAGAGGAGAGAAACGCATACGATGCAGGTCTTGCAGATCTTGAAGCCAAGGAAGCGGCCGCCAATGATGCAAGAGTATTAATGGAGAGAGAAGAAGAGAATGTAAGGTCTGCAAACACCAGCCTTGACGCAGCCAGAAAATCATACCTTGAATACGTGAACGGACTGTCCGCTACAACGGCTCAAAATACCATTGCTTCAACCGAGTATTCCGAAGTTTTGCAGGATTACTATAACGCCAAAGCGGCTTACAAGTCGTTAAAGGACGAGATAGATGAACTGGAGCTTAAGAGCGTTCTTGCGGAGGGCGAGGGAGAGCTCGATGCGGAGAACTATGAGCAGCAGTTTAATAATGAGAAATCCGCGGTGCTTATCGACCTTAAGGCCCAAAGGGAGGCTCTTCTGAATAAGGCTGCAAAGGGTGAGATCAAATCTACCGTGGACGGTAAAGTATATGATGTTGCAATTTCAGAAGGTCAGGCCATAAGCGAAGGAGGAAGGGTTGCATCCCTGCTGTCGGGAGATTTGGGCAATGATCAGGCTATCTGCTATGTAAAGCTTGCTGACGCATTCAAGCTCCAGCCGGGTATGAAGGCATACATTTATCCTTCCACAGTTGATAAGCAGGAGTACGGGCATATTGAGGGTGTTGTTGATACTATCAGCAGTCATGTTGCATCTGAGGAAGATCTGAAAATGCAGATCGCAAGTGATGAAGTAATAAGGGATATAGAGAAGGAAGGATCGGTTGTGGAGGTCAGATGCCGCTTGGAGCGTGATCCCATGACTGCAAGCGGATATACATGGAGCACCAAAAAAGGAAAAGATATCAAGCTTTCCACAGGTACACTTGTGTCCGCCACTATCATTACAGAGAACAAGAAGCCCATAGAATTATTGATTCCGTATCTGAAAAACAAGCTTGATTTTGTCGAGGAAGAAGATGAAACAACCTAAGCAGGCTTCCCCCGAAGAGATCGCGCGCAGATATCACAAGGAGAGCAAAAAAGAGAAGAAGAGGAAGGTACATGTAGAGTACGTCAAGACTCCCACCGTATACCAGATGGAGGTCAATGAATGCGGAGCAGCATCCCTTTCAATGATACTCCAGTATTACGGGAGATACGTGCCCCTTGAAGAACTCCGCGTGGAAACCGGTGTGTCCAGAAACGGCTGTAACGCCAAGAACATATACTATGCAGCAGAAAAATACAATCTCGAGGTGACGGCCAGTCGCAGGGATCTGGATCGTATGCTCGCCAAGAATCATCCACCCTGCATCCTGCACTGGAATTTCTCGCACTTTGTCGTTTTTGAGGGCGAGAAGTTCGGAAAGTATTATATTAATGATCCCCAGCAG
>DEEW01000026.1:0-284 GCA_002350465.1 Lachnospiraceae bacterium UBA2868
TGCCGTGAGATCTTCATGGATGCATGCAAGCTTCGTATGAGGTCGGATGTTACGATCGGGACTGCACTTAGCGGAGGACTCGATTCATCGGCTACGATATGTGCGATGGCACATTTGGCGGGAGTTGACAACGACGCATACGTTAACAGGGACTGGCAGCATGCGTTTGTGGCCTCGCTTCCCGGTACTACGCTGGATGAGACCGATTATGCAAAAAAGGTTACAGACTATCTTGGCATTGAATCAACTTTCGTGACTATAGATCCGGTTAAAGCCATAGATAA
>DEEW01000026.1:347-10427 GCA_002350465.1 Lachnospiraceae bacterium UBA2868
AGAATATGTGTATATGCAGGAGGATATTTATCTCACAAGCCCAATTCCGATGATGTTATTATATGGATCATTGAGAGGGCACGGAACGATTGTAACGATTGATGGACACGGAGCTGATGAACTGTTTGGAGGGTATACGTTTGATTTTGTAAAAGCTCTTGCCGATGCCAAGACCAAAGATGAGAAGAATCTTGTACTTACCGCATATATAGAAAGTTTTCCTAAGGACGGATCTAATATGTCAATTAAAAATCCCACGCCGTTAGGGGTCAGAATGAGTGAGGTAAAGAAAAAGCTTTCGGATATTAAAAATGCGTATAGGCAGCCTTATAAAAGAGTAAGGGCAGCATCGGATCCGAGATATATGAAGATGGACAGACTGGGAAAAGTTCTGTATGTTTCAAGCCATGAGACTATACTCCCGACATTACTTCGAAACTATGACAGATATTCAATGGCCAATTCGGTGGAGATCAGGATGCCGTTTATGGATTATAGGATGGTGCAGCTCGGAATGAGTCTGCCGTGGAAATCAAGACTTCATGGTGGGTACTCTAAATCTATAATAAGAGATGCCATGGCACCTTATATGCCGCACGACATAGCATATAGGAGAACCAAAATAGGGTTTAACACTCCGATCGTGGAATGGATGAAAGGGCCCTTGAAGGAATACTTTACCGATATAACAGNNCTGTTTCATTCGGAAACTGTGATCTTATCAATCCCAAAAGCGTTAAAGAGCAGATTGATGAAGTGATCAATGACCCGGAGGCGACATTCGTGATGGGAGAGAAAGCCTTTTCGAGCCTGTATCCTTATTTGTGGGAGCAGGGATTTCTTAAGCGAGCATAAGGATTATGACTATAATAAAGAAATTCAATTACATATTCGACACGAAGAGAAAGGTATTATCGGTACTGCTTTGTATCGGTCTGTTTATCGGAGCTTTAATGGAGCTTGTTGGTGTATCGCTGATTGCCCAGCTTGTGGAAATGATCGGAAAGCCGGAGACAATACACACATCTAAGTGGATGAGCAGATTATATGATATGAGCGGGGCAGCATCGGACAGGGATTTTTTCCTGTATGCGGTTCTTGTTCTGATAGCGGTATATCTGGTCAAAAATGTTTACCTTACAATAATAGGATATGCCAAGTTTACTTTCATATACAACAACCAGTTAAGGCTGTCCGGCCGGCTCATCGACTGCTACCTTAAGAAGCCGTACACATACCATCTCGACAAGAACTCTGCGGAAATGATCAGGTCGATAATGCTTGATGCGGAGCGGTTCTTCCAGATGCTGCTTACATTGTTTACGGTGTTTTCGGAAGTCATGGTTTCGGCTCTTTTATGTGTATATCTGATAATAGTGGACTGGATGATCACTTTATCGGTCGTTGTTATTCTGCTTGTATTTTCGGGAATATATCTCCTTGCGTTTCATAAAAAGACAAAGAATAACGGCAAGATATCCCAGTACAATGACGGTAAGATGCATCAGGCTATCAATCAGGCACTTGGTGCTGTCAAAGATATTAAGATTCTCCACAGGGAAAAGTACTTTGTAAATGATTTTACGAGGCATGGAGCACAAAAATACAGAGCGGTCAGAAATAATGAGATACTTGGTATAGTTCCGGCTTATCTTATTGAAACGGTGTGTGTGGGAACAATACTTATGGTACTGGTTGTTAAGCTTTTTAACGGGCAGGACCTTAACGACATGATCCCGCAGCTTGCGGCATTTGCAATGGCGGCATTTAAACTGCTCCCTTCGGTAGGAAAGGTTGTTAATTATCTGAATCTCATAGTATTCCTAAAACCTTCGGCAGACCTTATTTATCGGGATATCAAGGACACCGAGGATATGCTGGGAGTTATGATTAAAGACTCCGACGATTCGGTAATGGAGCCTTCGGCAATCAGAGTCGAGAATGTATCATACAGATATCCGAACATGACGGAAAATGTTCTTACGGATGTTAATATGATGATACCGGATGGAGCATCGGTTGGACTTCTGGGACCTTCCGGTTCCGGAAAATCAACCATAGCCGATATCATCCTCGGGATACTGACACCGACCAATGGACGGGTTATGTACGGAGATATGAACGTCCATGAGCATCCTATCAAATGGTCACGTAAGCTTGCATATATCCCGCAGGCCATATTCCTTGCCGATGAGTCAATCAAAAGTAACGTGGCGTTCGGAATAGAGGAAGAAGATATAGAGGAAGATAAAGTATGGCAGGCACTTCGCGAGGCGCAGCTCGATGAGTTTGTAAAATCACTTCCCGAAGGGCTTGATACGATGGTGGGAGAGCGTGGAGTGAGACTGTCCGGCGGTCAGAGACAGAGGATAGGTATAGCCAGGGCACTTTACGGGGATCCTGAGATAATGGTGCTGGATGAAGCGACATCCGCTTTGGATTCGGAGACCGAAGCCGCCGTAATGGAAGCGATAGACAGATTCCTGGGCAAAAAGACTCTGATAATAATCGCACACAGACTGACTACGATAAGCAACTGTCAGATCATATACAAGGTCAGCGACGGTAAAATCACCGATTATACGGAAAAATTCAGGAAAGAGAACGGCTGATGGATTACAAGCTGAGTGTTATATTCATAACATACAACCATGCCCAATACGTTGAAAAAGCACTCATGAGCGTCATAAACCAGAAGACGGACTTTCCGTTTGAGGTAGTTGTGGGCGATGACTGCTCCACGGACGGAACACAGGACATACTTAAAAGGATCGCATCCGGGCATCCCGAGGTAAAGCTTAACCTTCGGAGCGAAAACACCGGAGGGCGTCCGACACTTAATGTATATGAAACGACGAAGAAGTGTACCGGGCAGTATCTTGCGTATCTTGAAGGTGATGACTTCTGGACGGATGATCACAAGCTTCAGAAGCAGGTTGATTTTCTGGAAGATCATCCGGAGTATACTGCATGTACCCACTCAATGAAGATGGTGGATGAGAATGATGAGGAGATCACTGATCCGGAGACGCTGTCCATAGGGAGCCTGTATGACTGGAGCGGTGATTTTACATACGAGGATTACTGTTACAGCGGTAAGTGGCCGGGACACTACGCAAGTGTTGTGAGCCGCAACATATACAAAGCTCGGAAGTATGACTATACGATACTGTACCGGGCAAGCGATTTTACGGATGATGCTCTGATCAATCTGTTCCTTCTTATGGAGGGCAAGATATACCGGATGGATGAAGTGATGAGTGTATGGAGATACGTGAAGAAGTCGGGAGCGGGCAACTGGAACTCCATTGCCATGAAGCGCAACATCGCCAGGGATGACTGCTATCTGTCCAAGACTATGATGCAGTGGATAGAGCAGTACAGACCGCTTAGTGATTATTCAAGGAAGAGATGCCTTGCGGACTTCGGACTGGCACTCAAGGAATACCTCAAGAGGCCAAACGCAGAAAATAAGCAGTTCCTGCGGGATATGTACGAGTACGGCATCACCCACGTGGTTTTGAAGGACAGGAAGAGTTCGCTGTTTGGGTACAGCGTCAGGTATATTACAGATAAAGTATTTGGGAATGGGAAGAACTGATATGAGAATAAACGTTATAAAATCATCCATGCCTCCTTTTGAGGAGTACGTCGAGGCCATAAAGCCCTTATGGGAATCGGTGTGGCTGACCAATATGGGAGTCAATCATGAGAAACTGGCAGAGCGGTTGTGTGAATACCTGAAGGTTTCCAATGTGTCGCTGTTTGTAAACGGACATATGGCGCTTGAACTTGTTCTGCAGGCAATGGATCTTGAAGGCGAAGTCATAACGACTCCCTTTACCTTCGTGTCAACAACACATGCCATCGTAAGGAACGGGCTGACACCGGTGTTCTGTGACATCAATCCAAGAGACTATACAATGGATGTGAGCAAAATAGAAGAGCTCATAACAGACAGGACATGCGCGATAATTCCGGTTCATGTGTACGGATGTCTGTGTGACGTTGAAGCGATAGAGGCTATTGCGAAGAAGCATAATCTGAAGGTCATATACGATGCTGCCCATGCGTTCGGAGTCGAGTACAAGGGCAGAGGCGTGGGCACATTCGGTGACGCATCCATGTTCAGCTTTCATGCGACAAAAGTGTTCCATACAATCGAGGGCGGAGCGATAACGACGGATGACAGGGAGCTTATATACAAGCTATGGAAGCTCAAGGATTTCGGAATCAAGGATGAAGAGGTTGTGGACGGTATCGGTGCGAATGCCAAGATGAACGAGTTCTGTGCGGTCATGGGATTGTGCAATCTCGACCACATAGATGAGGAGATCGCAAAGAGGGAAAAGGTTACAGGGCGTTACAGGCAGAATCTTGCGGACGTAAAGGGTATTACGATCCTGCAGCCCCAGAAGGATGTCAAACCGAATCATGCCTACTTCCCCATAGTTGTTGATGAGAAGGAATTCGGTGCGGACCGTCAGGCGATATATGACAGATTAAGAGAGAATGACATTTATACGAGAAAATATTTCTATCCGCTGACAAGCGACATGGACTGCTACAGAGGAAGGTTTGACAGCAGTCTCACACCGGTGGCGAAGCAGATAGCCGAAAGGGTGCTGACGCTTCCTATGAGTGCCCATTTAACCGAGGAAGATGTGGACAGGATATGTGATATCATAAAGGACTGCAGGGGTGCGATCAATTGATAATCGTAAGATTTACATCAGGGCTTGGGAACCAGATGTTCCAGTATAATCTGTACAGTTTCTTAAGGGAGCGGTATCCCGAGGCGCAGGTTCGGGCCGATGTCACCTGGTTTTATACCGATGACGAGCACCACGGATTTGAACTTCGAAGGATATTCGAAAATGTCCCCGGTTCAAAATTCAGGCTTGATGAGGCAACAACAAAAGAGATATATTCGGTATCGGGACAGATCCCGACGCCAATAAAGGGGCCGCTTGCAAGAGGTATCAAGTTCCTGTTAGGCCCTGTGAACCGGAAGCTTCGCGAGGCGGGAAAGATTGAGAAGAGCGGCAGAACCTTCGACGCACTTTCCGAAAAAATATCATACGAAGAGCTTTGCAGCCTCGATCCCGGGAAGAACTACTATATCTTCGGATTTTTTATCGAAGAAGATTATTACAGGGACAGGGTGGACAAGCTTAAGCAGGAGCTTGTATTTCCGCCCCTTATGGGAGAAAATAAGTCGCTGGCTGATAAGATGGAGAAGGAGAACTCAGTTTCCATCCATGTACGGCGGGGAGATTATCTGTCGCAGACATATGCGGGACGATTTTTGTGCCTTGAGAGAGATTACTACGAAGAAGCGGTCAGGATCATCCGTGAGAAGATGGAAAATCCCGTATTCTACATATTCTCGGAAGATGAGGAGTATGTAAAGCGGGAATTTGCGTGGCTTGATAACAAGACGATAGTAAACATCAACAAAGGGAACGACAGCTTCAGGGATATGCAGCTTATGAGCAAATGCAAGGCGAACATCATCGCAAATTCAACCTTCAGCCAGCTTGCGGCAATCCTTAACGATAATCCCGGGCATATAACAGTCTATCCCGCAAAGTATATGGCGGATGAGGAAACGGAAGTCCGCACTATGCCGGGCTGGATCAGAGTGTAGAGTGGCGATAAAGCGAAGGAGATGCTTCATATGACACCGATGGTATGGCTTATCATACTGATCATATGTCTCGTGATCGAGTTTGTCAGGATCGAGCTTATTGGCGCCTGCGGAGCGGGAGGCGCTCTTGTGGGGCTTGTCCTTAATATACTCGGGTTTAACCCGTTTCTTCAGATAGCAGCAGCTGTAGCCGTCGCGGTTTTTTTGTTCATAGTTGTCAGGCCTGTAGGAATGAAATATATTATGAGGGCACGGCGGGAGAAGCAGCTTATGGAGCTTGAAGGCAGAGATGCGATAGTTACGGTCAGGATAGATAACACAAACGAGTCGGGAGTTGTCAGGATCGGTAACAAAAACTGGTCCGCAAGGAGCAACCGGCCCAACGGAATCATATATGAAGGTGAAGTAGTAACGGTTGTGGCAATGCGGGGAAACGTGGCATACGTTGACCGCAAGAGATAGAATAAATCATTATCAAGGAAGAAGAGAGGCGGATAAGATGAGTTTAAAGGGACGGGATTTTTTGACGCTCAAGGATTTTACGAAGGAAGAGATCGAGGAGTTTCTCGACCTTGCCGCGGAGCTCAAGGAGAAGAAGAAAAAAGGAATATTCGACAGACAGTATCCGGGTAAAAATGTTGCCCTTATATTCGAGAAGACCAGTACGAGAACGAGATGTTCATTCGAGGTTGCGGCTCATGATATGGGAATGGGCGCCACGTTTCTGGATCCCAGGGCCTCACAGATCGGCAAGAAGGAAAGTATTGCCGATACTGCCTGCGTGCTCAGCCGTATGTATGACGGCATAGAGTACAGGGGCTTTGAGCAGTCCATAGTCGAGGAGCTCGCCAAGTATGCGGATGTTCCGGTGTGGAACGGCCTGACAAACGAGTACCATCCGACACAGATGCTCGCCGACCTGCTGACAATAAGGGAACACCTCGGCACGATAGAGGGCAGAAAGCTGGTATATATGGGGGACGCAAGATACAACATGGGCAATTCCCTTATGATCGCCTGTGCCAAGATGGGAATGCACTTCGTCGCAGGAACGAGCAGGAAGTATTTCCCGAACGCAAAGCTTGTTAAAGAGTGCGAAGAGTTCGCGAAGATCTCCGGCGGTTCTGTAGCTTTTGAAGAAGACGCATACAAAGCCGTAAAGGATGCGGATATAGTGTACACGGATGTGTGGGTTTCCATGGGTGAGCCCGATGAGGTATGGGAGGAGAGAATCCGCGACCTGACACCTTACAAGGTTACGATGGATCTTATGAAGCATGCCAAGCCTGATGCCATCTTCCTGCACTGCCTGCCTGCGTTCCATGACCGCAACACAGCCATCGGACGGGAAATGGGGGAGAGATTCGGCATTGCCGATATGGAAGTTACCGACGAGGTATTCCAGAAATATGCAAATGTCGTATTCGATGAGGCAGAAAATCGTATGCATACCATAAAGGCCGTTATGGCGGCAACACTGGGGTGATATGAATGAACACTGAGATAATCGATTACCTCAAGGCACTGTCCAAGAAGGAATTCTTCTATGTAAGCCTTGCGGATATGGTACTTTCCATAACGATCATAATATGCGGGGCAATATCGCTCTCTACCGGAGCAACAACGCTTCTGTATATGATAATGTTTGCGTGTGCAACGGCACTTCTGGGGTTTAACAGCTACAAGTGCTTCAAGCGGGGCTCGAAGAACGGATGGGTGTTTGCCATACTCGGAGTGGGATTTGCCACAATTACAGGCATATGCATCTATGCCCTTATCGGAGGGATCTAGATGGATACTTCGAAGGTGATACTGTGCGGGGCGAACTCTTACGAGCAGAAATACTATTTTAACGAGAAATTTGCGAAGATCCCCGAATCGATACAGGAGGAACTCCATATAATATGCGTACTTTTTACGGAAGAAGTGGGCGGAGCCTTCATGATCGGGTTTGACGAGGACGGGTCGGTGATGCTCATTACCGACGCTAACGAGGACGACATATTATATGATGAGATAGGAGCGGGGCTCTTGGTAAAGGAAGTTCAAAAGAGAAAGAGCGAGCTTTTTGAGAGTCTCGAGATGTTCTACAAAACATTTATTGATACGCAAAACGGAGGAGAATGATGTTACTCGTACTTGATGTAGGAAATACAAATATCACATGCGGAATATATGATGGTGACAAGCTTGCCCATACATTCAGGATCATGAGCAAGACCCCCAGGACTTCGGATGAGTTCGGGGTTGCCATATGCGATCTTGCCGCCAGGCAGGGTGTGGACCCGAAGGAGGTAGACGGTGTTGCCATAGCTTCCGTAGTTCCCAACATAATGCATTCACTTATCGCAAGCGTGAAGAAGTACTTTAACATAGATCCGCTTGTAGTAGGCCCGGGAGTAAAGACCGGCATCAAGATAGACACCCCCAACCCGAAGGAGATAGGCCCGGATCGAATAGTCGATGCGGTTGCAGCATACGAGAAGTTCGGAGGCCCCATACTGGTGCTTGATTTTGGTACAGCAACAACCTATGACCTTGTTACGGACGACGGGAGATTTACGGTGGGAATCACGGCACCGGGAGTCAGGATCAGTGCCGAGGCATTATGGATGGGAACCGCAAAGCTTCCCGAGATTGAGATCGTAATGCCCAAATCGATACTTGCAAACGATACGATATGGTCTATGCAGGCAGGACTTATGTACGGCCAGATCGGACAGACCGAATACATAATCAAACAGGTGAAGAAGGAGACCGGCTACGATAAGCTGAAGGTGGTTGCAACCGGAGGTCTGGGCAGGATCATCTCCAATGAGACCGACATGATCGACGAGTACGATCCGGATCTGACACTTGAGGGATTGAGACTCATATATGCTAAAAATAGGTAATGTTACACTTCCGAATAAATGGATCTTGGCACCGATGGCAGGGGTAAGCGACCTGCCATTTCGCTTGTTGTGCCATGAGGCGGGAGCAGGCCTTACATGCATGGAGATGATAAGTGCCAAGGCTATATACTATCGTAACAAAGCCACGGATGAGATGATGGCCATAGATCCGGATGAAGGGCCGGTATCGCTCCAGCTCTTCGGATCTGACCCCGATATTATGGGAGCTATGGCACAAAGAATAGAAGAGCGCCCCTTTGCCATACTTGACATCAATATGGGCTGCCCCGTGCCGAAGGTAGTAAACAATGGCGAAGGCTCCGCACTTATGAAGGATCCCGCCCTTGCGGGAAAAATCATACGCTCGGTATCTTCCGCGGTGAGTAAGCCCGTGACGGTAAAGATAAGAAAGGGCTTCGACGACGATCACGTAAATGCCGTTGAAATGGCAAAGGTAGCAGAGGAAAACGGGGCTGCCGCCGTAGCCGTACATGCACGCACGAGAATGCAGTACTACTCAGGGAAGGCAGACTGGGATATCATCCGGCAGGTAAAAGAGGCGGTAACGATCCCGGTGATCGGAAACGGAGATGTGGACTCATATGAGAGCGCGTGCCGTATGCTTGATGAGACCGGGTGCGACGGCGTTATGATAGGAAGAGCGGCTCAGGGGAATCCATGGATATTTGCTGAGCTTGTGGCAAAGAGCGAGGGCCGGGAGTGGAATAAACCCACACGTGAAGAGGTGGCGAGGATGATACTTCGCCATGCCGCCATGCTGATAGACTGTAAGGGCGAGTACATAGGGTCACGTGAGATGCGAAAACATGCGGCCTGGTACACAAAAGGCTACAAGGGATCATCCCAGTTTAGGGGAAAGCTTAACGAGGCAGAATCCCTTGAGGATCTAAAGCGCCTGATGGATGATTTTCTCTCATAAGAAAGTTTATTGACGGCAGGAAATGCTTGCGATATAATTCGTTTATTGTTTTGAGTAGGGGGTATTATACCACCTCAAACAAATTATGAAGGGATGGGTTTTACAATGGAAGAAAAAAAGAACCTGATGTCTCATGAAAAGCTTCTTGAACTTGAAGCGGAGCGTGACGAGAGAAAAGAGGTCATAAGAGCTCAGATAGCACAGAAGATCAAGGAAGCACGCGAACAGGGGGATCTGTCCGAGAATGCGGAATACGATGCCGCAAAAGAAGAGCAGAGAGATAACGAGCTTAGAATAGAAGAGATCGAAGCTATCCTCAAGAATGCGGAAGTTTATCTTGAAGAAGATATAGCAAAGGATGCGGTGGGACTCGGAAGCACGGTTACACTTCTTGATGTTGAATACAACGAGGAAGTTGTGTACAAAATCGTAGGCTCTACGGAAGTAGACAGCCTTAACGGCAAGATCTCAAACGAGTCGCCGGTAGGACGTGCCCTTGTGGGAGCCAAGAAGGGTGCTACGGTTGAAGTTGAGACACCTGCAGGTGTGCTTAAGTATAAGATCGTAAAGGTTGAAAAACCCGCTTCGGCAAAGGG
>DEEW01000026.1:10476-10604 GCA_002350465.1 Lachnospiraceae bacterium UBA2868
GACCAAAAAGAAAGCAGCAAAGTAATGGGCAACGAGAACCAGAACAAGGCCGAACCCGACCTTAACCAGATATTAAAGAATAAGAGAGAAAAGCTTGCAAACCTTCAGGCGGCGGGCAAGGATCCTTT
>DEEW01000163.1:0-4398 GCA_002350465.1 Lachnospiraceae bacterium UBA2868
TGTCTCCTTATTATCCTTACTTAAGATCTGTCTGTAATACCTAATTCGGTGCAGTGAGCACGGACGATCGAATTTTTCACCCGGCCACCCGTGACGCAGCGTAGTTAGTGGTTCCCTTCAAGGCTGTGCTAAAGCAGCCCGGGATGGCCTCTGAAAAATTGACGCCGTGTTCACTGCATCAGACTAAGCACTACAGAACTAAGTAAGGATAATAAGGAGACATATTATGGGAGGATTTTTTGGTGTAGCTTCAAAGAAAGACTGCGTATGGGATCTGTTCTTCGGAACCGATTATCATTCGCATCTCGGTACGCGCCGTGCCGGCATGACGGTGTTCGGAGAAAAAGGGTTTGACAGGGCAATACATAACATAACCAATTCGCCCTTTCGTACTAAATTTGACAGAGATGTTACCGAACTGAAGGGTAATCTCGGAATAGGCTGTATATCCGATTACGAACCGCAGCCGCTTCTTATCAGGTCGCATCTCGGAACTTTTGCCATAACTACTGTCGGCAGGATAGATAATCTTAATGAGCTTGTTGATGAGGTTTCGACGAACCGCACACAGTTTCTGGCAATGAGCGGAAGCAATATCAATCCGACGGAGCTTGTTGCCTGTCTCGTTAATCAGAAGGATTCCTTCAAAGAGGGAATAAGGTTCGTGCAGGAAAAGGTAAAGGGCTCGGTTACTCTAATGATCATGACGGAAAAGGGAATATATGCTGCCAGGGATATGTATGGCAGAACACCGGTAATGATCGGAAAAAAAGACGACGGATACTGCGTTTCGTTTGAAAGCTTTGCATACATCAATCTGGGATATTCGGATGAAAAAGAACTGGGACCGGGAGAAATAGTTTACATAACTCCGGAGGGATATGAGACGATCATGCCTCCGGGAGAAGCAATGAAGATATGTACTTTTTTATGGATATACTACGGCTACCCGACATCGACCTACGAGGGTGTAAATGTCGAAGAGATGCGTTATAACTGTGGCGCAATGCTGGCCGGGCGGGATGATGTGAAGCCTGATATAGTTGCGGGTGTTCCGGACTCGGGAATCGCTCATGCAATCGGCTACGCAAACAGATCGGGAATTCCCTTTGCGAGACCATTTATCAAATACACTCCGACATGGCCCAGATCCTTCATGCCTACCGATCAGAGTATGAGAAATCTCATAGCTCACATGAAGCTCATACCGGTTGATGCGCTTATCCGTGGCAAGTCGCTGCTGCTTATCGATGATTCCATCGTCCGGGGAACCCAGCTTCGTGAGACTACGGAATTTTTGTATAACAGCGGAGCAAAAGAAGTGCATATAAGACCGGCCTGTCCTCCGCTTTTATACGGATGTAAATTCCTTAATTTTTCCAGATCAAACTCTGAGTATGACCTGATAACCAGGAGAATAATCAGGGAGAGAGAGGGAGAGAAGGTATCCGATGAAGTGCTTGCCACCTACGCGGATCCCGACAGCACAAATTATAAAGAGATGCTTGAAGACATAAGAAAACAACTTGGGTTTACTTCGCTTCGTTTCCACCGGCTGGATGACATGGTAAAATCTGTCGGAATAGACAAATCAAAACTCTGCACATACTGCTGGGACAAGCAGGGTGACTGCGGGGGCTGCAGCGGATGCAGCGCATCCTGCGGAAACTAGGAGAGGAACGGGATGGATTTTAAATACGTCAGAATACAGGGAAGAGAACTGGCTGAGAATACACTATATCCGAAGGGTATATTCAGTATGTGCTGGGGACTCATCCAAAACAACATAATGGAAGAGGAAGATGCGGATCTGTTTCGTGAGATAGATGCGTGGTTTGCCGAGATACTTCCGTGGCCGCCACAGTGTATGAGGCGTGAAAACGTTGTCTGTTTTTTCAAGACCGAAAACACGGAGATGATGATGAAACTCATAAAGCCGGCGATGTGGCTTCTTGAGAAGTATAACCATCCGTACTATGTTGTCTATACGAACATGCCCGGGGATATAGTTTATGAGGATGAATACCAGATTGTTGTGAAAGCGGGTGAACCGCTGAAGATAGAAAAGATACAGCCTTCGTGGAGTGATTATGCCAAAACCGACAAGGAGGCCAAGGAAGAGTTTTACTGATTTATTTATGATTTGTATTTCACAGGCTAATATCATATAATATAAAAACGGGTTTTTGAATACTCCGGGGGGAATGGGATGCCTGATTTTTCAGATTCGTGTAATAATATTCTGCAATATGCCGGTATTGGCGATGCGGACAAAGCCAAGATAAGTGCGAAGATCGCACAGTTTGCTGCAATGTCCGACCAGGGAGCATCAAGTGATGATGCAAGAAGACTGCGTAAAGAGCTTACCGCATATTATTATGAAATATATAAAAGGGTATTTTTCAAGTCGCTTGAGGATAACCATATTCCTGATGAAGTATTGATGTTTCTGTATTTCGGATACATTGATGAAAAACTGGCGGGAGCCGAAAATACCATAATACTGTACAATACAACAAAGACCATGGGCCTTGATGAACAGCTTCGGATATTTACGTTTTATCAATGGCTGCGGCTTGTTTATATGTGCAAGAAGGATCCTTCGGTCAATGATTTTTCCACCGATTATGTTACTACGATCCGTAAGCAGAAAAGAGAAGGATCGCTTACGGAGGCGCAGGAAAAAGAGGCTCTTACCAACGGCAGGGCAAGGGTGGAATTTGAGATAGATAATATGTTCAAGAGTGCCAACCGTATGATGAGTTCGCGCATCACTACGTTCGTTCCCTTCTTTTCGGGACAGACTCTTACCAAACCTCTTGAAAAATCACTTTTGAACTTTGACATTATTCATAAAACACTGGGTGTTATAAGGGCAGTTGACTATTCGCTGTTCTATAGACAGACCGTATATACCGCGCCGGAGCTCGGACTTGATAAGGCATTTATTCAGGTTGAGGTTCTTCCGGATGTGATTTTGATGCCGGTTATCGGATCAAGAGCGGCAATGTGGCAGGAAATTACCGGAGCCAAGAGAACGACACCGGGAAGATTTCTGCTTCCGATAGGACAGGAAGAGGAACTTACGGGAACCCTTATCAAAGTATGTGCGGAGTTTCGATGGGAGCTGTGCAAGAGAATACAGGGTGCGAGATGGAATGACCTTACCGAGAGATCGCTGACAAGTGATTATGTAGATTACATAGATACGTACAGGAAAAACAGGGATCTGTCCCAGGAGGCCAAGGAACGCATCAAGTCTGCAATGGCCAAACACAGAAACAGCTACAAGGAAATGTTCGTTGCGGATTATGCCACATACATTCAGTATGAAAGTTCCGGAGCCTTGAGGCATAACAAGGTGGTAAGGGCGATATTGTTTAATTACTGTCCGTTTTCGAAGGTTATTAGGGAAGGGGCCATCGCTACCAATCCGCAGTATACACAGCTTATAGAGCGGTATAATCACAAGGCCGCACATGATATTCACCTGTTCGAAATAGCGACAGGAAGAATTGAAAAAGGCGGACACGATGTTCCCAAGGAACTTCTTGACCACGACGCATTTTTGCATTTATAAATCTTTGTAATAAATAATGAGTGAAGGATAAACGATGAGCGAAGAGACTAATTCCAAAAATTTTATCGAAATGATAATCGACAAGGATCTTGAGGAAGGAAAATATGATGAGATACATACCCGTTTTCCACCCGAGCCCAACGGATATCTTCATATAGGACATGCCAAGGCCATACTTGTCAATTACGGACTTGCAAAAGAGTACGGCGGCAAGTTTAATCTGAGATTTGATGATACTAATCCGACCAAAGAGAAAACGGAATTTGTGGATTCGATAAAAGCGGATGTTGAATGGCTCGGAGCAGACTGGGAGGACAGGCTGTTTTTTGCATCGGACTATTTTGACCAGATGTATGAGGCTGCGGTTAAGCTTATCAAAAAGGGAAAAGCATTTGTATGCGATCTTACCGCCGATGAGATAAAAGAATACCGGGGAACATTTGACACACCGGGCAAAAACAGTCCGTACAGAGACCGCTCCGTGGAAGAAAATCTCGAACTTTTCGAGAATATGAAAAACGGCAAATACGCCGACGGAGAGAAGGTTCTGCGGGCAAAAATAGATATGGCGAGCCCCAATATCAACATGAGAGATCCGGTCATATACAGGGTTGCCCACATGAGTCATCACAATACAGGAGATAAGTGGTGCATATATCCCATGTATGATTTTGCACACCCGATAGAGGATGCTATCGAGGGCGTAACACATTCATGCTGCACGCTTGAATTCGAGGATCACAGGCCGCTTTATGACTGGGTTGTAAGAGAGCTTGAATATCCCCACCCGCCCAAGCAGATCGAATTTGCCAAGATGT
>DEEW01000163.1:4492-4699 GCA_002350465.1 Lachnospiraceae bacterium UBA2868
ATCGTAGACGGATGGGATGATCCGAGACTCGTATCAATAGCGGCGCTTCGAAGAAGAGGCTTTACTCCTTCTTCAATACAGAATTTCGTCAATCTGTGCGGGGTTTCAAAGAGCCAGTCATCGGTTGATTACGGTATGCTCGAGTACTGTATAAGGGAAGACTTAAAGCTTTCCCGTCCGCGTGTCATGGCGGTTCTTGACCCTATA
>DEEW01000163.1:4788-8536 GCA_002350465.1 Lachnospiraceae bacterium UBA2868
AAGGTTCCTTTCTCAAGGGAACTATATATAGAACGGGATGATTTTATGGCGGAGCCTGTTAAAAAGTATTTCAGGCTTTATCCCGGAAACGAAGTGCGTCTTATGAACGCCTACTTTGTAATCTGTACATCGTATGAGACCGATGGGGACGGTAAGGTTACCTGTGTGCACTGCACATATGATCCCGAAACCCGTCAGGACGGAAGAGAGATTGAGCGTAAGGTTAAAGGGACGATTCACTGGGTGAATGCGGCCACGGCGATCGGCGCAACGGTGCGTCTCTATGAGAATCTTATCGATGAGGAAAAGGGCGTTTACAACGAGGACGGAAGCCTTAATCTCAATCCGAATTCGAGAACGGTCATTGACAATTGTGTGCTTGAACCGTCACTTGCAAATGCAAAGGCATATGAGTCCTTCCAGTTTGTCAGGAACGGATTTTTCTGTGTGGATTACAAAGATTCGAAAGAAGGAAGCCTTGTATTCAACAGGGTAGTATCGCTAAAAAGCAGTTTTAAAATAGGCTGATAGGAGGGGCCCACGAGCTATCTTGCAACGTAGTTGCGAGATGCCGTCCGGCGAGGACTGGGAGGAACCTGTCTGCACCGCGAGCCTCATTCTCCGAAGGAGAACTTAGATAGGCGAGCGACCAAATTATAGGCTGATAGGAGGAGTATTAACAGATGGGTTTATTATCGGGATTATCAGATCTCGGACTTGGCAAGCTTGAGGGCGCCGAGATCTTTGAGGAGGAGAAGAAACCTGAGCCGAAAAAGGTAGAAGAGCCCAAGGAAGAAGCACCGTTTGACGAGAATGATGTTCTGTTTGACAAGTCGGCCGAATGCCCTGTCTGCGGCAAGAAGTTTACTTACAGAGCAGTCAGAACGGGTAAAGCAAGGCCTATAGGTCAGGATCCGGATCTTCGAACAAGATACGAGAAATTTGATCCTGCAAAATACGATGTTGTTGTATGTCCTTATTGCGGATATGCAGTGCTTACAAAGTATTTTACGTCGCTTCCCGCTGCCCAGGTAAAGCTTTTACGGGAAGGTATCGGCGGAAAGGTACATGGTGTGGCAAATAATCCGATTCTGTCATACGATGATGCCATTCAGAGGTATCAGCTTGCGCTTGCATCCTCTATTGTAAAGCATGCCAAGGACAGCGAAAAAGCCTTTGTATGTCTGAAGATGGCATGGGTAATAAGAGGCAAGAAAGAATCCATTACGGAAGATGATCCGGATTACGAAGAAGTAATGAAGCAGCTCAGGGATGATGAGAATGAGGCGTTAAAGGCCGCTTATGAAGGCTTTGTAAGTGCAAGGCAGAAGGAATCATTTCCCATTGCCGGAATGGATGAGATCACCATAGATTATCTGCTTGCTGTATTGTCCGCAAGGTTTGAAAAATATGATGTTGCACAGAAACTTATTGCGGGTATCCTTCTGAACAGGACCGCAAATAACAGGATCAAAGATCGCACGAGAGATCTTAAGGATCAGGTTCTTATGGAGATGAAGTCGAAAGGAGAGTTCTCATGAAAAGTTTTGGTAAATTCTTAACATTTGTAGGTGTGACCGGAGCTGCGGTTGCCGGTCTGTGGTACTTCCTGGAGGTTAACAAGGACAAATCGTATGCGGAGGCTGACGGAGCATCAGATACAGATGATTCATCAAACGAGAGATCATATGTTTCTCTTGATCCCGAGATCAAGGAGGAACTCAAGGAAGATGTCAAGAAGGTAGCCGACGGAGCCAAGAAGGCAGCCGAAGATGTCAAGAAGGCTGCAGAGGATATCAAGGACAATGCTGCCGGAAACAAAGACACTCTCAAGAAGGCGGTTAAAAGTGCGGCTCAGGATATCATAGCCAAAGCCGAGGATGCAGCCAAGGGTATTGGACTCGTAAAGGAAGAAAAGAAAACGAGTGATTTTGAATTCGAAGATTTTGACAAAGCATCCCATATCGATATCGAATAAAAAAATAATCGGGATATTTACATGCTTAATATGCCTGTTGCTTACAGGGTGCGGTGAGGGTAAGCTTCCAACAGAAGTCGTCCTTACTTCCGATTTTATCGAGAATGAGGTATTCAGACTAGAGGGTCATCCCTGTATGAAGAACGAGATAATGCTGTATCTTGTTAATTCGGAAAACGGATACAGCGAGGTGTTCGGGGATGGAATATGGTCGGTCCCGGTAGGCGACGGTACCCTTGAAGATTCGTACAAAGACAATATTCTTGCACGGATAGCCCAGATCAAGACAATGAATCTTCTAGCCCGGGAGATGACTGTGTCTCTTGAGGATGAAGAGGAAGCCAAGGTTAAAGCGGCTGCCCGTGAATATTATGAATCACTTTCGGACGCCGAGAAGAAATATCTTGATGTTGACATGGAAACAGTGGCCGGATCATACAGGGAATTTGCCATCGCAAATAAACTGTATGAGACAATAACCCGTGACGTCAATCCCGAAATCAGTGATGACGAAGCAAGGACAATAACGGTCAAAACGATTCTTGTCAAGACTTACAAATCCGATCACGGTGGCAATAAGATCGAGTATAACAGCGAAGAGAAGAAAAGCGCCCTTTTAAGAATAGCCGAAGCCCGGCAGCTTATAGAAGACGGAGAGGCATTTGAAGTGGTGGCCTCCGACTATAATGAGGATTCAAGATCCGAATACAGTTTCGGCCGTGGTGTTATGCCGGAAGAGTTTGAAGAGGCTGCATTTAATCTCGGAGTCGGGGAAGTAAGCGACATTGTGGAGACTGAGTACGGATATCATTTGATATACTGTGTTTCCACCTTTAATCCGGAAGAGACCGATGCCAACAAGGTTAAGATCGTGGAGAAGCGTAAACAGGAAGCCTTTAACGAAGTTTACGACAGCTTTGTAACAACGCTGACATCGAATCTTAATAAGCCCCTGTGGGACAGCATCCACTTTGATGCGGGAGGAATTGCTAAAACTACAAGCTTTTTTGAAGTATATGATAAATATTTTACTGTTGTTAGCACTCAATCTGATTGAGTGCTAATTTTTTCTTGACTTATGATTTGGCCGGGGTTATCATATGACTTAATTGAGGGAGAGCGGTAGAACATTAGCTGTCCAATATATGAAAAGAGGTAGATATATATGGCAAAAACAGGTAGTTTAACGATCAACAGTGAAAATATTTTTCCGATAATCAAGAAATGGATGTACAGCGATCATGATATTTTCGCCCGCGAGCTGGTAAGCAACGGCTGCGATGCTATCACAAAGCTTAAAAAACTTGATGTTATCGGACAGTACAGCATTCCGGAAGGGAAGGATATGGAGATCCGCATTGTTGTGGATCCCGAAAACAAGAAGGTTTCTTTTTCCGATACTGGTCTGGGAATGGATGCCGATGAAGTGGAAGAGTACATTACCCAGATCGCATTTTCCGGTGCTACGGCATTTCTGGAGAAGTACAAGGACAAAACAAACGATGATCAGATAATCGGCCACTTCGGTCTCGGATTTTATTCCGCATTCATGGTTGCTGATGAGGTTCACATCGATTCACTCTCATACAAAGAGGGTGCCAAGGCGGTTCACTGGGAGTGCGACGGCGGAACGGAATATACGATGGAAGACGGAGATCGGGAAGAAGTAGGTACGACCATCACGCTTTTCCTTAACGAGGACTCTCTTGAATTCTGTAACGAATACAGAATGAGAGAAGTACTCAAGAAGTATTGTTCATTCATGCCTAC
>DEEW01000163.1:8629-13973 GCA_002350465.1 Lachnospiraceae bacterium UBA2868
GATGAAGTTACGGACAAGGATACGGTCATCGAAAAGTACACGGAGGATGCCAAATACGAGGAGCAGGAGAAGGACGGCAAAAAGGAAAAGGTTGAGATCAGCCCTAAAAGAGAGATGGCGAAGATCGTACGCCGTGAAGTCCCGATCAACGATCCGAACCCGCTGTGGGCAAAGCATCCGAGTGACTGCACAAAAGAGGAATACCTTGATTTTTACCGCAAGGTATTTATGGATTACAAGGAGCCTTTGTTCTGGATTCATCTGAATATGGATTATCCCTTCAATTTAAAGGGTATTCTGTATTTCCCGAAGATCAATATGGAGTACGAGTCCATCGAGGGCGTTATAAAGTTGTATAACAATCAGGTGTTTATCGCGGATAACATCAAGGAAGTCATTCCGGAATTCCTGATGCTCCTAAAGGGTGTCATCGATTGTCCTGACCTTCCTCTTAACGTTTCAAGATCCGCCCTTCAGAATGACGGATTTGTACAGAAGATCAGTGATTACATCTCCAAGAAGGTTGCGGACAAGCTTGCCGGAATGTGCAAGACCGAAAAGGAAGAATACGAAAAATACTGGGATGATATCAGCCCGTTCATCAAGTACGGATGCTTAAAGGACGACAAATTCTGCGAGAAGATGACCGACTATATTCTGTTCAAGGATATAGACGGCAGGTATATGACCCTTCCCGAGTGTCTCGAACTTCCGGACAAGAAAGAGTCTGAAGAAGCAACCGGCGAGGATGGTGAAAAGGTTGAGGCAGAAGTTGTCGAGGATGAAAAATCGTCTGACAAGGACAAGGATAAGGATAAGGACAAGGATAAGGACAAGGATAAGAACAAGGTTCGTAAGACTGTATATTACGTCACCGACATTCAGCAACAGTCTCAGTATATTAATATGTTCCGCGAGCAGGGAATGAACGCGGTTGTTTTGACTCACAATATTGATCAGCCGTTTATCAACCAGCTTGAGTCAAAGAACGAGGACATCAAGTTCATGAGGATCGATGCGGATATTACCGATTCCTCAAAGGAAGAGTCTACCAAGAAAGAAAAGAAGCAGAACGAGAAGGATGCCAAGACTCTGACGGAACTGTTCCATGAAGTTGCCGGTAACGACAAATTGACCGTCAAGCTTGAAGTTTTGAAGAATGAAGGGATATCTTCGGTTCTTACGGTTTCGGAAGAATCACGTCGTATGCAGGATATGATGAAGATGTATTCGGTTGGCGGTATGGATATGGGAATGTTTGGATCTGAGGGCGAGACTCTTGTTCTTAACAGCAGAAACGAACTGGTTAAATATCTGATCAATCATCGCGATTCGGAGGATGCAAAATTGTTTGCGGCACAGTTATATGACCTGGCGGTTATTGCCAACAGACCGCTTAGCGCCGATGCCATGACGAAGTTTGTGGCAAGAAGCAATGAGATCATGCTGAAACTTGCCGAGAAATAAAGGGTTTCTGGTATTAAAGGGTGTGAGTAATCACACCCTTTTTTTGTGGTTTTACAAAGCGTTTGGTGCTATAATTCACTATGTATAACTTTGCGGTGTGGTCACACAGGAGTGATATATGGAGACAAGCATTCTATATCTGCAGGCAAATGAAGGAATTGCGTCAAATCTTAAGGACAGATTCAATGCGGAGGGCATCGAATTTATTAATGCAACATCCGCTACGCAGGCTTTTGATCTGCTTCGCGAAAGAGAGTTCTATCTGATGCTCTCGGACGGCTATATTCCGGATATGCGTGTTCATGATTTTGTGGACAGATGTGCCAGAGAATATCCTGACATGATACTTGATGTGTGTATGGATCTTACGGATCCGAAATATGTTCCTATGATCGTTAACGAGGATTGCGTGCGCAAAGTTTTTCTGCCGCCGTGGAACATAGAGGATATTGTGGAGGGAGTCAAAGCATCTATCGATGAAGCGCATATTCACATGGATCTTGTGCGCAGGATCAATGAACTTAAAAACGATGAAAAGACCTTCGCCGAGACAATAGATCATCTCAGGAAATCCCTCCTGCGCCAGCAGTACAGCTACAACAAAATCGCTCCGTTTTTTAACAGGGTTCTGGATGCCTTCCTAAACCGGAGGGAGCTTGGCAGTACATACAACAATTTTGTTAAAAAATCATGTGATAAGATGCTGCGGCTCCAGACAACAGCGTATTTTAAAATATCGGAGCTTCGGACTATTATTTACGATAATATGTCCGACGCGGTAAAGAACAAAGAAAATGTTAACGTGGGTGAGGTTAAGAGCTGCCTGTACGGGGAAGTTCCAAGGTCGGCAATGGCTGATCTGACATTTGCGCTATGGATACTTGCCGTTGTGGAAGGCTATAAGTGTGATGATGCAATACTAAACGTTGACAGCAGATACGTTACGAGTAAAAAGTGCGAATACAAGCTGTCTGTTGCGGGCGAGAAAAAATCCGAGGTGTCCGTTGACATTCAGCTGTATATAGCCAATATACTCAGTAACATTGTTGATGAGTATCAGAAATACGATACCGCCGACGGCTGGGCTTATGAATTGCGAATAACCATATAATTTGATAAAATAAAGTTTTGATTGATATTTATATTTGAGGTTTTTTTATGAACTACGGAAGAAGAGGAATTAAAAAGCGTCAGAAGGCTATGAACTCTCCGACTACCAAGGTTGGAAAGTTTTGCGGAGTCAGCCTTTTTGCCATAGCGACTTTTGCTGCCGTAACAGTAGCGGTTGCGGGAATGTGCGCAGGAGTCGGACTGTTCATGGGAGTTGTTGATACAGCTCCTGATATTTCCAATGTTGACGTAGCACCTGCAGGTTACTCAACTACCGTATATGACAGTGAAGGGAATCAGATAACCAAGCTTGTTGCGGAGAATTCCAACCGTGTATATGTCAAGCTTGATAAGATTCCACTTGATATGCAGCACGCTTTTGTTGCGATAGAGGATGAGCGATTTTACACACATAACGGTATTGACATAAAGGGTATTATGAGAGCCGGTGTCAAGGCTCTTAGCGGTAATCTCAGCCAGGGTGCTTCGACGATCACACAGCAGCTGCTCAAGAACAACGTGTTTACTTCATGGACTGAGGAAAGCAGTCTCGTAGATAAGTTCAAACGTAAATTTCAGGAGCAGTATTGTGCGATACAGCTAGAAAAAAGAATGTCAAAGGATCAGATACTTGAGAATTACCTGAACACAATTAACCTGGGCCAGGGAACACTCGGAGTTCAGGCTGCATCCCAGAGATATTTCGGTAAGAACGTTTCCGATCTGAATCTGTCGGAGAGTGCGGTAATTGCATGTATCACACAGAATCCTTCGAAATGGAATCCGATATCCCATCCGGAAAATAATGCGGAGAGAAGAGAAGAAGTACTGAAAAAGATGAAGAATCAGGGATACATCAATGAAGTCCAGTTTAACGAAGCTATGGCTGATGATGTGTATTCACGTATTCAGGTTGTAAACGAAAAGGTTGAAAAGAAGACAATATATACGTATTTTGTGGATGAACTGACCGAACAGGTACTTAATGATCTTCAAGAGAATCTCGGCTATTCGTATACACAGGCATACAACTCCTTGTACAGCGGCGGACTGTCGATTTTTACCACACAGGACCCTCGCATTCAGAGTATATGCGACGAGCAGTTTGCAAATGAGGAAAACTACCCACCGAATACGAGATATTACCTGAAATATGAGGCTTCATATACCGATTCCGAAAACGATGCGGTTAACTTCTCCACACAGTATTTTGAGAAGCATTTCAAGGAAAAACGCGGGAACGGATTTAACTGTATTTTCAATACCGAAGAGGAAGCATATGAGGCAATAGAAGAGTTCAAGCAGGATGTTGAAGAACCGGGATATAAGTTTATTACGGAGTCAATATCCCTTACTCCGCAGCCTCAGGCAAGCGTAACCATAATCGATCAGTATACAGGTGAAGTTAAGGCCATAGTGGGCGGAAGAGGAGAAAAGAAAGCTTCTCTTACACTTAACAGGGCAACGGATACAAAGCGACAGCCCGGATCATGCTTTAAGGTACTTGCGGCGTATGCTCCGGCGATCGATGCGGCAGGCAAGTCACTTGCATCGACCCAGGTGGATGAACCTTACAGCTACGCCAACGGACGTCCCGTCAAGAACTGGTACAGCGGATACAAAGGAATATGTACGTACAGATACGGTATCGAGCAGTCCCTGAATATTGTTGCGGTTAAGACCATTACGGAGATCACCCCGCAGCTTGGTTTTGATTATCTTCTTAATTTCGGATTTACCACTCTTGTTGACAGAAGGACGGAGAGTAACGGCACTGTATCTTCCGATATTACACAGGCCCTTGCTCTCGGAGGTCTTACGGACGGTGTTACCAATCTCGAACTGACGGCGGCGTTTGCAACGATCGCAAACGGCGGAACATATATCAAGCCCATGTTCTATACGAAGATACTAGACCATGACGGAAATGTCCTCATCGAGAACACTCCGAAGAGCCGCCGTGTACTCAAGGAGACAACGGCATTCCTTCTTACCGATGCGATGGAAGATGTTGTAACACAGGGTACAGGTGCAAGAGTTAAGTTTGACAATATGGCTATAGCAGGTAAGACCGGTACCACCACAAGTAACGTGGACGTCTGGTTCTCGGGATACACTCCTTACTACACCTGCTGTACATGGAGCGGATATGACAATAACGTGCATATGAACGGAAGCGGGGAGACCAATACGGCCAAGACCTTGTGGAAGGCTGTCATGAGTCGCATTCATGAAGGACTTGAATACAAGTCGTTTACAATGCCCGAGGGCATAACGACCGCTACGGTATGTAAGAAGACGGGCGGTCTTGTAACCGACGTCTGCCGTGCGGACGGATGCGCCATAACCGAGTATTTTGCTACGGGAACCGTACCTACGGAGCCTTGTACAAATCACTACGGTGACATATTCGATACGGGACTGGTGTGTGCTATGACCGGACAGAAAGCAACAGCCACATGTCCGTATGCATATGAGGGAGAGCCTACTGCGGAAGGATTTTGCCCTCACAGTACAATAAACGGAGTAGCTGCACAGGATTATTATAATCTCCTTCAGATGCAGGCGGCAGCAGGCCTTGTTCCCGGTGCCGACGGAACAACCACCATCGACCCGAATGCAGCCCTTCTCGATCCTAATGCTGCAGCTGCGGCTCAGGCCCAGCAGGACTGGCTTAATGCGCTTAACGCGTTAAATGCACAGAATGCATTAAATGCACAGTAAGAGTACGCAATCAAATTGTGCATTTGCGCAAAAGACGCTTGCG
>DEEW01000163.1:14100-14697 GCA_002350465.1 Lachnospiraceae bacterium UBA2868
CGCAAGCGTCTTTTGCGCAAATGTACAAGATGCTTGCTGTGGATTTTGTGTATGTAATGGAATGGTTAACTTTATATAAAGGCGGGACAGGCGAAATTGAAGAGAAGAAGTCCCGATTTATAGCGAACATAGAGCCGGTCTCTTCAGAGGAAGAGGCGGCGGATTTTATTGCGCAAATCAAGAAGAAATACTGGGATGCAAGGCATAATTGCAGCGCGTTCATAATCGGCGAGGCCGGCGAAAAAACAAGATGTTCCGATGACGGGGAACCGTCAGGTACAGCAGGAAGGCCGATGCTTGACGTTCTGGCTAAAGAGGGCATCACAAATGTATGCGTTGTGGTAACAAGGTATTTCGGCGGCACCCTGCTTGGCACGGGAGGGCTGGTAAGAGCTTACTCGGCTGCCGTAAAGGCAGGGCTTGACAACTGCGAAACGGTCAGAAAAATCCGGGGCAGCAGTGTAACCGTTAAATGTGATTACAACGACTGGGGTAAAGTGCAGAATCTGTGCGGACGTAAGGGATATACTGTTTCAGATACTGTATATACAAGTGATGTGGAGACGACTATCGTAACCGAGAATGCAGATGAGCTGC
>DEEW01000163.1:14877-15279 GCA_002350465.1 Lachnospiraceae bacterium UBA2868
AAAACAGTACACCCGCATCAGACAGGAACTTGCAGAGTGGAACGAAGCGGACATAGCTTCGGTGCTTGAGGAGCTGCCTTTTGAAGAGCAGATCAAAGTGTTCAGGATATTGCCGAAGGGAATCGCAGCGGATGTGTTTGCATTTCTTCCGGTGGAAATAGAACAGAAAATCATAACAACCCTTACCGACCGAGAGGCGGCAAACATCATCAATAATCTGATGGCCGATGATGCGGCGGATCTTATGGAAGAGATGCCGGCAGGGCTTGTAAAAAAGCTTCTTGCAAATGCCGATCCTGAGGTAAGAAGAGACATCAATCACCTTCTCCGTTATCCGGAAGATTCTGCCGGAAGCCTTATGACGGTGGAATTTGTTGACCTGAAGGAAAACCTTACGGTTGC
>DEEW01000024.1:0-173 GCA_002350465.1 Lachnospiraceae bacterium UBA2868
CCCATCTGTCCGTCGGGAAGTCCAACGGCCATACCGCTTGCAAGTCCCTTAACAAATGGATAATCTCTCATAAGAGAATCAACAACCGGTGTTTTGGCAAGCTTTACTGCATTGCCTTCTTCCTTGTCGGACAGGCCGTATCCGTCAAGGATCATTAATACTGTAGGTTTCTT
>DEEW01000024.1:341-9599 GCA_002350465.1 Lachnospiraceae bacterium UBA2868
TGTTGTCGAATCTTACGATATTAACAAGCGCATCGACAACATCTCCGGTCCAGATCTTAAGCTGAAGCTTATAGACCGAATTCATTTCAAGAATTTCATTGCATGAAAAACCGATTCCGGTACCGGACACATCAATGACATTAATGGGAACAAGCCTGTTTTTGGTGCCATCGACTCTTTCCATGGCAATCATTGCTTCAAGTACAAAACGTTTGCTTTTTCTCTTCTCCTGCATACTTACCTCTCCTTATGTTCCAAAGATGTGATAACCCTCAAATTATGATAATACAAAAGGAATTCAAAAACAAGTGCTCACCCCGGCGGCAGAATAAACATGGCATCACCAAAGGAGAAAAATCTGTATTTCTCACGAATTGCCTCTTTATATGCACTCATAATATGTTCTTTCCCTGCCAGCGCACTTACAAGCATGAGAAGTGTGCTTTCCGGAAGATGAAAATTGGTGACAAGTCCGTCAAGAACTTTAAAATCATAGCCGGGATATATAAATATGTCCGTCTCACCGCTTCCGGCAACAACTACACCGTCATCGCCGCATGCACTTTCTATAGTCCTGCAGCTTGTGGTGCCGACACATATGACACGTCCGCCCTCTGCTTTTGTATCATTAATGATCTTGGCGGTTTCCCGACTGATATTATACCACTCGGTATGCATATGATGCTCGGAAATATCATCAGCTTTAACCGGTCTGAATGTTCCGAGTCCTACATGAAGAGTGATAAAACAGACTTTTACGCCCATACGGGTAATCTTATCAAGAAGTTCTTTTGTGAAATGAAGTCCGGCTGTCGGAGCTGCAGCACTGCCTTCATATTTAGCATATACTGTCTGATATCTCGTCTTATCTTCAAGGTGATGTGTAATATACGGCGGAAGCGGCATCTGCCCGAGCCTGTCAAGAAGTTCTTCAAAAATTCCTTCATATTCAAACCTGACAAGCCGATTTCCGTCTTCAAGCACATCTATGATCTCACATCGCAGAGCACCGTCTCCGAATGATACCTTCGCGCCGGTCCGCAGCTTTTTCCCGGGTCTTACAAGAGTTTCCCAAATGCCTTCTTCCTTTCTCTTCAGAAGAAACACTTCAACGGCGGCACCTGTATCCTCCTTGACGCCGATAAGCCTTGCGGGTATAACCTTCGTATCGTTTAGTACCAGGCAGTCTCCGCTCCTTAAATAATCCGTAATATCCTTAAACTTCCTGTGGCTTACACTACCGGTAACCCTATTAAGAACAAGAAGTCTCGATGAAGACCTGTCGGGAAGAGGATCCTGTGCGATAAGCTCCTTGGGCAGATCATAATAGAAATCAGATGTTTTCATTCTATACCCTTAATGATACTTTCTTATCCGCAAGTTTAGATATGATGTCATCGATCCTCGCCTGTACTTCTTCACCTGTAAGAGTCCTGTCTGAGAGTACAAAAGAAAACCTCAGCGTAATACTCTTCGTATCGGCCGAATCGTAAATATCTATTACCTTAACGTTTGAAAGTTCCGGAATGTCCTTTTTATTCCAGCATTCCTGCATATCCTCGAATCTTATTCCCTCGGGAACAACAAGGGAAAGATCGTATTCAACCGCCGGGAATCTTGAGGGTTCATTAAACTCAAGATCGCAGGCCTTGATCTCGTCAAGAATATCCATATCAATCTCAATGCAGACAACCGAACAGTTTTTAGCGATCTTGGCAAGGGTGGCGGGATGGATCGTGTTAATTACACCAAGGGATGTATCTCCAACTGTTATGTTGCTTGTGTTCTTCGGATGCTGCCATGCATGAGCCGGGGTTGTTTTGGAGTATGTAACATCACTGTGCTTTAGCTCGGAAATAAGGGTGTTTACTATATCAACGCCCTCCATATACAAGGATTTCTCACTCTTTTCCTTGCTGTACAAAGCCACGGCACACATACGTCTCTCGTCTGCTTCCCCGTTATCCTTTGTGCCTCGAACAATTCTTCCGATCTCAAATATACCGAACGTATCAGAGAAGCTTCTGTTCTTGTAGACAAAAGGCAGAAGGCTTTGCATCATTGATGTTCTGATAATACCTGTTCCCTTTTCCTCGGAGGAACCTAAGAGTCTTACATTGTCCTCGGGAGCCAGACCGAGAGTTCTCAGATCGTCGGGATCACACCAGATACGGGAATGAACCTCATGAAGTCCGAAGTTTTTAACAAGCATATCCCTTGTATTGTTTTCATTAACCTTACGGTCTGATTTTCTCGCAGGAAGAAGGGGCTCATACGTTGTTTTGATCTCAAAATTATCGTATCCGTATATTCTCGTAATTTCCTCAACGATATCAGCCTGCATACTCACATCTTTGGTTGCACGGTATGAGGGAACCACAGCCTTAAAATCATCCCCTGACCTCTCGACCTCAAAGCCGAGAGAAAGCAATTTTTTCTCTATCCGGTCAGAAGATATATCAATTCCGGTATAACGGTCCACAAACTGTTTGTTGAATGGAATCGTGATTACCGGGTATTTCTTAACATAAATGTCGGTGATTTTGGAAACGCATCTGCACCCGCCGTCGACTTCAAACAAGAGCTTTAGAAATCTTTTTACGGCAAGCATCGTCATTTCCGGATCAAGGGTTTTCTCATATCTTGCGGATGCATCGGTTCGAAGAGCCATACGGCTTGCACTCTTTCTGATACTTACAGCGTCAAAATTGGCGCTCTCAAGAACGAGTGAATTCGTATCATCGGTTATCTCGCTGTCAAGACCACCCATGATCCCCGCAATACCGACAGGTGTTTTGTCATTGTAGATCATAAGTGTATCGGTTGTGATATCATGCTCGTTACCGTCAAGTGTAGTAAACTTTATAGGCTCATCCGGCGTGGAAACAACAATCCTATCAACCTTGTCGCCGTTAAATGCATGCATGGGCTGGCCCAGTTCAAGCATAATATAGTTAGTGATATCGGCAAGAAGATTTATGGCACGTGTTCCGCAGTAGTACAGTCTTACCTGCATAACGTTGCTGCTTACATGCTCGGTAATGTTTTCGACTCTGACGGCAGAATACCTGTAGCATTTATCTTCATCCTTTATTGCAACGTCAACCGCAGCATCGCCGGTATAGGGATTTTCTGCCAGCGGAAGCGGTTTTAAAGGTCTGTCTACGAGTGCGGCAAATTCTCTTGCTATCCCGTAATGTCCCCACAGATCCGGTCTGTTTGTAAGAGACTTGTTATCCACTTCAAAAACAACATCATCTATCGGGTATATTTCTTTAATATCCGTACCGTTTGGCAGCGATGCATCAAGCTCCATGATTCCGGAATGATCGTCACTTATCCCTATTTCCTTGGCGGAACAGCACATACCGTTGGATGTGACACCTCTTAATTTCGCGGGTTTTATCTTCATACCGCAAACGTTTCCGCCAACCTTTGCAAAAGCTGTCTTAATACCGGCTCTTGCATTAGGTGCTCCGCAGACAACATCAAACACTTCGCTCCCGGCATCAACTTTTAATACATGAAGATGATCGGAATCCGGATGATCCTCACATTGGATTATTTCACCTACAACAACTCCGTTTACATCCCTGCCCTTATATTCAATACCCTCCACCTCGGCGGTTGACAGGGTAAATCTCTGAATGAGTTCTTCCATGTCAAATCCATCAAGGTCGACAAAATCTTTTATCCAATTCATTGAAACAAACATATTGTTATCCTCCTGAATATCTTGAGAGTCACATACGACTTACTTTGAGACGAACTGCGAAAGTGCATTCAGATCGCCTTCATTGAAAGTACGGATATCCTTGACACCGTATTTCATCATCGCAAGTCTCGTAAGACCGAGTCCGAATGCAAATCCCGTGTATTCGTACGGATCCTCTTCAGAGTTTATACCGCCGTATTTCAGAACATTCGGATGGATCATTCCACAGGGACAAAGCTCGAGCCATCCGGAATTCTTGCAGGAAGGGCAGCCCTTTCCTCCGCAGATAAGACACTGTATGTCCAGTTCAAATCCGGGCTCCACAAAGGGGAAAAATCCCGGCCGAAGTCTTACCGTAACATCTCTTTCAAACACTTCCGACAGCATTGTCTTCATGAAATAAATCAGGTTTGAAACGGATATGTTCTTATCGATCATGATACCTTCCATCTGGAAGAACGTATTCTCATGACACGCGTCAATTGCTTCATTCCTGAAGCACCTTCCGGGAAAGACCGCTCTTATGGGACGGGAATTTTCCTTGAGGAGTTTCCCGTATTTATGCATAATAGCATTCTGGGCAGCCGATGTATGGCTCTTTAACAGCTGGTTGGGTGTTGACAGATAGTAGGTATCCTGCATGTCTCTTGCCGGATGGAAAGGCGGAATATTAAGAGCCTCAAAGCAGTGATAATCATCTACTATCTCACTGTAGTCTTCAACATCAAATCCCATGGACTCAAATATATCCTCAAGCTCACGCTGCACAAGAGTGATGGGATGATATGATCCCTTTTGGCTTCCGGCAGGGAGTGATTCGTCATAGCTCTCGGTCGAATTGATAAGGCATTCTTCCTCTATCCTTCTTATCTCTTCCATTCTGGCATCAAACTTTGCCATTACTTCCTGCTTAAATGCATTAATACGCTGACCTGCTTCTTTCTTCTGCTCGTTAGGGATTTTTGCAAGCTCCTGCATGAGCATTGAAACGTGGCCTTTTTTACTTAAAAAGGCCAGACGAAGCTCCTCAAGTGATTTTTGATCGGAAACTGCGGAAAGTTCACTGCTAAACTTCTCCTTCAATTCACTGATTCGATCCTTCATAAACTCTACCTTTCCTGGAAGCCATAAGTTCGTTGGAAAGCGCTCCCATAAACATAATATACATTCCGACGTATAACCATACGCCAATGATCAGAATTATGGCAAAACTGCCGTACATGCTGTACCCGTTAAATGTGGACAGATAAAATGAAAACAGTTTAGTAAACAAAATCCACAAAAATCCGGCTCCCGCAGCCCCGATGACCTGAGATCTTATGCTGATCTTTTTGGCGGGAAGAACGCAAAAAAAGAACATAAAAAGCACAAACAAAACAAAAAACATTATTATGTTCTTGACAGCCAGAATACTTGTAATGTGCTCGGGGATTATAACAAATCTTCTGACTATGGATGTTATCGTATTGCCGAAAACCGATATAACAAGCATCAGTATCATTCCCAGCATCAAGAACAAAGTGCATACAGCACTTTTCGTCCGTACATACAGGTAATTGCCGGCATCTCTTACACCGAATATTTCGTTTAATCCTTTTGTAATACCAAGGACTCCTTTTGCACTTGCCCACAGGGCCGCAAGGATCGATACGGATAAAACACCAATGCCCTGTGAGTACATTTCATCGATCACATAGGTTATGACCCCTGACTGTTCTGCCGGAAGCATATCTTCGATAAAGCTTAAGAGATCCTGCTTCGTGAAGGGAAGATACTTTACGGTAGACAGCGTTATGACGATAAAAGGTACAAAAGATATAAAAATATAAAATGCCGCTCCGGCAGAATATGTGTCTATACGTTTTTCGGAAATTACGGATAACAGCCCGCTTAAATTCCGGAACAGTTTTGATTCTTTGATCTTTTGCATAATAAACGCTCGTAAAATATGCTAATATATCAACTTTAGAATGATAGCATAAATACGCAAAAAATCAAACAAAAAAGATTCTATAGAAGCTATAGAATCCAATGCCCCGAAATGCCGATTCCTGTATTTTGACTCCTAGCGTATATGCCAGGTGGGTAACCGCAACCGACTCTTCTGCCTTCCACCGATAAATGAGGCCTGACATCCGACCGGCAATATAGGAATCCCGTTTAAAGTGATGTAGGTTCAAAATTACAAGAACTTACTCGAACATTCCAGGTTACTTACATTATATATGTTTTTTTCATAATGCACAAGTATTAATATATAATCTCCACTTCCTTATCTTCCCACGTGGTAAGAACTACATGATCCCCATCACTTTCCTTGATATAAGTAGGTAGAAGCGGTATCTTCCCCAGTCCTCCCGGAGCATTTAATATGTACTGCGGAATCGCAAGCCCCGATGTATGACCGCGAAGGTATTTCATTATCTTAAGCCCTTCTTCCACGGTTATTTCAAAATGTTTTGTTCCAGTAACCTGCTTCGGATGAAAGATATAATAAGGTCTGACTCTTGCTTTAAGCAGTCCTTCATTCAGCATCTGAACTATATACTTGTCATTATTGATGCCTTTTAAAAATACCATCTGGTTTCCCATGGGAATACCTGCATCAACAATCATCTCGCAGGCTCTCACAGCGTCTTTTGTAAGCTCTCCGGGATGGTTGAACTGAACGTTCATAAATAACGGATGATATTTTTTGAGCATTGAACACAGCTCCGGTGTAATACGCTGGGGCATCGTAACCGGAAGTCTTGAACCGATCCTGATTATCTCCACATGTTCTATAGCTCTTACCTGCCTGATTATGTTTTCAAGCATCTCGTCAGGCAGCATAAGGGGATCTCCGCCGGTTATAAGCACATCCCTTATCTCTCTTGTGTTCTTTATGTACTCTATCGCTGCCCGTATATTCTCCTCGGACTCGATGCGGTCACATTCGCCGATCCTTCTTCTTCTCTGGCAGTGCCTGCAGAACATTGCGCAGGAGCTTGTAACATTGATTATCAGACGGTTTGGATACCGTCTTGTAATGCAGGGAGCGGGATTCGTGTATTCCTCGCTCATGGGATCCAGTTCTCCTCTTGTATCATTTTCCGCACTGCTTGGAAGAGCCATCATGTTGATGGGATAACTCATATCCTCATAATCCATAAGCGACAGATAATAGGGAGTTGTCGCCCACCGGAATTTTTTGGATATATCCTCAAACATACTGTATTGTTCTTCGGAAAGCTTTATAAATCTGGATAAGACCGAAACCGAACTTATTCTGTGTTTAAGCTGCCAGTGCCAGTCATTCCAGTCACTTTCATCCGCACCGAAGTAATTCATAAGTTCTTCTTTGTGTTTTTCGGATATAACATCTCTTATCTCGGTCATATTCCGGAGAAAATCATCTTTGAATGCAAGATAATCCTCTATTTCTTCATGCAGCTGCGAAGCTCTTTGAAGAGATATTTCCCTCTTTTCGTCCATTGTACTTCCTCGTATGTAAATTTTATTTTATGATCTTGTTCCAGTAATTACAGTATGAGCTGTCACTACGGCGATCGGTAATGTTGTAATTATCCCTGATATATTTTGCCAGGTATTCCGAGAACTTGGCGGCTCCCGACGAATTAAGATGGGATCCGGCATCGGGAGTATCGGTAGTATAGTCAAGTCCTATATCATCGTTAAACTTATCAAAATTAATGTAAGTGACACCGTATTCCCCGGCTATACCGTTTATCTGTCTGTCAAAATCATCGTTCCAGTTCGGTGAATGGGAAGGCATTTTAAATACAAATACACTGATACCCTTGTTCTGACAAAGCTCTATTGTTTTCCTGAGGTACTCAACGTTTTTCGGACTGATATCCCGCACCTGGGCGGTATATATAAGCTCATCATCATCAGTCCCTTCCACAACGGTATCTTCTATATACCCGTTTAACGTAACAGGCCTATTATACCACGCATATCTTATATCTTCCCACTTAAGTTCCTTCCACCTCGTATGGAATCGGAACAGCGGTATAATATATTCAAGCATTTTTTCATCTTCACCCATTGAAGCTTTTATACAATTGATCTTCGACAAAGACAAACGCATTCCGTCAATAGACTTTCTGCTGCTGGGCTCTTCCACAAAATCATCATCATACTTAATGAAAGTTGTATCAATGCATACAAGCTCGGGTTTGCGGCATCTTAATGCATCTTCAACCATATAATAGGATATCCACATAGGCTGGGAGGCATTGGCTCTTACAAATGAAGAAATTCCCTCCTTCTCCCACAAAATCCCCGGATTGATGCCCGAAAACACGGTGGAAGATCCTACAAAGATCACATCATCGTACTTTGCGGATCTGTAGTATTCCCCGGTTATCCTTCCGTCCTGGTTTTCCGAAATGTATTTCGGCATCACAACCTTGTTTAATGTCACGATCAAAAACAGGATCAATATGATTTTTAATACGATCACTATAAGTGATCCAATCTTTTCCTTCGTCATAAATAATACCGTTTAAAATGCCCCGTAAATAAAAGACTGGGCGTCATATCCCGGACCGTAATATCCGAATACCGAAACCGCTACGATAAGGATCGACAGAATAACCCACTGCAAAGGAACCGGCATGGCAAATATCCTCTTTCTGATGCTTCCCTTTCGCTGTATCATCTCAAGCACAAACAATACAGCGATGGCAATAAGAGCGACTACAAAGTCCTCATACGGAAGCGACAGCTGTTCATATACTTTTACAACATCAAAACCTCTCCAGTCGGTAAATATATATCTGAATGCTTTTAATGCTTCCCCCGGGGTTTTGTTAATATCAAACAGACGTAGCATAGACATGAGCCAGAAGGTTTTAAATGCCCTGTAAGACTTCATGACAAAACCGGTCTCTTTCAGCCTGAGGGCCGCAACGATCTTCGAGGATACTCCTTCAAGTTCGGTTCCAAGCACAATAAATACATAATTGCACAGTCCCCATACAACGAATCTGCTCTCGGAGCCATGCCACATACCGGTCAGTATCCAGACAAATAACATTGGCACATATATGGGTATTCGTCTTCCCAGTTCGGCAAATCCCTTCTCTCTTACTTTTTTTCCGAATTTTATAATGCTTTTATTAACCGATAAGGGATAAAAAATATAATCCTTAAACCATGTTCCCAGAGTGATATGCCATCTCTGCCAGTATTCCGAAATGGATTTGGAAAAAAACGGTCTTTCAAAGTTTTCCGTAAGCCTGATCCCGAACATTTCGGCAACACCCGCTGCCACATCGATACCGCCGGAAAAATCACCGTATATCTGCATGGAATAAAAGAATACAGCCAGAACAATATAGAAGCCTTTATAGTATTCCTTCTGCGACATCACAGAGGTTACAAACCCTGCAAGTCTGTCAGCAATGACAAGCTTCTTGAAAAGCCCCCACATAATTCTGTAGAATCCGGATTTAATCCTTAAAAAATCAAACTCCTTTTCCTTGTACAATTCGGGAGCCAGCTGTCCGAATCTGCTTATGGGGCCTTGTATGATC
>DEEW01000024.1:9623-12260 GCA_002350465.1 Lachnospiraceae bacterium UBA2868
ACGAAACATAGAGGGCAAACTTAAACAGATTATGCTCTCTTTTGTATTTACCGTAATAAATATCAATAAGATAACCCATTGTCTGAAAAGTGTAAAACGATATGCCCAGAGGGAGAAGAATCCTGATGAAGGGAATAAAATCCGTTCTTTGGAACCACTTAAGTCTGTACAGATTAATATAAGCAATTGATATATTTGCGTATTTTAAATACGCAAGAATACCGAAGTTAAGTAAAAGCCCCGTTGCAAGAATAAACTTCTGACTTCGTTTGACCTTAGCCTTGTATTCCTTTTTTTCCTCTTTGGACAGAGTCTCTTTGTTGTCCTTAATATAACCGTTCAGATCATCTCCCTTTTTCTCGATCAGTGCGGCACATATAAATGCCGATACGGTTGTAATAAGGATATAGATCAGATCACCGAAGCTGTTATACCCGTAAAATACGTATCCGGCAATCAGAAGGATAACCCACTGCATCTTCCTGGGCACAATGTAATACAGTACAAGCACCAGCAATACAAAGAAGGCAAAATCCATAGAGATAAATGACATTTTTACTCTTCCTCAAGTGATTTTACAAGGTTACATATTGNNATTGCCTCGGCCGAGTTGAAATTTTCGGGAACCATATGTTCCGCGGTTATCTCAATATCAAACTCATCCATAAGTTCACCCACTATTGTAACAACGTCAAAAGAATCAAAAATCCTTTTGTCGATAAGTCCATTTTCATTTTCGTAGTCAATTTCCGGATGAACGCTTTTTAATATTTCGATTATCCTGTCCATTTAATTACCTCCAATCATATCCCTGAGTCTGACCCTGTCAACCTTCCCGCTCTTTAACAGGGGAAGACTGTCCAGTTTGTTTGTAACGTTCGGAATCATATACCTTAGCAGCCTTGATTTTAATGCTTCCGCAAGCGTAATATCATCATAAGAATCGGTTTCGTAAAACAGAACTATCTTCTGTTTGGCATTATCGTACAGACAGCATGCATTTTTCATTCCGGGAAGAGCCATTACGGCTGTTTCTATCTCTCCCAACTCTATCCTGTGTCCCATATGCTTGATCTGATAATCCTTGCGCGATACAAATACCAGTTCTTTGCTGTTGTTGTATTTCGCAAGATCTCCGGTTCTGTATATCTTTTCGTTGTAATACGGGTTAAGGGGATTCTGGACAAAAACCTCATCGCTCTTTTCCGGCGAATTATAATATCCGAGAGCGAGACAGCTTCCCTTCACACATATCTCTCCTATAACATCCGAACGGGTTATCTGCCTGTTCTCTTCATCAAGAAGAAATACCTCTGTATTTCTGAATGCTTTTCCTATGGGAATTGTTTCATCATCGGCATAATCACGGTCTACAATATGATAGGTGCAAACTCCCGTGATCTCTGTCGGGCCGTATATTTGTACAAATACCGCATCCGGGTAGTTTCCCTTCCAGTAATTGTAAACCTTGGTAGGCATACTCTCCGCACCGAAGATTATTTTTCTAAGCTTATCCGGACGTATTGATTTAAAGCCCTTGAATGTTGAAACCATCTTCATTGCGGAAGGCACCCATCTGATGGTTGTGATATTATATTTTTGCAGAAAATCAAGGAGCTTTAAGGGCACCGAAAAATACTCGATGGGAACTATTCCCATTGAGCCCTTTGCACAAAGCGTGCAGTATATATCGATCAGTGAAGCATCAAAATAAAAGGGGGCCTGGTTTGCTATCACGTCACTGTCGGTTATGTTTATTTCACAGCAGAACTGTTCAACGTAATCTATAAGAGACCTGTGACTGACCACTACTCCCTTCGGTACTCCGGTAGATCCGGAAGTGTACAGCACATAAACCGGATCCGTATCTATAGCAGTGGATATTCGCTGATTAATACTGTCAGCGTCAGCTGCCGTAGTTATCATCTCCTCGAATATAAACACGTTGGCCGAGAACTTACGGGCCATATCATAGTAAGCCGTTTCCGTAATGACAGCCGCAGGCTTTAGATTCTCAACTATCATCCGTATCCTGACATCTGGCATACTCGTATCAAGAGGTACATAGAAATTCCTGCTGTATAAGCATCCCCAAAAAGCCGCCAGAACCTTAGGGGTTTTCTCCATGAATATCAATATAGGGCGGCATTTTACACCCAGCTTTCCTATAAGCTTTGTACCAACAGATCTGGCATCTTCAAGAATCCTGCTGTACGTGTAGCTGATTTCCTCGTCAAAATATGCACATTTATCCGGGTACTGCTCTGCAGCCTCCTCAAGGTATTCTAAGATATTTGTCTTCATGGATCTGCTCATTTGAATATTACCTTTTTGAAGTTCTTCTTGCCCTTTTTAATAACAACACCGTCCTTCAGATCATCGGGAGAGAAGGTTTTGAAAGCGTCCGTTATTTTCTCCCCGTCCGCACTTACTCCGCCTCCGTCAACACATCTTCTGGCATCGGATCTTGAAGTGGCAAATCCGCATTTTACAAGGATTGCCTGAATATCTGTCATGCCGTCTTTGAGGTCGCCCTCTCCTATTTCTACAGTAGGCATATTTTCCGAATCCCCGGATGTAAATATGGCCCTTGACGCGCTTTGTGCTTTTTGTGCCTCTTTCTCTCCGTGAACAAGC
>DEEW01000024.1:12406-12535 GCA_002350465.1 Lachnospiraceae bacterium UBA2868
GCCCACGGTCTTGCCCATCTTCTGGCCCTCGGATGTCAGAAGAAGTGTTATTGTCATTGCATCAGCCTTCTTCTCGCCGTACTTCTTCCGGATCAGCTCTCTTCCACCCAGCATATTGCTCCACTGGTC
>DEEW01000182.1:0-8331 GCA_002350465.1 Lachnospiraceae bacterium UBA2868
CAAGGTTCTCCAAGGTAGCTGTATATTTCTTCGGCAGTTTTTACTTCTGCCAGTTCTTCTTCCGATTTAGCATTTATGACATAGCATGCACTCTTGATATGTTCGATATCTTCAAAATAAACCGCATACAGATACTCGATTTCGGCTGAAGTCTTGACCTCATTGAGCTCAAGCCGGGCCTTTTCATAATCATCATTCATCTCGCCCCGTACAACGGCATCCCCGACCGAATACTTGTCAAGGATTAAAACCGCCTCTTCAACGGCGAAAGTCGCATATTTAACATAATTGGAATAAACGTTTTGATTGAAGCGGTAATATCCTATTGCCTGCAAAGCGGCAGTAAGTGCCGTCATGGCAACTACCGTTATTATCACTACCTTGCCTTTTAGTCCTAAATGGTTCATTCTATTCTCCCGTATATTNNTATATTTCGGATATATCGTGCTTGCGGAGATCAGCGCATCCAGCGACAGTTTTACTCCCGTCCGGTGCAAAGTGTCACTGTTTAGCACAAGGAACGGCGCGGTCTCATATACCTGCGGTATTTCTGAAAGACTTGCCCCGTTATAATAATCACTGAGATTAGCTGCCGCAAACCTCCCAATGTTTTCGTAATCAAACATCTCAACAGCTGCAAGGGCTCCAAACCTGACATCCTCTGTGCTGTTGATCGAAAATACCGGGATCCCCTTATCGATAAAAGGCTCCAGTGTTTCATAAAAATCATCCGCCTCGAGTCCCGTTGTAGTCAGTATATAAAGGTCTATTCCACTGTCTGCAAGCAGTCTGTGTGCCGCAAGCATATCATTTTTGTACGTTTCGTAAGCCTCCGATGAATAGTCATCATAATCCTTGACAAACTGTTTCATCACCTTTATCCGGTTTGCTTTTGCAAACTCATCGACACTTGCCGCACCGCTGTATATATATGCTTCTTCTGTATTATTATATACTATACCGACTGATCTTGCACCGAATATATCCTTCATAACCGTCAAGGCTCTTTCCTCGACTCCCGTGCTGACATGTGCCCATGCCCTGTTGTTTCCGGAGTATTCCTCGCCTCCGGTGATCTTCGATTCGATTGGATCACTTGCAATAAAATTCATATAAGGAACGGGGCACGCATCCCGGACTGCACAGCCGGCGCTTGTTCCCATAGTGATCATAAGATCGATATCATACTCCGCAATCCTGTCGGCAAGTTTATTTTGAATCTCTTCATCATCCAATTTCATAAAATCATCCGAGGCGATATCAAAATAGGCTTCGGGAACAAAAGTAAGACAGCTGCTTTTTGCGTCGGACAATGCACTCCATACAGTAGGAGCACTATCTCCCTGCCGAAGTGAATCCAGTTTATCCGAAGATAACATACCATTTTCGGCAAGCCCCTTTCCGATCTGAAATATTTCATAATCGAACTCGTAGTAATCACCGTCCTGACAGTACCCTATCCTGATCTTGTCCTTGACAGCATCAGACCTTGGCGTGATCATGGCAGCGGTATCAGAACACATCGACAACGCTGTAAAAATCATTACCGCGATCGCCGGTATTATAGTGAGCCAAAATGATCTTTTAGAATAGAATTTTGTCATAACTGTTCCTTGACCTTATTACGGTTTTTGCTGTTTACAAGCCAGAAGAGAGCAGACAGAGCAAGCACTGCAACGCTGACTACAGCAAGCCCGCCACTTCCATATATCATAACTACACCGAATATGACAGGAGCTATGGCACCTATCAGGTTACTGAAAAAACCTTCAATACCGAGTGCTTTTGAAAACCCCTTTTTCTTGGAAAAAGGAAGCTTATACACATATTCGAACTGTATACTCGGCATGATCCCATCCGCCGTCCCAATCATAAATACTACCAAGATCGCAAATAATACCATATTCTTGAATGCAAATATCAATATCACTCCTGACAGTATCACAAGAAGCACAGGCATCAGATGTGCCGGCGAATATTTTGCGGATAATTTCGGACACAATACCGCTCCAAGGTATGCTGTTCCGATACCGTTTATCATCATAACGAGTCCTATTACGTCCGTCGTTATTCCGACGCTGTTTGAATAGACCGGGAAGAAATAATCGACAAACATCATGATAAAATAATACGGTACTATCACACACAGAATATATACACCAAATCTTATATCAGGCCCCTTATGAGCCCACTCGATAACATCATCGGCTGCCTCTTCGGCTACTTCACTCCTCGGTGCGACATTCATTCCAAACAGAATCATAATTACAAGTACCGAAATGCCGATCAGTCCCATTACTATATATGCTCCGGAATATCCGAAAGTAGAAGCGATAAGCGCTCCTATAGATGCGGCACACGAATAGCCTACAATTATCGCCGCATTCGCTCCCGCCGTATATTGGGTCATATCAGCCTCGGATGATACGACTATCGAGTATATATCGATCCCCATTTTGGCAAATCCCAGTCCTATACCCATGATCATCTGTGCGATTATAAAAGGAACGGGTTTTGTTGCAAATGCGGATGCTGCCGTTCCGGCTATCATGACCGCAATACCGGCTATCGTTACACTTTTCCACCCACGTTTATTAACAACAGTTCCCGAAATGTATGATGTGATCATAGAGATAAAAACCTGTGCAGACATCGGAAGCGACATCAGTATCTCTTTGGGAAGGGTGTATCCGAATAATGTGACGGGTTCATAGATTTCCGCCAGAACAATAGACATAAATGCCACCGCCATAAAGCGGAAACTGGCAAAGAAAAATGAGATTCCCCTGACCACGCCGATGGACTCTATAGTCCTGTGAGCGGAATTATCAACAAGTGTCCTTCTGTTTTTGGCTTCGCCGGTCAAAACATCAACAAGAAAGCCTATCACCTCCGCTGAAAGCATCAATGCGGTAACTATCGTTACCACAACATTGAGAAGCGCGGAATTGATCTTGTCCCGTATATATTCTTGTGAAACCGTAGAGATAAGATAATACTCTTCACCTGAATCATCCGTCTCAAGCTTGATACATGCTCCCGAATCATCAGGCACGCGGGAGAGCCGCAGGGAATCAATCTGCTCGCTTTTTTCTGATATTCTTTTGTAGTATCCGGCAGCATCATCAATATCGCTGTACCTTATCCCGTTTTTGATCAGGTTATTGATGTTAGCCATGTTCTGTTCAAGAACACGCGCACTGACATCTTCCGCAAGATATGTATAGCCGCTTTTCTGAACCGAATAAGTAGAAATGATCATTCCGACACTTGCTGCGATAAGAGTCGCTACGACTATGATCCGGAGTTTTTTCCGGTCATACAGATGCTTTATAAAGTGAAACAGCAGTTCAAACACAAGAGCACCGGCAACAGAAGCAACAAGAGCGCTGACAAGTATTCTGCGCTCGTAAGAGGCTGAAATACCGGCAGTTCGGTCTGTCGGATAATGGATTCCCACATAGCCCTCTGTATCTTCTTTTCCCGATATGGCGTGTAATATGTATTGGTCTTTGTCCGATTCGTAAATGATCGTATTGTCGCCCGACCGGACAAGGTTTGCGATACGTTCCGTTATATCCCCAGGAGGCTCTTCCCCGTAGAGTCTATCTCCGTTGATATCTGTTATAAATGCCTTATCCGTCTCACAGTATTGGGATATATCATCAAATACCGTATCTATATCATAATAGTTCTTAAGCTCCCGCCCATACTTGAGTCCGTACTCACTTCTCTCCATTACCATCTCAAGCACAGCAGCGGTGTTTTCCGTCCAGGCTTCCACTGTATTTGACCGGAATGCAAATGAATTAAGTATCGATGCCAGATAAATGACCGCAAATATAAATACTATTATGATAACCTGAAAAAGAACACTTCTCTTCCTGCTCATCTTACCTTACTCTTTTATCCCGTACCTTGCGGCACCGTTTAGGATTATCTCCTTTAACACTTCATCATATGTCCTGCCTATTTCCCTTGCACAGAGTTCAAACGGACCACCGCTCATAAGACCGGGTCTCGGATTGATCTCAATGAGAACCGGCTCACCGTTCCTGTCAAGGCGAAAATCAAGGCGCCCGAAGTCATGGCAGAGCATATGCCGGTACAGTTTTAGCGCACTGGCCGATATTTTCCGTTTGACTTCATCCGAAAGGGTCGCTATCTCATAGTGAAAAACATCCCTATGCTTTTCCTCAAGCGAAAACAGTTCAATATCCGCTCCGCCTTCTGCCATCACAGCTCCTACAGGAAGGGTATACGCGTCTTTTCCGTTACCGATCACCGGGATGAAAAGCTCCCTTCCGGATATGAACTCCTCAACAAGGACCGGCTCTTTATAGTTTTCAAAGTTATACCGGATAGCTTCGGCAAGCTCTTTATCGGACCGGACAATGAAGACACCCATACTGTAGCCCTCTTCGTTCGGTTTTACTATGAGCGGATAATTAAGGTTGCGTATCCCCAGTTCATACTTTATGCTGTCGCAGTTTATTGCCTCATTGGGATCGTATTCAACGTATATCCCTTTCGGACATCTTATTCCGAGTGACTCGGCAACCAGTTTCGAGTGGTATTTGTTTTGCGACAATCCCATGCAGTAAGCATCGCTGCCTATATACGGGATCTTATTCAATTCGCAAATTGCAGGTACGATAGCCTCACGGTTTCTGGACATTATCCCCTCATCGCAGACAAGGATGATATCACAGTCAAGAGTATCCGACTTGATCATCTCATTCAGTCTGTACATATTACCTATCAGGACCGGGGTAAATCCTATACGTTTTATTGCTCCCGCCATCCACTCTACTTCACCCGGGTAGCAGAAATCGGCAAAAACCATACTGCCCTCTTCAATTCCGTAATCCGATGCCTGATCAAACGTCAAACCGACCTTCATTTTTCTTTTTACCTTATCCTTATATTAATATCCTTACCTGACAAACTTTGTGACTGTCTCTTCTGACGAGCCCGGCAGAAGCAGATAATCTTCTGTTTCCTTCAGAACATGATTTTTTTCTATCGATACTTTTCCGCCGTTTTCACCATCCGCATCAATGATGAATCTCGGAAGTGCATATCCCGGAAGTCTGTACCTGAGTTCTTCAACAAGTTCAACTCCCTCCGTGTAGTCTGTCGCAAAATGCGCGGTTCCGGCCACATGATCGCAAAGATACAGGTAATACGGCCGCACACGTATACCGATAAGCTTTGTATATAGTTCCTCAAGAATATCAACATCATTGTTGATGCCTTTCAGCAGAACGCTTTGATTACCGAGAGGTATTCCTCTTGCAAGTAATCTTTCACAGGCGGATTTTGCTTCGGCCGTAACTTCCTTCGGATGGTTGAACTGTGTAAACACCCAGATCGGATGATACTTAGCCAGCATATCGCACAACTCATCCGTTATCTTTTCCGGATCGGTTACGATAGCCCTTGTCCCTATCCTTATTGTGTTGACCGATGGCACCGATCTGAAACCTTTTATATATTCTTCGAGCAATTCCAGCGGGAGTACAAAAGGATCGCCGCCGGTTATGAGAATATCATTTATCTCCGTATGCTCCCTGACATAGGAAAGTGCTGCGGGAACTGCCTCCCTCGTACATACTTCACTGTTCATCACCGTGTTCTTTCTGGTACAATGCCTGCAGGTCATGAAGCATGAATTGGAACACATAAAGGCCGCACGTGATCTGTATTTGTGAACGAGAAAAGGAACATGCTCATACTTTTTCTCATTAAGGGGATCCGGGGCATAGTTGTCGGGATTGACCAGTTCATCTCCCGATGGGATACACTGTTTACGTATCGGACAGTTAATGTCATTCCAGTCAATAAGATCGAAATAGTAATCCGATACAGACATCTTGTAAATCCCGGAACTTCTCCTGATCGCATCCTTTTCAGCGGCCGATATAACAACACCCTTTCCGGTAAGCCTGTCAAACAGTTCATCTGCCGAATTGATCATCCGATAGTACCCTTTCCGGCCACAAAGAGCCACAAAACACTTCAAAAGCGAGAGTGTCTGGCGACAGTCCCGCTTTTTAAAGAAGATTATGTTTACACTTATAATTGGTTTTAGTTTTCAATATCCAGTATATCCACAAAACCGGTAACTTCAAATATTTCCATGATCTCGGGCTTAACGTTTCTGATTACCATACCGCCCTGTTTTGTCATGACCTTCTGTGCCGACAGAAGAACGCGAAGTCCTGCGGACGAAATGTACTCAAGCTCCGAAAAATCAAATACAAGCTTTTCTATTCCGTTAAGTGCGGTTGTAAGTTCTGCATCCAGTTCGGGTGCCGTGATAGTGTCAAGTCTTCCCTCGACAGCGATATTCAACTCGCTTCCGTTTTGTTCCTTTTTAATATTCATACAGCAACCTCCATGCGTAATACTTAAAAATTTTGCTTTATTAATTTTATGCGACAGTGGTTACATCAGTCAAGTCAAATATGGTATTATTTATCATATTTTCATCATTTTTTAATCACATTTTTTACACAAATTATCTTTATCATCTCAAAAAAGCCAATACAGGTCAGGAGGTGAACAAAATAGACAAGCGATACAGACATGAATGGAAGCACGAGATCAATTATTCAGATCTGCTTGCAATAAGGCAGCGACTTAGTGCCGTTGCTACTGCCGATCCTCATGCGAAGGACGGAAAGTACCATATCAGAAGCCTTTATTTCGATAATCCTGATGACAAAGCCCTTCGGGAAAAAATAGACGGGGTTAACGGTCGGGAGAAGTTCAGGATCAGATATTACAACTATGATACTTCTATCATAAATCTCGAAAAGAAAAGCCGGCTTAACGGGCTTGGCACAAAGTATTCCGCAAGACTTTCTGCGGATCAGGTCCAAAAGATCATTTCCGGTGATATCGAATTCATGCGTGATGATGAGAATCCTCTTATACAGGAGCTCTACTGCAAAATGATCTATCAGCGGCTGCGCCCGAAAACAATCGTGGATTACGAACGGGAGCCTTACATATACGCGCCCGGAAATGTCAGGGTAACATTTGACTATGACATAAGAACAGGCCTTACAGGAACCGATTTTCTGAATCCGGACTGCATTACTGTTGAAGCCGTAAGAGACAAAACCATCATACTCGAAGTGAAGTGGGATGATTTTCTCCCCTCAATAATAAGAGACTGTGTGAATGTCCGCGGACGTCACGTAACCGCTTTTTCCAAATACGCACAGTGCAGATTATACGGATGATCAATAACAACAATCAAATGACAACAAATTAAGAAAGGATTGGCAATTCTATTTGCCGGGTAAACCAAATGACATTCAGTGATATTTTCAAATCAAGCTATCTTGAAAACGTAACAGCGGTAAGCGCTCTGGACATTGTACTATCCCTGTCCCTCGCCTTTGCCCTGGGGCTGTTCATATTCTTTGTTTACAAAAAAACATATGCCGGAGTAATGTACTCATCAAGTTTCGGAGTTACTCTTGTGGCACTTACAATGATAACCAATCTTGTGATCCTCGCGGTAACAAGTAACGTTGTCCTCTCCCTTGGTATGGTTGGTGCTCTTTCCATCGTGAGATTCAGAACCGCTATAAAGGAGCCTATGGACATCGCTTTTTTGTTCTGGGCCATTGCAGCCGGAATAGTTCTTGCCGCCGGCATGATACCCCTCGCAGTGTTCGGAAGTATCTTTATCGGAATTATTCTGCTGATATTTGCTAACAGGAAAGATACGAGTAATCCTTACATAGTTGTAATAAGATGCGACGGGCATGCCAGTGAAGAAAGAGCTGTGGATTTTCTCAAACAGCATACAAAGAAATGCACGGTTAAAAGCAAGTCCGCTCAAAAAGGTGAGATCGAGCTGAATCTCGAAGTCAGACTTAAGGACGATAATACCGATTTTATCAATATACTTGCTGACACAGACGGTATCAGAAGTGCGGTTCTTGTTACTTATAACGGAGATTATATGGGGTAATGTATGTCTACTAGCAAATATTTTGACAGAATATGCGTGATCGTTACGGTAATCGCGCTGATCATAACCACCCTTTTTATGTTCGGGGAAAAACTGGGTATACGTAAGATTGTGGATGAAGACAGCGAGGGCTACGAAGCCCCTTCCGGTTTTACCGACAACGATTTGAATTCCGACTGGGACGATACCGGGGCAACAGTCATCACACTTGACGGCGATTCGGCCGAAATATCCGGAGACGGTGCATACCAAAATGACGGAAATGTTGTGATAGCAAATGCAGGAAAATATGTTGTCTCCGGTACACTTTCAAACGGAAGCATCATTGTGGATGCATA
>DEEW01000182.1:8401-10982 GCA_002350465.1 Lachnospiraceae bacterium UBA2868
AATGACGCGGCATTCAGAGTCAATCAGGCGGACAAAGTTTTCCTAACCCTTGCCGAAGGTACCGATAATTCTTTTGAAAGCGGCAGCGAGTATTCCGAAAGTGCTATATCGGATAATACCGGCGGTACATTCTTCTCTCACGATGACCTGACTGTAAACGGCAATGGTTCTCTTACTATAACATCCGCATACAAGCACGGGATAGACTGCAACGACAAGCATGTCATAGCCGGTGGCAATATAACCATCAACGCGCCACAGGACGGAATACACGCTAACGATGGTGTAAATATAATAAATGCAACCCTTACTATAAACGCCGCAGATGACGGTATAAACGGAGGCGAATCCGTTCTTATAGCCGGCGGAACAATTAACATTCCGGGATGCTATGAAGGAATAGAGGCCGTTACCGTTGAGATCAGAGACGGAGAACTGTCAATAGAATGCACCGATGACGGAATCAACGCAAACGGAGGAAGCGGCGGATTCGGCGGCATGCCCGGCGGCACAGGCGGCATGGGCGGCAATTTCCGTGGCGGAATGCAGTCAAATCCCAACACTGATTTTGAGCCCGGTGCAGAGCCACCCGAAGGCTTCAAGCAAAAGAGGCTCGGACAAGGGGAATTCCCCCAGCCTCCCGAAGACGGCGGTGCCCAATCACAACCCGATGTAAAGATGCCGTCCACAAATACGGCAGGTGAATCCGAATCCGGCTCCGATACCGAAAACGAAACCGAAGAAGAAACATGGATCCATATAAGCGGCGGAAACATCACTATCCTCAACAGTTCGGGAAGAGATTCAGACGGGCTTGATTCAAACGGAGACATTATCATTACCGGTGGAAATATACTGATAAGCCTTACAGGATCCGGCGGAAACAACGCAATAGATTACGGCAGCGAAAGCGGAGGAGTCTGTGAAATAAGCGGAGGCAGCGTTATTGCCTGTGCCTCATCTTCCATGGCCGAGGGTTTCAGCCAGACCTCAGCCCAGGGATCAATACTCTATATGTTTGACGAAGAGGTTCAAAGCGGCACTCCCGTTACCGTTAGTGATTCAGACGGAAATATAATCCTCAGCTGGGAAGTGCCATACTCCTACTCTGCCGTAACCGTCAGCCACCCTTCAATGACTTCGGGCAACGACTACACCATAACGGTTGGAGAAAGCAGCGAAACCATTACTCTTGACGAGATTGCAACAACATACGGTGAAGCCTCTCAGGGAGGTATAGGAGGCATGGGACGAGGAGGAAAAAATGGTATCCGAGACGGCAATACAGACAGCATTAATGAATCCGGTGAATAAAGCGTATACCCAATGGTGTGGAAATTTGTTAAAATATGTTTAATTGAGTCAGATCAGACCACGAATTAATACTAATTGGGAGATACTGTAATGAATAACAAATTGCTCACCCCCGAAGTGATAATACATTTGATACTTACAATAGCGATAGGCATAATACTGCTTATCGCTTTGCGTATTATATTCAGGAAGAAGGATCTTAAAAGTGACAAGATTCACAGACGTTTTTTGAGCAGGCTGTTTACGCTGACAGTTATTGTCCTGTGTCTTGTGAACATAATAGAAGTCTTCAATCCTTCACTGAACCTTCGTTCAACATTTTGGAAAGGATCCGCTCTTATTGTTGCCATTCTCGGTTTTGCCGGGCAGACCGCTATCGCGGATCTCATATGCGGATTCCTTATCAGTGTAAACAAGCCTTTTGAGATAGGCGACAGAATAATCATTGAAGGTATGGAGCCCGGAATAGTAATCGATATTACCCTCCGTCACACCGTTATTATGATATACGATGAATACAGGGTTACAATTCCGAACAGCGAACTTAATTCCAAAACTATAATCAATACTACAAAAGGCACAGAGCGAATAGGCGTACATCTTACTTATTCAGTAAGCTACGATACGGATGTACAGCTTGCCATGGATGTCATAAGAGACTGTGTTGTTGCAAGTCCATATACTCTTCCCGTTGAGAGAAGCGGCATCAGCGAGGATTCCGGTCCGGTATATTTCCTAAAATATGGTGACAGTGCTCTTATACTTGAAACTACGATATGGATACCATACACTACAAGCTATTATGTTGCTACAACAGACATGAATCTGCGGGTTAACAAGGCATTCAAGGATCACGGCATAGAGATTCCCTACAACTTTGTCAATGTTGTTGAGCGTGATAACACAGCGCCTTCCGATAATATCCCTGTGGCTTCGGGCAAGAAGAAGAGTCCGTCAAAGCGGCTTTTTAGAACTGATACGATAGTGATCTCCCCCGGCAAAAAGAATCTCAAAGAAGCTGTTGAAATGGTACGCTCTTTCGTCTCTATGCAGCGTCTCGATGAGAAAGCCGGGAATCAGTTAACTCTTATGACTGAGGAACTGATCGGGATAATGGAGAATATAGTTGATGACACAAAAGCAAAACTGTGGATTGAAGGAAGCGGTCTTAAGTACAGGATACATCTTAGCCTCAAAGCCGACATAGGAAGCGCGGAAAGGGTACGTCTCCTTGCGCTGTCCTCTTCCGGTAAGAATGAAGCAAACA
>DEEW01000182.1:10996-16722 GCA_002350465.1 Lachnospiraceae bacterium UBA2868
CCCCAAAAGTTATGGGAAAGGGTTATTGTAGGGTTGCGTACAACCGACGAGGGCAATCCCGGTAATAATGATTACGAATGGTCCTACAAAGAAAGCAGACCGACCTCACCGGAAATAGGCGAATCGATCCTCGTTGCACTTGCTGATGATATAAAGGTAAGTGTCACGAAAACACACGTTGAACTTGTAGTTGTCAAGTCTGTTTAGTCGTAGTCTATTGCTTTATCGATATCCTTTGCAAGCTCTTTGATATACTCTTCAAGACCGCTGCGAAGTTCGCTTCTGCGTAGCCCGAATTCGATGCATGCCTGAATGAAGCCTATCTTCGCACCGCAGTCATATCTGTGTCCCTTAAAATCATATGCATAAACATCCGAGTCCATGGCCATTCTCTCTATGGCATCGGTAAGCTGTATTTCACCGCCCGCTCCCGTCTTCTGATTCGAGAGATAATCAAAAATATCAGGTGTTAAAATGTATCTTCCGAGTATGGCAACATTCGAAGGCGCCTTGTCTACCGGCGGTTTTTCCACCAGATCATTAACCTTGTACAGTCTGTCTCCCACCTGCTTGCCGTCGACTATACCATACTGGTATGTAAGTTCATGGGGAACGGTCTGTACCCCGATAACACTCGACTGTCTCTCGTTATAAACGTTTATCATCTGCTTGAGTGCCGGTGTTTTGGAAACAACAACGTCATCACCGAGAAGCACCGCAAAGGGATCGTTTCCGATAAATTTCTGCGCCGACAATACAGCATGTCCGAGACCGAGAGGTTTCTTCTGCCTGATAAAATATATATTTGCCATTTCCGAAATGGACTTGACCATTTCAAGCAGTTCTTCCTTGCCCTTGCTTTCAAGTTCCATCTCAAGCTCGATCGACCTGTCAAAATGATCCTCTATGGACCCCTTGTTCCGGCCGTTTACTATTACAATATCCTCTATCCCGCTTTGCACTGCTTCTTCTATAATGTACTGAATAGTCGGTTTATCGACTATCGGAAGCATCTCCTTCGGTTGTGCTTTTGTAGCGGGCAGGAATCTTGTCCCGAGACCCGCAGCGGGGATTATTGCTTTCTTAATGCTCATGATTTTCTCCTGAATAGTAAATTTCTAATCGTCAAATCCGTTCGGGTTCATCGACTGCCAGCGCCACGAGTCCTCACACATCTCTTTGATCCCGTATTTTGCCGTCCAGCCCAGTTCCTTTTCGGCAAGATCCGCCGATGCGTAGCACGTAGCTATATCGCCGGCACGACGCGGTTTAATAGAGTATGGTATTTTCTGCCCCGTTGACTCCTCAAATGCCTTAACAAGCTGGAGGACGCTGACTCCGTTACCTGTTCCCAGGTTGTATATTTTCAGTCCGCAGTTTTCCTTGATCTTATCAAGAGCCTTAACGTGTCCTTCCGCAAGGTCCACGACATGAATATAATCTCTTACTCCTGTTCCGTCAGGCGTGTCATAATCGTCACCGAACACGCCGAGCTCTTTTAACTTGCCGACCGCAACCTGTGTGATATAAGGCATGAGGTTGTTCGGTATTCCGTTGGGATTTTCTCCGATAAGACCGGATTTGTGAGCACCGATAGGATTAAAATAGCGAAGCAGAATAACATTCCACTCGTTATCGGCCTTCTGTATGTCGGTAAGTATCTGCTCAAGCATTGACTTGGTCCATCCGTAAGGGTTTGTGCAGGCCTTCTTGGGACACTCTTCTGTTATCGGAATAAACTCGGGATCACCGTAAACAGTTGCTGATGAGGAGAAGATAAAATTCTTCACGTTATGTTTTCTCATGGCATCAATAAGCACAAGCGTTCCCTGAATATTATTCTCATAATACTCCCAGGGCTTTTGAACCGACTCTCCTACAGCCTTCAGACCTGCGAAATGAATGCAGGCATCTATTTTCTCCTTATCAAGGATAGCGTTTATCGCGTCGGAATCAAGGGTATCGGCCTCATAAAATGCAACCTTCTTCCCGGTGATTTCTTCCACCCTGTCAAGGCTCTTTTTCGAAGCATTTACAAGATTATCGACAACGACCACATCGTATCCGTTTTCAAGCAGCGATACTACTGTATGTGATCCGATGTATCCGGCTCCTCCGGTAACAAGTATTCTCATTCGTTTATCCTCCTGCAACTATGAAAACTTTGCAGCACCATTCTCCATTAAAAATTCTACTGCTGCAGAACACTGATGTTAATTTTAACATAACATTTATCATATTAGCAAACCTGATGAAACTTGATGAAACCATCAGGATTAATTATAATTATTATAAGGGAATTTAATTCGTTTACATATCCTTGGAGGTGATCCGCTTGAAAAAAACAGTAATCGGACTCATCATAGCCGCTTTGGTAATAGGGGGAATAATCGCCGCTGTCTCTTTGGCAAAATATTTGTCCCGTATCCCCGATAATCCCGCGGATACCATCGGAAATACTTCGGGAAATCTCAACAATAAAGGTCTTGTCTGCGAGCACGACGGATACATTTATTTTGCCAATCTTAATGACAATCACACTCTGTACAGGATGACTTCGGACGGAAGAGATCCCGTCAAGATTGCCGATGTTCCGGTATCCTATATCAACGCAGGCGGTGATTATATTTACTTCTATTTCGACGATCCCGGCGGTACGAAGTTTATGGGTGTTGCCGGAAGAATGAGCGGAATATTCCGCATCAAAAAGGGTGAGAAGGATTTTGTCTGCCTGGATAAATGTACATCCGGAGTACTTAATTTGGTCGGAAACACCTTGTATTACGAACACTATGACAACACAAACGGAATGCAGCTGTACCACTCATCTCTTGACGGCAAGGATAAGGGGCTTGCGGTTGATGAGATCATTAATCCCGCATGTGTCATAAACGGTGATATTTATTACTGTGAACAGGATTCCATGACTCTCAAAGTGTACCGTCCCGGAGATATCGAGGGCCGCGTATATATGGACTACTCGGTATACAATCCCGTTGCCGACGGAAGTGACCTGTATTTTCTCAACATGAAGGATGATTACAAACTGTACAGATATTCGTTATCCGACGGACAACTGACCAAGATAACCGATGAGAGAGTTGACACATTTAACGTGTACGGAAGCGTGATATTCTACCAGCGCAATCAAAACCCTGCACTTATAAGGGTTAATACAGACGGAAGCGGAACGATGGTCATTGCGGAAGGCAATTACGAAAACATCAACTGCACTTCCACCTATACTTTCTATTCTCCCTTCAGGGAAGATACTATGTATATGACCTACACATTCGGCGGAAACGGTCAGTCAACTGTATTTGCACCTATTGACGAGGGATCGTGAGCTCGCATATTCTCTTATTTGCAACCGGGTGATACGCATAGGGTGCGATCTCGCACAGAGGTTTTAAAACAAAATCACGGTTTAGCATATCCGCATGGGGAATCGTAAGATCCTCCGTGTTTATTATTAAATCATCATACAGAAGAATGTCCATATCAAGGGTTCTCGGACCCCAGTGCTCATTGCGCACTCTTCCCGCTGCATTTTCCGCATCGTGAACCACCTCAAGCATCTCTTCCGGAGACAGCAGCGTCTCAAGCTTAAGGGCTCCGTTTAGAAAATCATCCTGATCGGTATTGCCGTAAGGCTTCGTTTCGATTATTTCCGAGACAGACAAAACTCTTATGTACTTGTTTGACCTGAGGTATTCAATGCCATCCGTCAAAAACCTGCGTCTGTCTCCCATATTCGATCCTATGGACAGATATACGGTATGCCACCCCCTTGTTATCGTTATGCTCACACACTCAAGAGGCAGTCCTATCGGTGCCCATGGTTTCTTCACCGTAACGTCTACACTGCTTATGATCTCATATTCCGTCAATAGTTTATTGGCAAGCCTCTCGGCAACGGTTTCGATAAGCTTGCAGGTATTTGTTTTCATCCATCTGGTTATATCAGAGCAGACCTCGGCATAATTAACCGATTTCGTCAGATCATCCCCTTTTCCCGCAGCAGATGCATCAAAATACATCCTGACCGATATCATGAATTTCTGGCCGAGATTAACCTCTTCCTCGTACATTCCATGGTTTGCAAATACTTCCAAATTGTCTATGCTAATATAATCCATACAAACCTGTCTTTCTTATTATTTTCAAATTGCACCGCTTAAATAACCTTAAACACTGGCCTGACTGTCCGCTCCCATCCGTGCCGTCTCTTCCTCTTCAAGAACCCTGTAGGCCACCTTTCCTACAAGTGTCTTGGGCATGTCGTCCCTGAATTCAATATCATAAGGCATGGCATATTTTGCAATATTCTTTTTACAGTATGCCATAAGCTCCTCTTTGGTCGCCCCTGTCGGATCCACCCCCGGTACAAGCTTGACAAAAGCTTTAACCTTCTGCATCTTATATGGATCGGGTACACCGATAACACAGCTCATCTGCACCTTCTCATGGGCATCAAGTATGTTCTCGATCTGTCCGGGATACACGTTATAACCTGATGTAATGATCATACGCTTTGCCCTTCCCTTAAAGTAGACGAAGCCCTCGGAATCCATAGTACCCAGATCTCCGGTATATACCCATGTCTCACCGTCATCGTGGGTACGAAGCGTCTTGGCTGTCTCTTCCGGATGGTTCATATACTCCTTCATTACGGTAGGTCCGGCAAGAAGTATTTCCCCCTCCTCTCCGTAAGGAACCTCATGATCCGTCCCCGGCTCAACGATCTTGATATATGTATCCGGAAAGGGAACTCCTATGCTTCCGGGCTTAAACATATGGGGCGGTGTAAGGCAGCATGCCGTAACCGTCTCGGTTGTTCCGTACCCTTCCCGCACCTGAATGGTCGCCTTATGGTCATACAGGAAAGCATCGAATTTCTTTTTCAGTTCCACGCTCAGGCTGTCTCCTCCCGAGAATACACCCTTCAGGCAGCTAAGATCTGCTCCTTCCATGCTGGGCAGACGCAGAAGTGCTTCATACAACGTAGGAACACCCGCAATGAAGTTACACCTGTATTTTACTATCAGTTTTGCGTAACTCTTTGCCGTGAATCTCGGTACAAGAATACACCGCCCTCCCTGTGAAAGCATGGAATGGATGCACACACCCAGCCCGAAGCCGTGGAAAAGCGGCATAGCCGCAAGCATCTTGTCTCCCGGACGAAACATGGGATTGGCCGCGATAACCTGTTGACCGAGAGCATTGAAATTACGGTTTGTAAGAACGATACCTTTGGTTGTTCCGGTGGTTCCGCCCGAATACAATACAACCGACGGATCACTTCCTGCTCTTTGTACACGGTACTGATAGAAGCAGTGATTCGACAATTTCATAAACTCCTTCCACCGTATTACTGGAGCATCCTTGGGGATTTTGCGGATCTTCCTTCCCTCAGTAAGCATATATCCGGCTCTGACGGGCTTGGAGAGTTCATCCTTCACGGATGCAATAATTATGTTAACCACATTTGTATTTGCCCGTACCGACTCAAACTTATGATAAAACTGGTCAAGGGTAATGGCAGTTACCGATTTGCTCTCATTTAAGTAGAACTCTATCTCCTTTTCGGCAGACAGGGGATGTATCATATTGGCGATACCTCCCACAAGATTAACTGCATAGAACATATAAATTGCCTGAGGGCAGTTAGGCATTGCTATCGTAACGCAATCATTTTCACGGATGCCGATGGTCTTGAGCGCCTT
>DEEW01000182.1:16801-19719 GCA_002350465.1 Lachnospiraceae bacterium UBA2868
GCCACCTGATCAGGGTACTTTTCGGCAATTTGCACCACCTTATCAAACATCGATCCTTCAAAATATTCAAGATGGAGCGGTACATCTCCCACATAATCCGCCCACGGTGTTTTTACTGTCTTAGTTTCCATTGTCCTTTATTCCACCTCTGCATTTAACGGGTTCTCCAATAGTTCCGGGTTCTCCAGTAACTTCATAAGGAGTTTGATTGTTTTTGAATAGTAGTATCCGTCCGCGATACGCTCATCTATCGTAAGTCCCAGATCCACGCTGTCTCGCATGGTAACATTCCCCTCATCATCGTAAAAGGGACGTTTTTTGATTTCTCCTATGACACAGAATATCGAGGTTGTTCCCCAGTTTGTCAGATGATGATATCCTGCATGGAGTTTTATGGAGCCTAGATTACTGAGGACTACCGATGAATAAAAAGGATCCGTTGCAATAATTGAATGCGGCATAAGACCATGTCTGTCCAGTCCCCTGGCAATGGCTCCCACCAGTTTGAGGACAATCCTCGGAAGCTTTTGTATCACATCCATTGCCGCGGTGGACTGATCCTTCTTGTCCTCGCTCTTACACAATGAAACCTGCCTGAATATCTCATCATGGATAGTATCAATCGTATCGGTTTCCCTGCTGTGGATAAAGGCAAGCGCTTCACCTCCGTTATCCGAAAATATCTTCTTGACTGTAAACGCCGCGGAAACCTCATTTCTCTGATATATGGACTTGTTGGCAATAAATCTGTTCATTTTGGGACGAAGAGTGATCGTCTTTAACATAGCCGTGACCATTACCTGAAACAGGTTGTATTTATACTCCGGATTGTCACCATTCTTTTTCTCAAGATAGGCCTCAACCTTCGTCAGATCTACGCACTCCGATATAAATGCTTCATTATCGCACCGGTTGGGGTACATAAGAGGCATTATGGTGTGCATCGAATCTATTTTTCTAAGATATTTACCGTCTCTGCGGTCTCCCGGTTTAATCATGCAAAATCTCCATACTCCTTCGTCTAATGTGGGGAAGCCAGTACTCCTTTCCGTAAACCATTATCTCTGCTGCAATAGATACCGGCAAAGCTCCAAGTACATCCAGCACGGAGTGCTGTTTAACAAAACATACCGCCATACATATCAGTATAACCAATACACAGATCAGAGTCTTAACGGCTCCTGCCAGCTCATTGTCTTTTAAAGCCACGGATACGACCGCAATGGAAAAGGCAACGTGCATCGACGGAAAAACTCCCGTGTTGGTATCAAACTTATATATAAGGCCAAGAAGATACGTGAATATATTTTCCCTCGNNAGAAAATACGTGAATATGTTTTCCCTCGGAAACACTTCCGGTCTGAGATTCTGGACGCTTGGATAGACAATATAGATCATAGTCCCCAGTATCTGACATACTATTATAAACTTCTGGAGTCTTTTAAAAGAATCCACATCATACAACAGCGTATACAGCAAAGAACCTGCTATCAGCACATACCATCCGACATAAAAGATCAGAAAGTATTCATTAAACGGAATTATATCATCCAGCGCACTATGAATCACGTGGAATCTGCTTTCCGGAATAAAATTCTCAGTAATAAAATAAAAAGCAAAATATATGATCCAGCCGCCAAGCAATAGCAGGTGTGAAAATCGCGGCTCTGTGATTTTGCGAAGTGAAAATCCTCTGTAATCCACCCTTGTTTTTTTACTCATGATAATTCTCCTGCGGAAGGTTCTTCCCGTATTTGCGCGACGGCATGTTGGGATATGGTATCACAGTGTGTTCAGGCAGGCTCACTGCTATGCGGGTAATCCTTTCCATAAGTTCATATGCAACTCTTGCTCTCTCATCTTTACCTGCGGATGCCATATTGTAATATACCGGTTCGCCGTATATAACCCTTTTAAGATCCGGCGCCAGATACATCGGGACAAACGCAAGATCCCCTCCTGTCTTCTTGTGGTACGTTCTGGCCAGATCTATGAACCTGTCCTGAAATCTGTAGATTATATTATTGTATCTGATATGCTGCTCGGGAAAAATCACTATCCGTGCTCCTTCCTCAAGGCACTCCTGTGTCCTTCTGAAGGTGTTCAGAATTCTGGAATCATGATAGACCCCGATTGTGTGAGCATTGTTGAATATGCATACAGCAAGAGGTGTTATCAGATAGCTCAATATCCTGTAGAACCATCTGACAGATTCAGACTTCGAAGACCAGAAATCCTTATATGCATAAGCTGCAACCTCCCCGGCGTGCATCAGTTCTCCCGCACACCATGTATAATGACTGCCCGGGGTGTACAGTTCCGCTTCTATAGGCCCGTACATATGACAATGATTTCCGACTATAACACATTCTCCCTCAGGTATGTTTTCACAACCGCTTATCTCATATGTCGGGGAAAACAGTTTTACCCAGAATCTTATGAAACGGTATAGCCAATAGCTCATACGGATCTTACCTCTTCCGTTTTCCTGTTATACAGAGGCATAAATATGAACAGTGCAAATACTACCGAGCTTGCCGCAAGTACGGGTATGTCCTTCCAGTTTATGACCTGATTCTGAAGTGCTTCTTCACCGCCGCCTGCCAGAAGCGCTGCTATATTGTTGTTAAGATAATGCATGATAACAACCACCCAGATATTCTCTGCCTTCATGTAAGCGTACCCGAAGAAGATCGCCATCACTACACAGGTTACGATCTGTCCCGCAAATGCCTGAAGACCGTATCCGTCGGTGTAGAACATAAAATCAACTCCGATATGCCAAACTGCCCAGACAAGCCCTAGCAGCAACACACCCGCCCGCTTTCCGAACCTGTTTTGCATAAGAGGCTGCAGGTAATATCTCCAGCCGTATTCTTCCCCGAAAAAGGCAAGAAATACAAAAATGAAGTTTATGG
>DEEW01000182.1:19738-30158 GCA_002350465.1 Lachnospiraceae bacterium UBA2868
CACCGCTAGAGATATCCATGTCATGGGATTTGTCAGCGAAGCAAGTATATTCTGCCACTCATCATCAGTCCCGGTCATTAAATCGGTGATAAACACACCTATCATCGCTCTCCCTATAAGAAGGGCAACAAATACGGCAACGAGAATGATGCTCTGTTTTATATTCTTTCTCTCAATTCCCGCGTTTTCGCGTTTTTCCTTACCGCACACCCAGAACAGTATGTAGGCAGTGACACTTCCGGCTATAATCGGAAGCTGGGATATCACGTTCCAGATATCGATTTCGGGCAGCCCTTCTGCGTACTTTATAGGCGCGATCGGAAATACAACAGACAAAACTGCGATCACGATCATAACCGCAGCCGTCGCAAGTGTCGTTATATATCCTGCCACAGGAAGACTCCGGTCATCCTTAAAGAGCAATTTGCCAAGTATCACACCGCAGGCCGGATACATCATCTGCACATTTACAAATACTGTCGTATTCAGTCCCTTTCGGTTTGCCTCATACATTACAAGGCTCATCAAAAAGGTAAGTCCGTATGCAATTGCGATAAATACCCATAATCTTTTCTTATTCGTTTCAGTATTCTCGAATTCCATTTATTATCCTTCTCACATATCTTCACAAGATTCACGCCAGCAGTAGATAACTTCTCTCAGCGCTCTGTTTTATGATTGCATACTGCCTCAAGAACCGTGATTGCCTGTACATTCTCGGCAACATCGTGAACGCGGACTATTCCCACACCTGCGAGAGCGGCAAGTGTAGTCGTAACTATAGTTCCGGGAAGCCGCTGTGTGGCTGGCACAGTCACGTTGTCGGTATTTTTGCTCAGGGCATCCCTCTGCTGAATACAAAAGTTAATAAACGATTTTCTGGAACATCCAAGAAGGATCGGATAGCCGGTCTGGGTGATGAAGGGCAGATCGTTTAATACTTTCAGATTCTCATCCTGACTCTTTCCGAATCCGATGCCGGGATCCAGTATTATCCGTTCCCCCGCGATACCGAGATTCTCCGCATTTTCCGCCATTTTGATAAGAGCTTCGCAAAAATCATTTTGGTTAACATAATTCTTCTCGTATGTAAGTACCGTAAAAGCACCGCTTTTTGATATAACTTCTGCCATCTCCGGTGTCATACCGGCTCCTTCAACAGTATTAACAATATCGGCGCCTGCTGCCATTGCCGCAGCAGCCACTTCCGATTTCGTAGTATCGATGGATATGGGAATATCGGTTTTATTCCTTAACTCTTCTATAACGGGAATAACTCTTTCGAGCTCTTCTCCCACACCTATTTTTTCATGACCCGGTCTTGTTGACTCGCCTCCGATGTCAATGATCGCAGCACCTTCTTCTATCATTTTCAAGGCATGAGCCACAGCGGCATCTGTTGTGTTATGTAAACCTCCGTCGGAAAACGAATCGGGAGTAACATTCAGAATACCCATCACATATGTATTTTTATTGAAATCAAACCCACTGTTCCTTATGATCATCTCCGCTGTTACCTCTCATACTGCAATCGATTAATCAGTACAGTATTCTCTTCACCCGCTTTTCCTCAGGCTTATGGCATGTATCAGCCGCCTTGCAAAGATAGCATTTTCTCGATGCCTTGTCGGCACGGTATATAAGTCCTGTCAGGTTTTCTTCATCCATCACCGCTTCATTTCCGTGGTTGATTATGGCAGCTATTATCATGTCAATCTCATCATCCGTATATCCGCACTCCTCCAGTATCAAAGGCGCGATGGCTGCACTTGCTATTTCATGCTCCACTCCGTGAATATACTGTTCCTTACGGCCTATGTCATGTATAAGCGCTGCGGCATATACGATATCTCTTTGCACGTCTATTCCTTCATCAGCCGCCATCATCACCGCGATCCTTGCAACATCCAGATTATGCTCCATTCCGTGATGACAGTATATCCTCTCTTTTTCGAGTTCTTCTATTTCTCCCAGAAGCTCCCTGTATCTTCTGTTATTTATAATGTTGTTTACCCTGTCCATATTACCTGTTATTTCTTCATATCCTCCAATACAATGTCTGTAAACTCCGCCAGATATGACAGCGACCCACATGCGATCACTGCCGGAGAGCCTCCGCTTTCGGATATATTATTTGCATGGCTAAGCGCTGTTTTATATGCTTCCTTCAGATTCTTGCAGGTAGTGACATTAGAACAATACTTCTCGGCACATACCGCAAGCCTAGCCGCCGAAAGAGAACGTCCCTTAACTTTCGTTGAGACGGTAATCATTTCCTGTGCTACATCGGACAAGATCTCAACTATTCTCTCATATTCCTTGTCCACAAATATACCGATGATAAGTATTACGCTGCGATTGCCCATACACTCCTTGATTGTCTCTTTAAGCGCAATGGCGGCATCTATGTTATGAGCACCGTCAACTATAATAGGCGGATCGCCGCATATACATTCGAACCGGTAGGGCCACCTTGTTTTCTTAAGACCCTCCCTGATCACATTTTCATCTATCACACACCCTTCAAGTAATTTTAAGGCTGCCAGTACACGGACCGCCTTTACCGCAAGAGGAGCATTTTCTGTCTGATAAGCTCCGGCAAGAGACACTACAACATTACTCATGCCGTCGATCCTCATGGACGTTCCCAGCGGAAAGAGATCGTAATCCTCACGTACAGCCGCACTTACAGGATATAGTGTGCTTCCTGTCATCTCGCATCTTTTCCTGATCACGTTTAATACTTCTTCTTTTGAATCAAGAGCGATCACCGGACAGTCGGTAGTAATGATGCCCGCTTTGTGAGCAGCTATCTGTTTAAGTGTATGTCCGAGATGGTGCATGTGGTCGAATCCTACGGATGTTATTACGCAGCAGAGTTTGTTTTTCACCACATTTGTGGCATCTTCCTTGCCGCCCATTCCACATTCGAGTATAACAACATCACATGATTTTTGCCTGAAATACAAAAAGGCGACGGCAGTCTCTATCTCAAACTGCGTCGCGCCTCCCGGCGACTCACATTTTAGCTTTGAATTAGCTTTTGCCACCTCGGCTACGGCCTCCGTGTAGTCCTTCATATCAATGGTCTCGCCGTTAACCCTGAAGTGATCGCAGATTCCCGTAAGCGCCGGAGAATAATACATTCCCACTCTCAGCCCCGCGCAGCACAGAATGGACTCTATCATAGCCGCGGTGCTTCCCTTGCCGTTAGTACCCGCCACATGAATGAACTTAAGATCGTCCTGGGGATTGCCGAGAAGCACGCACAACCTCCTGATTCTGTCAAGCCCGGGGCGGCTTCCCAGTTTCGCCGCAGACTCCACATATTTGCGGGCCTGCTCAAAGCCTTTGATATCAACCAATGTCGTCTACCCCGTCGGAAGCATCGGCATTAAGACTCATTGTGTTAAGCGTACGGCGCTTCATCCGCATCTTCTCTGATTTTTCGAGAATAAAGTTCTTGATCTGTTCGGAGTACCTTACATGCTGAAGCCTTAACACCTTATCCGTGGTATCCGATGTATAGCACACAACCGTTCCCAGACCGAACATCTTCTCGCACAACGATTTTTCAAGCTGCACATCCACTATTTTGTACATATAGCAATCATTGATGATGGTTTTGAAAAAACCTTTATTTGTGGTAAGTATCTCGTCCTTCAGAAGATATTGGGTAAATGTCCAGGGCAAACCGAAAAACAGCCATCTCTTGCGCTCCGTAAATACAGGAGCCTCATCCTGATACTTGATTTCAGGTTCATTTGAATCTTTTGCGTCTCTTGCTTCATCGATCATATTCTTATTGTCCGCCATATCCTCAAATCTCCTTCCGTCACCTCATTATTCTGTCCGGGTTTCTGTACCTCTCAATACGTCAAATATTATATAAAAAATCACCCGCGTTATCAACAAATGTTCCCATTGCATTTTATTGCAGGATAGGATATTATAAATGCTAATAGCCGACAACTACAATATGTTGTGTATTAATTCATGGATCGTAACCATGAGTACGAAATAGCCAATGCACTATCTAAACAGCAAGGAGGTTACATGGAAGCATTAGAAAACATCCGAACAAGAAGAAGTATACGTAAGTTCACTGACGAGCCTGTCGATCACGCCACTTTGGAGAAGATCGTGGAGGCTGCCTCTTATTCACCCTCCTGGAAGAACACCCAGATAGTCAGATATATCGCGGTTGAAGATCCGGCTCTTAAAGCTAAGATCGCCAGGGAATGCACTACCGGATTTACATATAATGCTGGAACAATGGATTCGGCACCGATGATAATCGCGGTTACGGTTATCAAGGGCAGATGCGGTTTCGAGAAGGACGGATCATACACCACCAGCCGCAAGGATACATGGCAGATGTTTGATGCCGGGATCGCATCGCAAACGTTCTGTCTCGCAGCTCATGAGTACGGACTCGGCACCGTTATTATGGGAATATTTGATGATACACTTTCCGATGTTCTTGAGATTCCCGAGAATCAGGAACTTGTCAATCTCATATGTATAGGACATCCGGCCGAGGCACCCGAAATGCCCAAAAGAAAATCGGTATCGGATCTGTTGTCTTACAAATGATTTTCAGAGTCTCCTTTCGGAGACTCTTTTTTTATGTTAGAAGGGAGAATGTAATGCGCCATTTAATGAGCCCCATGGACTTTTCCGTGGAAGAGTTGGATACTCTTATGGACCTCGCCGATGACATCCAGAAGGATCCGGCAAAATATGCCCATAAGTGCGACGGCAAAATACTTGCCACATGCTTCTATGAGCCGTCAACAAGAACAAGATTATCTTTTGAATCCGCAATGCTTCGTCTGGGAGGACAGGTACTCGGATTTGCCACCGCGGATTCTTCAAGCGCGGCAAAGGGCGAAAGCGTATCGGATACCATAAGGATAATATCGAGCTACGCCGACATTTGTGCAATGCGCCATCCCAAAGAAGGTGCACCGATGGTTGCCGCAAGCAAATCATGGATACCTGTGATCAACGCCGGAGACGGTGGTCATCAGCACCCCACACAGACACTGACCGACCTTATGACGATACGCTCCCTAAAGGGGAGTCTATCCAATATGACCATCGGACTGTGCGGAGATCTCAAATTCGGTCGTACAGTTCACTCCCTTATTAATGCACTCATCAGATATGAAAATGTTTCCTTTGTTTTCATATCTCCTCCGGAGCTTAAAATCCCGGATTACATCAGGGAAGATGTCCTGATCAAAAACAACGTAAAGTTTGAAGAGGTAATAAAGCTTGATGACGTCATGCCAAAGCTGGATATCCTCTACATGACAAGAGTTCAGCGCGAGAGATTCTTCAACGAAGAAGACTATGTAAGACTCAAGGATTTTTACATACTCAACAAAGAAAAAATGGCGCTTGCCAAGAAAGATATGATGGTGCTCCATCCTCTGCCCCGTGTCAACGAGATATCCGTCGAGGTCGACGAAGATGAACGCGCCATGTATTTCAAGCAGGTAAAATACGGCATGTACATCCGCATGGCGCTTATACTTACTCTTTTGGAACTGGCTGACTGATAAGGAGAAGATCAAATGTTAAACGTAGGAAAAATTGAAGAGGGATTTGTTCTCGATCATATGAATGCGGGCGAAAGCCTCCGGATATATCACGACTTAAAGCTCGACGAACTCGACTGTACCGTTGCCATGATCATGAATGCAAAGAGTGAAAAGATGGGCAAGAAAGACATCCTCAAAGTCGAATGTCCGATCGATATGCTCGACCTTGACGTGCTCGGATTCATTGACCATAAGATCACGGTCAATGTCATAAAGGACGGCGAGATCGTTGAAAAGAAAAGACTGTATCTGCCCAAGGAGATCAAAAACGTGATCAAGTGCAAGAACCCCAGATGCATCACAAGCATAGAGCAGGAACTCGATCACATATTCGTACTGACCGATCCCGCAACAGAGACATACAGATGCAAATACTGTGAGGAGACGTACTCCCGGATATAACAGGTCGAACGGAGGATACGGAAGATGTCACTTGAAAACGTCAGATGAGGTTCGATTTTCTGATCTTAAACTTTCCGCTGTATATGATCTGCGCCTTTATGCCCTTCCCTGAAAAGTATCTGTACAGACCGAACGCGGATGCAAGCGCATCCGGGTCCGGATTGTCATGACACTGTATCGTTATCTTATCGTATCCTTCAAGATCACTTAATCTCATCCGCATTTTCCTCTTCCGGTTCTCTTAATTCATAGTTTGCATCTTCATCGATCATATCCAGAAGATGCTTTGCGATATCCGGATCAAACTGTGTGCCGGAGCATCTTTCTATCTCCGCTCTGGCTTCTTCCTGCCGGCGCGGCTTGGAATACGAACGTTTGCTCGTCATTGCGTCATAACAGTCGGCAAGACAGATTATACGGGCTCTTTCGGGGATGCTTACGCCCGACAGTCCGTCGGGATATCCCTTGCCGTCAAACCTCTCGTGGTGCCATCTTGCGCCTTCCCAGAGCCACGGCATCTCATCGATTGTTTTTAATATATCGCAGCCTATTACCGTATGTTCCTTGATCTGGTTGAACTCATCATCCGTAAGGGCTCCGACCTTGTTGATGATCGCTTCGGAAACCCCGATCTTGCCTATATCGTGAAGCAGACCGAGTTCGTATATCTCTTCCTGCTCCTTCTCTGATTTGCCCATTCTCCTTGAGATCTCCCTCGCATACTTTGCCACACGTTCGGAATGACCGTTCGTGTAGTGGTCCTTGGCATCAACCGCCTTGGACAGGGCAAGCATCACCTGCTTGGAGAGCTTCTCCTTGGCAAACGCGGCAGCCGCCTGCTCCCTTGCTTCGTTCAGTTCCGCCTTGGTCTTTAACAGGCTCAGATAATCCGGCGTCTCAAGTGATACGAATATGACAAGTACGCCCATCGAAGCCATGAACAGGGTGATCAGCACATTATCGAAGAAGATCATCTGGAGCGAAAACAATACGGCCGCAACAAGTATCGCCGCAATCATCGCCCTTAACTGCGTCTTGCGGTAACGCTCCCTGTGCCTGAACATGTAAACGCTTCCGATTACGAAGAACAACAGCGGAAAGCCGTATGCAACAGGTACGAAGAGAATCTCGTGAATATAGTTTCCCGCGCTGTCGTATGTAAACACCAGACCGGTTAACGGGTTCGTAATAAGAAGCAGATAGTTGATCGTAAGGAGCGTAAAGTTCATGATGTTACGCTTGATCTTTGATTCGTGCCCCATGTCGGAATACGCGTATATGTAATACACAAATGTAAATGCGGAAAGTGATGCCAGAAGCGAATCGGTTATGTTGAAAAAATAGTGAACGGGATTAGGTACCCTTTCGTGTGCACTCGTGACTATCGCCGTCGCAACATCAAATATGTCGGCGGCCATAACAACAAACGCAAACCGCCGGAACGCGATATTGATCTTCGTCATGTTCGTATAACGAAGCACCAGATACGTATATATGATCATATCAAGAGGTATTACAGCAACCTCAAGAAAAATGTTGTAATCCAGAACCATAAAAGCACCTTTTTACTCTACCCTGTTATCGATGATATATATTCCTCCATGCGCGGAAGGCGGAATCTTACATAACCGAAATTGCTGCTCTCGATGATACCGTCGTCGATCAGACGCTTTCTGTACTTTGTAAATACATCCGACGTCATCGAAGCCTTTTCACGTATTGCCTCAACCTTGATCTTTCCGTTCGAATCTTCGTTGTTTACGTCATTCATAGCAGATAATACTTCCCTGTCTTTATCCGAGAGTTCATCCCATATCTTATCATATGCCATTTCGGCAAGTGTCATATCAAGTTCATTCAGTACAAGTTCCAGATCGATGTTCTCTCTTTCTTTGCAGTTGCACACTGCATTCCAGCAATGATATCCCAACGCCTGAAACGCAAGAGAATATCCCCTTGTCGCATAAGCAAGCATTTCGGCGATACTCCTGTCAAATCCGAGTGTTTTCTGATAATCCGCACGTATAGCAGTAATATTGAGTGCATCGAGTTCCCTGACTTTGGCTCTGTATAAAAAAGTCAGCGATTTTTTGTTCTTGATAGCAGCAATGTTATCCGACAGACCTGTCATCAAAACATAGACATCATAGTCTTCACTCGCGTATGAGGAAAGCGCATGCGAAAACCGGGCAACATCTTTGCTGTATGTTATTTCATCCACGGTAATAAGAAGTTTCTTTCCCGCCTTCTTGAGTGTTCTGAGCATCATCACCAAGGCATCCTCTTCATTTGATGCGACAAGATCCGCTCTTTCCAGGTGAACACCAATCCCGAGAACGGAAAAATCAAGCTTTGCCTTGACAAAAAGTGCCTTCAGTTCCGGGATGAGATATAATGCGCGCGCCAATGAATCCAGAAGATCACTCTCCGGATTGATATCAACAGTTATCCAGTCCTTCTTCTGGACTATCTTATTTCTGATGTCGCTAAGCATGACTGTCTTCCCGGATCCTCTCACTCCGGTTATGAACATACCTCTGTATGTAGGGATATTTTTGGTGAAATTCTCAATTATCTCATTTGAGATGACTGCCCGCTCAATGTGTTTGGGCGGAACATAACTGAATTGAAGTGTATATGGATTATCAACGGTTTTATAACCATTCATGGTATGTCCTCCATTTCCGAAGACTATTATATACCCTTTCACAGTCTTTCACAACTTCATTTTTCTTTCACAACCTTTCACAATCTTTCACAACTTCTTTTTTCTTTCACAACTTTTGATGTCGATGGGTTGATATCAAAAAAGCCATCAGAAAGAATCATGCAAAAATGCAGGCGGTGTACGCCTGCATTTCGTATCGCTATAATATTAAAAAATGTCAGCAAGAACCGTCCCCGGTAACACGTATATATGATTATATCAAGAGGGATGGAGTAAATCCATCGTTATCTAAAGTACCGATTTCCTGTTTAGTTCCTCCAATAGTGGTGCTTCCTTTTACAGAAAAAACAGACATTTCTATATCGTAATACTGAGTACCTTTAACTGTAGCTGTTGTTGTAGGATTTGTTCCTCCGGTATATGTTGATACATTAAGGGCAGGCTGACCCGATGCATCTTCGACGGTTACTGACTGGATGTTATTGGGAGTACTTGATCCCGATCCCGTCATACTGTTAATAATATTTCGCGAGTTCACCAACGTACCATTTCCGCCCCATGTATTTGCTGTAACCGTCGCAGAATAATTATTATTTCCCACTCTGTTAATGGTTGCTGCTCCACCCGAATTTGTAGACATAACGCTCGTATTATTATCCAAAAAGGCGGCTAACTCTTCCGGACCTCCTTCGGAAAAAACAACTGATGTAACCGCCGGTGAAGCATTGTTATCAATAGAAACCCTGCTGGGAGTTATCTTACCAAATCCGGGGTTGTTCTGATCGTTTGCCGGAATAGTCGCAACACCATTTGCATCTCCACCTGTTACAACAAGAGTTGATCCGTTATTTATCCATTCTGCAGTCGTACTGTTACCCAGATTAGCCGCTACGGAATTACCACCACCGGAGCCTCCGCCTGATCCGCCGGAGCCGCCGGAGCCGCCCGAGCTGCCTGAACTGCTGTTATTATTTTCATTATTTCCTTCATCGCTGTGATCGCTGTACGGATCCTCGCCCGAATCATTTGAACTGTTATTATTCTCCTGTACCGGCGCGGGTGTAGGTGATGCTATGGGCGGTCTGCCCTGTGCTTTACCTTCATTTAACCACTCGGCAAGGAGTGCCGATGTATCCGTTCCGTATCTTGCAACAACATCGGGATTGGCCGCAGCATAATAAGCCGGATCAAATCGCGTACCGTCGGCAAGAGTGATTATGCCCGTGTTCGGATCGGTCATTGCTATCGCCGCATTTGCAGCCTGAATCTCCTGCGCGGAGGCCTCGGCATTTCCGGTCCTTGGAGCATTTGCGCCTGCATTTCCCGCACCTGCAATCTCGGTATCGGTGGGCAATGCTTTAAAACACGCAGGCGGAAAAAAGGTTGCGATCTTTGTATCGGAAAAGGACGGCCTGTATATCATTAAATTTACGAACGACGGCAGGGCTCCAATCGGGCCGGTAGTTGAAAAGGGCGGACTGGCAAACCTCAGGCGCGAGGTTGAATCCGTCGGCGGCACTATGGAGGTTACTCATCAGCCGGAGTTTTTGATGACGATCACACTTCCGAAACCGGGAGTCTGAGGAGAAAATGTAATGGCTTATTCGGTTGTTATTGCAGAAGATTTTCGTATGATACGCGAGATATTCGAATCCGCGGTACAGGGCGCGCGCGGATATACGCTTGCCTCATCGTTTATGACGGCGGAGGATGCGGTTTCCTATCTGTCGGAGAATGAGGC
>DEEW01000182.1:30214-30769 GCA_002350465.1 Lachnospiraceae bacterium UBA2868
CTTGTTCTCATGGATGTGCTGTTCCCCGGAAGCATGAACGGACTCGATGCGGCCGCTGTCATCAAGGAGGCACGCCCTCTCACAAAAATCATAATAGTAACCTCAATGCCCGAGCTGACATATATCAGCCGCGCGAAGGATATCGGAGTTGAAGGCTTCTGGCAGAAGGAGGTTCAGGAACAGCCGATACGCGAGATCATGGACCGCGTGATGAAAGGCGAGATCGTCTATCCCGTCAAGACAAGCACTGTAGCCATAGGCAGAACCACAAGCAATGATTTTACCGACAGGGAAATAGAAATACTGCGGCTCCTCGTTGCGGGCGCTTCAAATAAAGAGATCGCAGACGCGCTCTCCGTAGAGGCATCCACGATCAAAATGCACATATCCAATATGCTCAAGAAGACCGGCTACAGAAGCCGCCTCGAACTTGCGGTAAAAGCCCGGCATCTGGGAATCGCAATCAATGATTAGCATTCATCTGATCTGTCCCGTACCGTAAATCTTGTATTTGTATGATGTAAGCTCGTTAAGTCCCATAGGACCTCTTGCGTG
>DEEW01000030.1:0-189 GCA_002350465.1 Lachnospiraceae bacterium UBA2868
TTTCCCCGGCAAGTAACAGCACATCCTGATCTATCTTCTCATACAAACCCGTCAGATTGTGCTTGCTTATCGATTGATACATCGCAGGAATGGAATCCGTGCCCGTAATAAACTGCCCCTGAGCCAGCATCCAGTCTGCCAATACACTTTTTTTCGATATTTTTGTCAATACTCTGATTAGTTTCGTCT
>DEEW01000030.1:323-646 GCA_002350465.1 Lachnospiraceae bacterium UBA2868
TTTATCCTCTTTTCAAAAGCAGCTGCCCTCAGGGCAAAGAACCCTCCCCATGAGATCCCTACCATGGTACAGGATGTAACCCCAAAGTAATCAAGAACCGATGCAACCGGGATTTCAAAGCGTTCCGTAAAATAGATTTTCTGCCTTACGCAATCTCCCTGGCCCGGTCCTTCCATAAGGATCACATCAAACCCCTTTTGAACAAAGCTATGAATCTGAAGCACAAATTCTTCGATAAAAGAATCATACCCGCCGCAAACAAGTACCGTCTGTCTGTAATTCTCCGGCGTCATTCGGATACACTTAAGGAAGCCATTTTCAAA
>DEEW01000030.1:653-1205 GCA_002350465.1 Lachnospiraceae bacterium UBA2868
AGGGAACCTCATATGCCGCATACGCGATACCCAGCTGCCCAAACGCTTTATGGTATTCGTCAATGCACTTGTCATATAAAGGCGACTTTCTGCTGTCACTCTGCTTTAGAAAGAATTCTGCCATTCTATCATAATAAGCGGCATGCATAACCTTGTTATTATCAATAGCTATGGCTGATAATTTAGTCCATGCCTCATACCATTCTTCTATTGTACGAACATCAGACAAATACTTGATAACCAGCTCTTCATCACAAGCTTCTTCTCCATATGTCAACACTCTGTTTATCTGGAAATTGAATTGTTTTATTCTATTAACTTTTCTATATCTTTTTAGTTCCATCGTATCGCTCCTTTTTTTCTGACATCCGTTACTCCATCAGATCACGGGCCTTTATGTTTGGGTTGTGGTACCGTTTTCTCTTTTCAGGTAATCTGAGTTTTTTTGATATCATTGTTCCGAGTTCAATGTATGCTTCAGGCGTCTTAAATTGTATCGCCTTGGTGGGACAAAAGACTACACATGCATTGCATCCGTGACAATAGTGATTC
>DEEW01000030.1:1325-1977 GCA_002350465.1 Lachnospiraceae bacterium UBA2868
TTGAGATACGGAACCATCATCTTGGGGAACAGGTTTCTTGTAATGGCAGACATATGCGGATACTTTCTAATTTTCCTTTTGGATATCTCATTGGCAGTCTTGCTCATATTTTTCTCCATCAAAGGGAGCATAAGCCTTTCGGGCGGAAAAGGCGGATATGCAATGCATTGGCTTGCAACACACCTGATAGTACGCGCATAACTGAGATGAGCACCTTTAGATGAAAGAATGTTCTCCACGGTCTCAAATGCTTTTCCGTGAACAGCTATATATGTGGCAACCATAAAGATATAGGCATTGGGGTTTACAGAAAGCTCTGAGATAAAAGCATTCATTCTTCCGGGTATATCCCACTCATAAACCGGACATACAAAACCGATGACTTCTGCATCCTCTGCGCTGTATTCTGAAGGATCCTTTCTGACATTTACTATCTCTGTATTCTTCAGCACATCTGCTATAATCCTTGCAGTTCGCAAACTATTTCCTGTTCCGCTGAAGCAGTAGATAACATTTTTCATTATTTGCCTCCTTTGGTGTAACACTTGTAACCTCTTCGAGATTATTATAGAATCAGGTTGTAAACGATAGCAAGTAAATATGCTAATGTGTCACACATTCAGGAGATCTGTTACTCATGAACAATACAAAC
>DEEW01000030.1:1985-2415 GCA_002350465.1 Lachnospiraceae bacterium UBA2868
CCGAACAATCGAAGAAGAAAATAGCTGAGGCTATGCTCAAGGTAATGAATACTTATGATTATAAAGAGATCACGGTAACTCAGATCACACAGGAAGCCCGGATATCAAGAAAGACTTTCTACAGGCATTTCCGCGATAAGGATGAAGGCTTAAAGCATCTTTTTGATTCGCTTTATCAGGAGTGTTTATCTGCCATAACGGAAAGCGGAATACACCATTACTGGGATGTAGTACAGTGCTTTTTCGATTTCTGGGAAAAGCATGCAAAAACGCTGATTCTGATGAAACGAAGTAATCTTCTGCCGCAGCTGTTTGAAGAATCATACGACAGATCATTCGAAGTGTTCAGATCCGTAAGAAATGGAGATATCGTTGATCATTATGGAGATCAGCTCCCATATCTTCTTGCCTACAGTATTGGAGGTATGAA
>DEEW01000030.1:2443-7109 GCA_002350465.1 Lachnospiraceae bacterium UBA2868
CAAATGGATAGAGGGCGGAATGAGTATTCCTTCATCAACACTTATTTTATGTCTGCGTGAAGGATTAAGTTCAGAAATGAAGATATGAACAGAATATTAACAGACTTCCGAAATAACATAATCCCGGTTCAACGCCTCAAAAACGTTAAAGCGTCGCAAAATCAACGTTTGCTCATGTAAACGCTCCATGTTTTGTCTTACTTATTATTCAACTTGTGATTCAGCGATCCATCCCGTCTCTGTTACTCCGGGATCATTAGAGCCATCGAGTTGAGATGTTCCCTCGGGATGCCAGTAGGCTACTTTCAACCATTTTTTGCCCTTTGTATCCGTTGCAGTTTCACGATATACCTCCATGGAATCACCGTTCGGAATTTGACAGATCACATCATACTCCGTGCCCGGGCCCGTACGGAGATTTGCATATCCATCAGGTGATTTTACATAAATGAAGTACTCGGGTATGGTTTCGTTTTCTTTTACTTCATTAGCCTCATATCTGGGCTCGTAATTTGCCGGAAGTACGACATCGGCCAGTTTCTTTCCTTCGGGAAGCTTTATCGGCTTGGTCTTCGGTACGAGTTTTTTATAGTCGGCTTCCGATATCCAGTCCTCGTATTCATATATCCAGACAGGCATATCAGCATCCGGATCCTCACGAAGTCTTGCTACGATCTCATCATGCTCGGGACCGCTAAAATCATGATGACAGAAGGTATAATACTCCCCAGTCGAATCCGACTTTTCAAAGTCAGCATAATAGCCGGCAAGGTCTGCATCATACGAATACCACGTTGTTCCGGGAAAATCCGAAGTGTCGGGAGCATGCTGCTTAAGTATCCCTCCGGGGTATAATGTTACCTCATCTCCATAAGGTGCCGAATAGAACCGTTGCACCTTATCTGTGAAGTAACTGTATATCTCTACTATGTCTTTACCTAATGTGAGGATCATCTCATCCGTTCCGTCAGAGTCGACATCATAATAAACATATCCGACGTCGTAAGACGATGTATTATCAGGCCATCCGTAGTCAATAAGCGATTCCCCCCATCCGAATATCAACTCAATCTGATCCTTCGTGTAATGCCGATCCTGTGCTTCTTTGTATGAATATACCAGGTCATCATAAGAATCAAATCTGTGAACATAGAAATTATCAACTGGTTCTGAAGAATCCTGTTGGAGGTTCGCCTCAAGCGCAGTTTCTTCTTTCTCCTCCGATACGGGTGCTTCCGGTACCGGTGTGTCTGTCGGAGTTATCTGTTCCTCCGCAATCTCCTGCTTAGGTTTTGGATCATCTGCAGATGTTGCTGCTTCATTGCCGCCACAGCCTGCAAGAAGCATTGCGCTTATAGGGCAAATAATGATTATTTGAAATAGTTTTCTCTTCATTTTTCTATACTCCAACATAGTAATACAACGTGTAAAATAGCCGGTTTTGAAATCCTATTCATCTGTGGCATAATTCATTTCCTCCATATGAAAATTAAACGCGATTAACTCCGGATAGAATTATTACTTTGAAGATGTAGCCTTAATTGCGCCAAGGCAAATCAGTCGTTTTCTTAATCAACTATGAAACCATCCGGCATGCGGCAATAGCTTCAAAAACTATATATCCTTATCTGAATCCTTCGCCTGTTGGATTTTTTGAAGCTTCTTTAATTTGAAAAAGCGGGTTATGAAATAGACTCCACAAATGATGAGTAAGGTCGGAAAAACCATCAACAGGAAATAATCCTTGGGTTGAGCATTTTTTGCAAGCTTCCATTCACCATTTTCACGATAAACTCTGATGGTTCCATCAAGAGACATGGAATCCACCGTATTATCTTCACGCCCGGTAACCCTGTCACTTCCAAGTTCGTGTTTCTGTCTGTAACTGTGTGAGTAGTGAATTATCTGGCCCTCATATTCACCTTCATAATACTTTGTGATCTCGTCAGTCGTACTGTCAATCCATTTTTCTTTTTCATCTACCAGCGTGAACTGCACCTTTGCACCATCACGTAAATATTTAACCAGATCCCTACTCATCCAGGGAATAGCCAAAAAGCCGATCGATATAAAGATTATCCCCCATATCATTGATTTTTTGCGAGAATTTACAATGCCTCCAAAGAAAATATCAACAAATTCAAAGAAGACTGGTTTAACATCGACAGAGGCTCCTTCTTCATGAATAACCTCTTGTATCTCATCTATCGTAAGCTTCTTCTTAAACTTTCTTCCGGTAGCCTCGTATATTTTTCTGCATTTTCCACATATTACGCCTTCTTTTAATTCGTATCCGCCCAAAAGCCCCAGGCCTTTTCCGCAGCAGTCGCATTTCTTAGACATACCATTCCTCCAAATTAGATCATGAATCCCTTTTTTATTGCTCCAACTCCCTTTCTCTGTCACGTTTATTCAATTCTACAATTGACCTGGCCTCGTCCCGGGATTTCTTTTTACGGTGCAGAAGAAGTTTTAGTTTTTTGTTATCGTCGTATATAAGAACTCCACCTCCACCAATGCATATTACCAAAATGATTATAGCTTTAAGGGGACCACCATCTACCTGCTGAAGATTACCGTCTTTATCAACATAAAAAGTCAAGCTCTTAGGGGCAGGGTGTGCATACTCTTCCTTGGTAGTAAAAGTCTGCGTTTTTCCGTCTATCTCAAACTGCCATGTTGCTTCATAGGGCGCATTGTATCGGTCTATAGGCTTGCTGCTGTCATAATATGTCGACTTCTCTGTCCCAATACAGGTGGCATCTACAGTAAACTTCTCATCCGCTGCAAGATATGCCGACCAGTTTATAAATGTCGTAATTCCAAGGACAATACCGGCAATTATTGCTACAATTCCGCATAGTGTTTTTGTGTGATCAAGCAAATACGTCATAGATGCCTCCTTACTTGTATAAGTGACCGATTGTATTTTAATCCTTTATTCGAAATGAATTATATCAAAAATCCTGAAATGAAGATATGAACAGATTTTAAACACAGTAGCAAATCTCTCTTCTTTCAAAAAAATGCCCCCACAAAACGAAAACGCCGCAAAATCAACGTTTGCGACGCTTTTTCCTGTAATTATGAACAAACTGTTAATAGACAATATGTAATGACCTCCGGTTTTGTAGGTTCGTGGATTTACCTGTATACTACAGACCGAAACAAATCAAATGGTAACAGGGATTACCGCATACAAAAGGAGGTCATCAAATGGATTATAACACAGTTTATGTAGGAATGGACGTTCACAAGGATAGTTTCACTCTTTGCTCTTACACAGTCGATGCAGATAAGGGCTCTTACCACCGTAAAACACCCGCGGATTACCGGGAAGTTCTCAAGTATTTGGATTTTCTTCGTACTGTATACGGAAACGATGTTAGTTTTGTATGCGGTTACGAAGCAGGCTGTCTCGGATACTGCTTATATCACCAGCTAACCGACAGGAACGTAAACTGCGTTATCCTTGCTCCGACAACCATGCTTGAGCAGCGTAGTAAAAAGCGAATTAAGACAGATAAACGTGATGCTGATATCATCGGCAGATGCCTCGCACAACACAACTACAGTCCGGTGCATGTACCGACGGCCAGCGATGAAGAAACAAAGGAGTTTCTTCGCATGCGATCCGATCACAAGTTGGCGCTAAAAAAGATAAAACAGCAGATACTTGCATTTTGTCTGCGTCATAATTATCGCTACGAAGGAAAAAGCAATTGGACGGATCGTCATATGAAATGGCTCAGGTCTTTAAAACCAGCGGCTTTGTACAAGGAGATCCTCGATGAATACCTGATGACTTACACCGTATTAAGCGAGAAAATAGAACGCTTGGATACTCGGATTGAAGAGCTTGCCCGCGAAGACAAATACAGTGAATCAGTCAAGAAACTCTGTTGTTTCATCGGCGTCAAGACGCACATAGCACTGTCGGTACTTGTAGAAGTCGGGGATTTCAATCGTTTTGCTACGGCTGAAAAATTCGCCTCATATATCGGTCTCGTACCCGGTGAAGATTCAAGTGGGGATGATCAGGTAAAACTCGGAATTACCAAAGCCGGAAATCGGCATCTGCGGATCCTTCTGACCGAAGCGGCACAATGTTATGGGCGAAGTCAAGTGGGTTATAAATCGAAAGATCTAAGGACACGTCAATCGGGAAACCCGCCCCAAGTCATAGCCTATGCCGACAAAGCCAACGACCGTCTTAAACGACGGTTCTATAAAATGGTTCTTGGAAAAAACAAGAAACACAATGTTGCAAAAGTGGCTATAGCACGGGAACTTGCTTGCTTTATGTGGGGAATGATGACAGATAACATAGCTTAAGAAACAGATAAACAGAAGGCATCTTGAAAGGGCTTCGGCCACTTCAAGGTTCGAGTTATCTACGAGCTAACTATGTTGGCACAGTTTTTCTGTGATCCACGCAAATAGACGGTAGAACTCACGGCGGACCATTGACCTGCGGTAACCAATCCACGTATATCAGAGTGGCCAATGCCGGGAACTGATACCCGAAGCTCTTTCCAGATGCCTTCAGCAACAATTTAATAAGTTTGTGGTGATCTCTGGAATTTGTACTTGACAGAAGGTCATTACATATCAGGTTACTTTTCACGTTCCTCCGTCCCCGTTGCACGCGACAAACAAATAAGCA
>DEEW01000089.1:0-8156 GCA_002350465.1 Lachnospiraceae bacterium UBA2868
CCAACACGCCCGCCGTAAAACTTCCCGTCCCGGTATTCCATCGAAATATCTGCCGGAATGGATACTATGTAATCTCTCCAGTACACGAGAGAGGGCGTATATACGGCTTTTATCGTAAAGACACTCATCAAAAGCCCTCCCGTTATATCCTCCGTGGAGGCTACCCTTCTGCCGTTTTCGGTGTTTTCCCAGTACTCAAAAGAATAAGAATAGTCCCCATCCGTGTAGTCGGAGGGAGCTTGGGGAAATATAATCTCATCTCCTAGCGAATACATGTTTTCGGATATAAGGCTCCCGTCATGATCGACAAACCTTACCGTAAACTCGATCCCCTCGGCCCATATGTTCTTCTTTATAAGGAGCATCATCCCGATGATCACACATAAAATGAATCCTATTATCCTACGTATCATAGCTTAACCTCTTTTCATCAAGTAATTCTTTCGACCTCTCGTGCCTCTTTCTCTCCTCGATCTCACGAAGCTGTTTCATATCGGATGTGAGCATCGGAAAAATGTCGTTATCTTCAGGGAACCTTGAAAAGAAGGGAACCGTATACATCCCGGTATAAAACAGTCCCTGACCTATCGGCGCGTTCGTTATATACGAAAGACTGCTCTCCGAAAGGTTTAATATGGCTCTTAAGCGCTCCCTGTTCTCGTCGGAGGACTGATTGAGTATCTGTATGAAATTGCACTCCGACAAAAGCCTCTTTCCAATAGGGTGTTCTAAAAGATCAGCCGGAGACTGGGTTATCCCGGTAGGCACCCCTCCGTGCTTTCTTGCCCTCTTCCAGAGCTGGGTTAAAAACTCAGCGGCACTCTCCGATCCCGGCTGGAAGAAGATATGCAGCTCATCAACATAAAAGAATGTGTACTTCCCGATCCGCCTGTTTTCCACAAGCCTTGCCCAGCACATATCCTGTATAACGTTCATGGCCATGAGTTTTAGTTCATCTCCGACAGCCGAGATGTCAAAGCAGACTATCCTGTTCTTTATCTCAACGTTTGTCCTTTGTGAGAAGATATTAAGCGTTCCTTCCCCCGCATAGCGCCTCAGTACATAGAAAAGAGTCCTTGCCTCCGGCTCGCTCCTTTTACTAAACCACTCCATCATGTCATTAAATGTCGGTGTTTCTTCGCTTTTGGGGGCTCTTGAGAGCTTCCCGTCTTTCATAAAAGGAGCATAAAGATCCCTTAAGCACTCATCTATGAGGCTTTTCTGGATGCTGTCCATTCCCCAGTTTTCCGAGAGCATGGACTCAAACAGTTTGTTTATGAATGATACCTTTTCAAGTATCGGATCAACGACCTCGCCCATACTCTGGGAAGACGAATCATATTCGTAGTCAAGACTTACGATATCAAGCGGATTTATATGGTTTTCGCCTCCCGGCATTATCGAGACGACCTGGCCGCCCAAAGCCTTTGTTATATATACATACTCCTGCTCCGGATCAAGTATCAGGATATCGGAATCCTGCCTTAAAAATACGTTTACTATCTCTGTTTTGGCTGTAAAGGACTTGCCCGAACCCGAGGATCCCAGTATAAACCCGTTGTAATTTGGCTTATTTAACCGGTTATATATGAGAAGGTTCTTTGAGACCGCATTCATGCTGTAATTGATCCCATCCTTCTCATTTATCTCTAGGTTCGAAAAAGGCTCTATGATGGCACAGGAAGAGGATTTTAAAGTTCTCTTTACTCTAAGCGGATTTACGCATAAAGGCAGTGTTGCAACAAAACCCTCCTCCTGCTGGTCTGTTAATACTTCGCACCTAACCGTCTTTTTCTTACATTCCGAGATCACCGTTTCCGTATATTCATCAAGTTCTTCTTCCGTATCGGCAAATATGACGGTTGTAAGCGTAGTTTCAAAAAGGTGCTCATCATTCTCTCTTACCTCACGCCTTATGTTTAATATCTCTTCTTCTCTCTCGTTTACGCTGGGGTTTATCATCTCCTCCGGTACCTGATCCCGCCGGTTTGCCCTCATTGAATTGTTCTTCTCTTCCCTGATGTAGGCGAGCTGCTGGTTTATGAGCTTCTCGGTTTCCGCATTTGACATCTGACGGACGTTAAGGGTTGTCAGCATATAAAACGACATACCGGTAAGGTCGCACAAAAAGACATCCGGTAAGATGGACGGATAATCCGTTACCTTTAATGCCCTTGCATACTTTCTCCCGATCCTTATCATTTTTGGAAGATACTGTATGGAAGATGGCGCTATACAGTCATTAACGCTTATCCCCATGGAACGGATATTGTCAAAATCAAAGCTTACGACCTCTTCTATATGTCCCTGGGCATTTAATATCTTTGTCTTCGTCAGGAATTCTCCGCGGTTATCCATGTTATAGATGTCATGAAGTATCTCAAGCTTTTCTTCTATCGGTATAGGGGTGGCCGCACTTCCCATTGTCTTTAGCTGCTTATCCGTGTCACCATCCAGCCTTTTGTACACTTCGGCTGCTTTTTTAACATCCGTGGTATGTACCGCGTACGTTATATACTCATCCCTGTCGATGGAGTTTCTCCCGTCTACAGCTCTTCTTTCAAGAACAGCATTCAGCTGGCTCCTTAAGTGGTCAAACCCGTCCCCCGCTTCCTTGATAAAATGCTCTTCCCTAAAACTCCTTATATCCATGGGACGGTTGTATATCGTAAGCGACATCTCCATGTTAGAGCCAAGACCGTTTAAATATGATCTCCACTTAGACAATATGACCGTCTGCTCATCCTCAGATGCCGTATGATAATTAAGGTTGGTAAGCTTGTAACTTTTAGTAAAAGTGCCTTCATCCGTCTCGATCAGGTTATACTTCTCATGTACGGCACTTACCGGTATGGAATCCTGAACAGTCTGCGCTCTACCCGTCATCCCTGTTTTGTACATCTTCTTTCCTCTCTTTTGGTGCCGCAAATCTTAAGCTTTCTTCAAAATGTGCCTTTTTACAGTAAAACGTTACTTTAACCGAGAAATCTCCTTCAGTGCACACAGCCTCCTTTAGAGCTGCATCTGACGGATACAGGTTATCCCTGCACTTTCCATCATCGGCTCCTCCCGTCTGTATGCTCATAAGAGTCCCAAGGGGAAGCAGTGTCTTAAAACCGGACTCTTTAAATCTTTTAAACATCTCTTCACGGCTAAATCCGTCCCTCTCACAGCCTGCGATCTGACTTTGCATCAGCTCATAATCCCTTGACCTATTCTCATTTACAATCTTTACGAATGGCTGATCCACATCGGTAAGTACCCCGTAAATCTCGGGTCTTTTCCTTGAAAGGGCATTCTTTATGCGATACAACAGGTGAAATACCCCTGAAAGTATGAGAAGGACAATAAGTAAAAGGGCCACGCTTCCGATCCATATGAGGCGCACGACAAGCGGTGTAAATAACTCTTTCTTTTCCTCTTTTATCTCAACGATCTCCTCCTCTTTTACATCCGGTGCGACCTCCTGTATTTCCTCCGGTTCTACCTCTTCTATAACAAGAGCCTCACGTTCCGTCTCCGGCTGCATGTTTTTTATGGGAGTTATCGGATTTTTATAAAACTCATGCGGTGTCTTTAGTGCCCTTATCCGATCCCATGCCTCATGCATCCGGCGATAATCTATCTGATCTTTGAGCTCTTCCTCTTTTTTATCCTCTATGACAGGGGTTGGCACCGGGGCTGTGTTTACCCTGCTTACCGTAGATGTGGCAGTCTTTTTTGACGTGCCTGTATTTGCTCTTGTTGTCTCATAGCTTATCTTTGCAAGGTTTGCAGGCTCCGCAGTACTCTTTTTTTCTGACGTGGCGGTCGTATAATAGGTCCCTCCCGGCTGGTTACTCTTCTCACGCTCTATTATTTTCTCAGTGATCTTCTCTGTTATCTTCTCCTTCGTGTTATCAGCAATGCGCAAAAACTTAAACCACCAGGGGAGCTCCTCAGATGATCCGCTCTTCTTTTCATCAGGTTTTTCTATCGCGGGGGTTGGTATCGGAGTCGGGGTTTTAGTAGGCGCCTGTGTCGGTGTAGGTGTTACTTCACCCTTATCCTTAGCCTCACAGTATACCTGTACCCCTGCGGTATAGGCTCCGTCACCTTTTACATACATCTCGGAGCCATATACTTTCGCAGGCTTTAGGGCTGACAATATCAAAATTATAAGTATCGCCAATATCTTCATAGCTTTCTCCCTGATATCAGATGTCTGTCAGATAGAACGTAAACTCCATGTTTCCGCTGAACACTCCGGCATCGGTTATGGTCGCGCTTATATCCCCGGATATCGTGGAAAATCCCGAATAAGTCCCGGAGGATTCCGTATCTGTTATCCTCTTCTGATGCTGTCCGGGACTGGCATTTACCCATTCATAATCGCTTTGCTCTATTGAAGCAGTTACATTTCCTCCCCCGTTTCCCGTCATGGTAAAAGTGTTTGCGGTGGGGCTGCATACTATCTTCTTTGTAATGTTAAGGTTTCCCTTTGCTCCTATCGTATAAGAGCCCGTATATTCACTGTCCTCATCAGGGTCTGTTAAAGATACGGTCGCCGGAAGCACTATTGAAAACGATGATGGTATCTCTGCGGTAACAAGGGTCGTCGCCGTACCGTCATCCGTATAGGTTGTGGCATACACGGGGCAAGTAGTGCATATGATCAAAAGTGCTGATAAAAATATAGCTGTAATGTTTTTCTTCATTTCATTCCTCCCTAATCTCGATGTTTACAATGTTTTTTGCGCACGTAAGCGGCATATATTCGCCGTCCGTCTCAAAAAAAGGTTCCGCAAGGAAAGCCACTGTATGGACTCCTTCCCCGAAATTGACCGACGGATCCCAGAACACGTGCTCTCCCGCAGGGATCAGATCCGTCTCAAACAAAAGAGTATTACTGTTCTTTTCGAAGATCTTGTACCTCATAAGAAAATCCCCGTTTTCGGGAAGATTCTCAAGCGTGATAAGACTTCCCTTTTTTATCGTTGTATCCTCTATCCCAGAAAAAAAGATGTTTCTTTGCTTAAGATCTTCTATATCTTCTGCCTTTGCAGCCTCTTTGGTCGCCCTTGCATCTATGCTCATCATCCGGGACGAATTGTTCGCCCTTACGATCACGATAAATACCGTAAATGCAACCGCTGCCAGGATGGTCGTTGTTACAATGATCCATTCGGCTATCTTATATGGGTTCCTCATATCCTTCTCCTTCCCTTCCCCGAAGGGGATACCTTCGGGGAAGTACTGCCGTGCCTATTCTTCCTTCTTAGTCCTCTCGGGAAAATCAAACTTTATCTCCCCGTCCTTTATGACAAGCTTTGCCGAAAACACCTTATCGTTCTTTGATACAAAATCCTCGATAAGGTCAGTTGAGCCTGTAACAAGAAGCTTCTCAAACTCCTCATCGGTTATCTGATGTCCAAGGACCGTCTTATTTTCCTTAAAATTGCAGACATCCCGTCCTTTGCTGCAGGCCCATCCCCATCCGTAGTCGTAAACATCGCTTCCGCACTTGGGGCAGGCTCCCACAACCTTTCTCTTGTTTTCTTCAAGATCCGCTTCAGGATCAAAAATCTTCTCTTCACTCATTTTTTCCTTCTCCTTTTCATTTAGTGACTTTGGCCGTAAGCTGATATCTTCCCTCCTTTTTGCTTTAACTGGCCGCTTCCCAATTTCTTCGACGCAAGTCCTTGGGCTCCTACACTAACTAATAAAGGATCGTTTTTATCAATCCGAAAAAAAATTTGGAAAAATTTTAAGATTCTGATGAAATCCTCTAGAATTGCACTGTTAAAAACTATCTGTTTATGTTTACTGACTTCGTGATAGAATGATCGGTGTAAACAGTATTTACCGGAGAGAAAGATGAAGATAGCTGTAAGTGCCTGCCTTCTAGGCGAGAATTGTAAATATAACGGCAAAAACAACTATAATGAAAAGGTTGCTGCCCTCTCCTCTGATAACGAGATCATTCCCGTCTGTCCGGAAGTATTGGGAGGACTTCCCACACCAAGGGATCCTTCCGAGATCGTGGACGGGAAGGTAAAGCATAAGAATGGAGAGTCGGTTGATGATGAGTTTCGAAAAGGTGCCAATACTGCCCTGGACATTGTGAAAAAAAACCATGTCGAACTTGTCATTTTACAGTCAAGGAGTCCTTCCTGCGGAATAAATGAAGTATATGACGGTACTTTTTCAAAAAGACTTATTCCCGGTGAGGGTGTATTTGCCAGACTTCTTCGGGAAAACAATATAAGAACTGTTGATGTTTCGGATTTATAACAGGAGATTGGTTATGTATTATGTACCTGACGGGACAAAGATTGCGGGATTTTATGAGTGCAGAAAGTGTTCGGAAAGATTCTTGGATACAAGGATTGCACCAAAACTCATATGCCCTTATTGCGGTGAAGCCCCCGATATGGAGATTGGCCCGGATGATGAAATGCCGCAGGCTGAGGAAAATGCAACTCTTATAGAAGTTATAGAAAACGAAGATGTGGAAAAATATGATACTCTGTTAAGCCTTGCTATAACAGGAGGCGACTACTCCTGGATATAACCGATCCGCATGATAAAAAAATCCTAACTGTAAAACAAAAGATGCCGCCGGACAAAACTGCCTGAAAAAGCACTGCATCTCTGAACTTGAACATGAGTTCAGACTACGCCCATATCTTAAAAGAATGTATATCATAATAAAGAGCGGAGATTTGCTGGATTACAGCAAAAATTAGACAAAATCGAGATTGACAAATCCGAGAAAAATGGTATCATGCAGTAAAAGATAAGGTTCGACCCGTTGTTGGAATTGACAGAGGGCCCAGAGCCTTTTTCTTTTGTCTGATTATCAGCCGATCATCTCTTCTAGCTTTCTTATTCTGGCATCATCAAAAAGGTTTCCGTCTTCATCGACCATTTCCATAAGAATAAAAACAGATCCATCCTTTTCATATGTTTCATATAAGAATTTGGGGCTGCCTGATCTGTCAAGAGCCGTAACAAGTCTCTCTCCGTCATCTTTTAAAAGGTCATCGGCTCCCCTCACTTCAAGGATCAGATAATTGAGATTCTTCTCGTATTCTTCGTCCCTTGTAACTTTCGGAGCGCCACCCCATGTATCAACCGTATATGAACTCTTTTTGATTATCCCGGCCTTTTTCAGATTACTCTCCATGAGCATTCCGAGAGTATCCGCATCCATAGCCATCATGCCGACACACTTACCGTTGTAATCCGTCTCTATTCTTTTTAAGAACTCTCCCAGATCATGTGTGGGAGCTATCTTTGATATATTCGCCGGCATATAGCCTCCTATATGTTGTGTTTATATGATTATATATAAAAAGCACATAAACCACAACCAAAACACATTTACTGTACTACTATATAATATGCCCAACCTGTTGGCAATATGAAACGCCGAATGGTTAATGTAATATTTCACTTAAGAAATATCATGTATCGGGGGGCATATCTTGCAGGACTATTCCCGTTTTTGGATCCTCATAAAAGAAAGGGGTATAACCCAGTATAAACTGAGCAAAGACTACGGTATAAGCCGTGGTACCCTTGATCGTATGAGAAAAAAACTTCCGCTCAGCTTTAGGACGATCCAGGATCTGTGCAATGCCTTGCAATGCAGTTCTCACGAAATAGTCGAGATAACACCCGATCCGCCAAAAGACAAATAATAAGCTGCCATACGGCAGCTTATATTCATGTCAGCACAATATTTCCGATATATTCAACAACAATAGGTCTTACTATGTCTGCTACTTCTTTTATCTTCTGTCTTATAAAATACTCACTTGTCCCAAGAAGCCTTGCTATCTTTGCAACCGAAGAGTTCTTCCCGGATTCTGTGAACCCACAGAAATGTGACATTATGAGTTTTTGCTCATCATTAAGATGCTCCTGGACTATCTCCCACACCTTACCTTCATGCATAAAATATAAATATCGCAGCTCTTCTCTCTCTTCATCAATACAAAGTTCCGACGCCTCTTCCATGGCATCGATCTGATAATGGCAGAGCCTCTGTGCAAGCATTCTCTCGCGTTTTCTTACCGTGCTTATACGGACATTGCAGTACTCGGCAATCTCGGCTTCTGTTGCGGCACGTCCGTATAATCGCTCAAGATGGGCCTTGGATCGCTCATATC
>DEEW01000089.1:8162-8554 GCA_002350465.1 Lachnospiraceae bacterium UBA2868
CACTTTTTGACTTAAACACTCCGAGACCATACAGTTCCTTATCCACAAACTCATCTATGGCTATAGTGCTAAGCTGCTTATAGAAGATATAGTTGAAAGCCCCCTTTCTTCCCTCAAGCTTACCGCTCTTTATGTTTTTTACGTGGTTAATAAGACACTTGTTAAAAACAACAAAAGCAGTGCTTTCATAGGCGTTGTACAAACTCTTTATCTCGGTTCCTTTTTGCGCGATGAAAAGGAAATTCACACACTTCATCTTATAGCAGCCCTTTACAAGCGGACGGCTCAGAGCCCATGTAAAGCATCTTAAAATACCCTCTTCCGGCGTGTTCATGTGTTTTAAGTAAAGATCGATCGCCTCTTCAATCTCTTTACTCGTGTTGGTATAGCTG
>DEEW01000089.1:8624-10885 GCA_002350465.1 Lachnospiraceae bacterium UBA2868
CAAGTACTATATCCGACACCTCCCCATTATGGTGTCTTGCTTGGATATCAATGATGTCAGACAACACTTCCTTGCGATTTTCGCTGATCCTCTCCTCTAATAATTCATTCTTCAAGTTAGTAACCCTTCCTCATAAAAAACAAATGCCCCCCTATCATATAAAATTGTCAGAAATGTGATCTTTTCACCAATTTGGAATTTCCGGGGACATAACCCAAGTTTCCATCTTACTTCTTTGTAGAAACCCAGACGTCTTGAAGATATGTATCTTACTTGCGAAAAAAGTCGCAAACTTGCGTCGTCACGTTTTTTATAACACCTGCAATGTATGCAATCAACAGTTTTTCGCGGTTTCAGGGGTGTTTACGAAAAATTTCGTGAAATTGCATACTTTGTGACAGTATGTATTGTTAAATTTTTAGCAAACGTTTAAGTAGTAAAAACCGCACATATACAATCATTTTCGAATTGTTATGTGACATGATTTCAGAATTATTGAGATGAAAATGAACATAATGTTAGCATGTGATCAGTATGGGCTCTTTCCGAGGGTTTATCATGTTTTTCATCTCAAACCGCATAAATACGGAGTTTTTGAGCGCATTACCTTCTATTTTCTGAAAATTTAACCTGCTGTTTTTGNNTTTCATCTCAAACGTTTTCGTTTTATATTTCACCCTTTTTACATTTGTGTTGTTCATGATAGAATAATTCAAATCTTGATTTTAACGATGTGGAAGAACTTATAGATTTTATCAGAACAGGAAATAAATAACTTACAGGTTTAACGGAGGAAAAAAGATGGCTGGAACAATTATTTCTGGTGTGATTTTCTGTATAGTTGCAATGATAATGCTTGGAATTGGAGTTAGTCAGCTAAAGAGTAAGGAACCTGTTGGTTTTTATACAGGAGAAAAACCCCCGAAAGTAGATCAATTATCAGATGTCAATTCGTGGAATAAGAAACATGGCGTAATGTGGATCATTTATTGCATTTGTATTATTGGCTCGTGGATTTGTTCTGCGTTTATTGGAGGAGACAGCATATACTCCGTGATTCCGTTATGTATAGGCACGATTATTCCTATTCTGATTATGGTGTTTCTTCATCACAAATGGGTGAAAAGGTATTTTATACAATAATTCCGGTTTATGGAGCAGATAAGATATGAGATTATTTAAAAGCAAGGCTCAAAAAGAACTTGACGGAATCATCTTGCGCCTTGAGATGAACATGTCTAACAATTATAAAGATGCGGCTATCTCCAACTATAATGAGCTTGAATCAAAATACAACGAGTTCATTTCTATTGGTACCCTCAAAGAAAAGGCCATATCAAAATATGCCTCAATCCTTGACGGATATAAAGAAAAGCTCAATGGATACAGCCACAAAGATCAGAAGCCATACTGGCACTAGAAGAAAACATGTGTGGACGTTATTTTCTTGAAAACACGATAGAGATGAAGCCTTTCCTTGAGAAGATGAAACGCTCTTCTCTTGTTCGCAGATGGAATGATACATCTGCAGTTATTACCGCAGGCGAGATACATCCTACGGATGTGGTGCCTGTCATCGCTTCTAACCAGGCAGGAAAGCAGTCTGTATTTCCAATGAGATGGGGTTATAGCGGTAAAACACTTCTTATCAACGCAAAAGTTGAGACGGCTAAAGAAAAGCCTACCTTTCGTGATGACTGGAAGTCACACAGATGCATAGATCCTGCATCTTACTATTTTGAATGGGAACATATTACAACAAATGACGGCAAGAAAAAGACCGGTGACAAATACATAATACAGCCCAAAAACTCTACAATGACCTGGCTGTGCGGACTTTACCGGTTTGAGCACGAAATGCCTCATTTTGTGATACTGACAAAAGATGCGGCAGATCCGATACACTTTATACACAGCCGGATGCCTCTTATCATGCCGGAAGATAAGATAGATGACTGGATAAGACCTGATTCGGATCCCGGAAATCTTCTGGAATATGCTCTTTTTGATATGGTCGCTGAAAAAGCATAGTATAGTTTTTACTCTATTTGAAACTTCCTTTCCGTATACACTTTTTTATCGCTCCACGGACTATTATGAAAACAAAAGGATTCTACGATTAGTTTACCTGCATTCCTTCATCATTATTTTTTATTTTAGCTTGTTCTCAAGCTGGCGCCTTATTGATGTAACCTTGGCTATCGCATCATCACACTGCCGCTTCGCGTCGCTTATCTTTGACTGGACGAGAAAATCTGCAA
>DEEW01000089.1:11014-11246 GCA_002350465.1 Lachnospiraceae bacterium UBA2868
CTCCATCTTGCCGTGCTTAATAAGTCCGGATAAAAGTCCTCCTCCGAACATATCAACAAGTCCCCATCCTCCGGCACTTCCGAGCTTGCGTCTTGCCTCTTTTAGATGATAGAGCGCATCATCCGATGCCGCTATCGCCTCTTTTATCTCACGTACTTCTATCTCATTCATTTACACACCTTCATCTTTCACTCACTTTCTGTCACACAAAAATCCCGCATACGGGAACTTA
>DEEW01000089.1:11299-13863 GCA_002350465.1 Lachnospiraceae bacterium UBA2868
AAAATCCCGCATACGGGAACTTATACAGCAAAACATCCTTTCCGTGGATGGTTACGTTACTGCCACTGACCTTGCCTTCAACAATAAGTCCTGCCCCTTCAATGAGCTTTCCGATAAGTTCGCTCTTTACCGGAAACGTGCCGTGCATCGGATAGATCACATCGAACATATCCGTAAATTCTTCAAGATGCTTGAGACTCTCTATATATCTCTCAAGATTTCTCATTGGTCCGAACATGAATATGTCCCCATCCTGAACGCTGTCCCCGCTTATTAGGATGCGGTTCTTTTCATCGATAATGGCTATGCTTCCCGGGGTATGCCCGGGGATGTCTATGATCCGCAGGGGTCTGTCGCCAAGGTCTATCACTTCTCCCTCGTGGATATGGATAAACTCGCCTTTGCCGCCATGGTCCCGATAGTTTCCCTCTTCCTTCGGACTCATATAGAATTTCTCAAATGCCGCATTCCCCGATATATGATCGGGATCCGCGTGAGTATTTATAAGTATCAGAGGAAGATCGGTAAGTTCTTCGGCGATCGACCTGGCATCAGGTACGTGCATTCCCGTATCTATAAGAGCCGCCCTTTTATTCCCTATAAACAGATAAAACCTTACGTGTCCGTCCTCGATCCTGTATGTGTTTTCGTTGATCTTGATCGCCTCTGCCATAACATCCTCCTAAAACCTGCTTCCGCACTTCGGGCAGAACTCAAAGTCCTCATCCGTTGTATATCCGCAATTATGGCACCGTTTTACCGAATACCCCTGTCCCATAACCCTTGTCAGGTCTTCCTGGCGGATCTGCACCTCTTCACCTTTTGCGATCCGGCGTCCAACCTTAGGATCAAGCTCATATATGGCATGACAGCATGACGTTTCCACATAGTATCTCTTTCCCCATTTGATACAGGGAATGAAGAAAAGAGAAAGTACCGTATAGGTCATGAAAACACTAAACCGGCCGTATGCCCCGCAAAGACTGCAGGTCATAAGATGTCCGTATTCAAAGTCCCTGCGGCCCTGTGTTATTCCCATTATGAAAAACATATCTGTGCTCCTTTTCGGGCCGTCTCTATCATGTCTGCCATCTTTGCTGCATTTGCTTCTTTTTCAATCATCAGGATAAGAGGTTTATCAGCTCCGTATTCGATCTTAAGTTTCTTGACCGGGATTCCCCGACCGCAGCAACAATGAGGGTTATATGTACTGTCATGTATGCTGACAGACTGTATCTGTGATATGGGCAGGTATTTGCCCTCAAAGTATACGGCACGCTTTGAGATCATGTATTTCTCAACGCTCTTAGCCGTTTTCTTATCTGCCTTAACGTCTGCTATTTCATTTTCTGTAATGCTAAACCACGCCATCTCTTATAATTCATCCATGAAAAGAAAGTCTTTTAGTTTGTAGTGATACACGGTACTTGTTGAATAATCGATCTCGTCATTAGTGATGATTATCTTCTTTACAGAGTTATCTATACCACCAAATGCCGAAAACTCACGGTCATATGCTTTGTCCTCTGCGACAGAGTATGCCACCTGAACAAGATATATCTTCCCGTCTTTTTCAGCCCGGAAATCTATCTCTTTTCCTTTGTTGCTGTAAACGGTGATCTCATAACCCATATATATAAGCTCGCTTAAGATGGCATTTTCAAGATTATGCGTAAGATCATATCTGTTACCCGCGACCCTTATGCTGTTTAAGGATACGTCTTCGTCATACAGCTTATAGTAATAGTTAAGCTTTGATTTTGCTTTCGGTGAGTATATTTCAACATCTTCGATCACATACGCTTCTTTCAGGTAATCCAGATACTTAATCACCGTAGGGATACTTACCGAGACGTTCTGACTCTTCATGTAATCAGATATTGACTTTGCGCTGAATATCCTTGCATTTGAAACAAGAACATAATCCACGACTTTCTCAAATACTGATTTTTTTCGGATATTGTACCTGTTTTCGAGGTCATTATAGATGATCGTACTGTTAAGGTCGTTTAAGTATCTCTTTTTAGCGTTATCGTCAAGCTGTTCGATGGATGCGGGAAAACCGCCCCATATAAGATAATCGTTAACCGAGTAGTCTTTAGCAAGCTGTTTGGCATATTCTACGGCCTCACGGTAAACAAATGGTCTTATACGGAAAGAAACATATCTGCCCGAGAGCTCCTTTGTAAACTCTTTTGATAAGAGCTTCGAATTACTGCCGGTAATAAACAAAGAGCAGTTATAAAGCCTTAATGTCCGGCAGGCTTCATTCCACCCGGTAACGTTCTGGATCTCATCAAGGAAAACATACAGTTTGTCATCACCTAAAAGGCCGCTGACATGTTCTATAAGAGCATCTGCGTCGGGTATCTGATTCCTGGTAGGTCTAAGATCAAAGTCAAGAAACAGACATCTCTTGCCGGAGCCTTCAATCTCTGCCATGACCTGTCTTAGAATAACGGATTTACCACACCTGCGTATACCGGTTATGATCTTTACAAGATCACTCTCATAAAAGCTTCTTATCTGCGAAACATAATGTTCTCTTAGTATCATGTGAATTT
>DEEW01000089.1:13911-14190 GCA_002350465.1 Lachnospiraceae bacterium UBA2868
CATAACTACAGTTATATTCTATTTAAAGATTTTTCAGATGTCAACAAAATATTAAAGTAGCAATTAAAGATATGGCGATTTAGATAAAATGTTAAAACGCTTCTCTCAAAATCCCGTACCGGCTATATCCCGGTCGCCGGCAGTAGTGTGTTGGTCGCAAGCTTAGACTTGTGACAGTTATTAAGTTTATATTCGTGGTTATTATGTAATGCGAGATGCTGATTTGGCTATGCATTATATATATGAGTATACAGAGAGGGTTACGCGATTAACCCATTG
>DEEW01000083.1:0-9365 GCA_002350465.1 Lachnospiraceae bacterium UBA2868
ACATAGTCTACCTCCTTTGAAGACGCCGTCAGTATCCGGCAAAATAATCGTCTGACATTTTTTCCCCTCTGATAACTCTTCCGTTTTCATCCAGCGACTGTTTGTAGTTTTCAACTAAGTAGTCATATTTTCCGAGATTGATATTTATGACCTTGATCATTCTGTCCCTGTCAAACAGAGGACCCCTTGTAATCTCATCTATTATTTCATAGTATTCCCTGGCATCCTGATTCTTTATGGCACCGTAATCCCATCCGTATCTGACCAGATTCAGATACCCTACAGGTGTATCGCGCCACATATGTCCTATCCTCCATCCTGCCTCATGTACCGCCGGAAGATGGGCAAGGTACGGATCACCCAGTGCGTAAAGATCATTGAGATACAGGTCATTGTTGTAATACTTGACGATTCCCGGAACATTTTCGAGAATGGATCCGGGCATATTGTTTTCCCTTACATCCTGTACAGCATCCTCATTCCATGTGTTCCTTATGCAAAGGTCTCCCGTCCGTATAAGAGAATACATATTGTTAAACAGGCTGGTCGTATTAAAATATCCCGCTCTCTCATCCGATATCGAGGATCCGAAGACGCTTCCGAACAGAAATTCATCCGTAAGAACACGTGAAGTTCCTGTATAAACAAGAGCCGCAATAACAAAACCGGCAAATAAACGCTGAAAGGATGCTCCCCGTCCCAGCTCACTGAATTCCCGGTTCTTTATATCCATATAGCAGATAACCGATATAAAGAACAAAAGTGTAAAGTGCCTTCCCATCATAAAATCACCGCCTATATACAGCAGATACAGTCCGTACAGTACGGGTCCCGCCATACAAGCAATATACTGTGATTTTTTGACAGACAGTGCAGCTATTACAGTTAATATCGGAACGATCAGTATTATCGGATCGCACATCGCAGCATTTAAGTAATACCTTATTCCTCTTATGATATAGTCCTTTATTCCGATATTGGTTCCGAGTTTTGCATATGCGGTATTGGGAAACGGAAATCCGTAATACCATGTTGCGAAAATCTCCCACAGTACGAAAGGAAGAAGTCCCAAAATCCCTATTCCCACAGCTTTTCCGAAAGAAACCCCGTCACGCTTGGACAGATACACATACAACGCCATAGGTACGAATATAAGTACGGCATCCATTCTCGTCATTGCTATGAGAGCAACAAGAGATGCAAGTATAAACATGCTTTTCGCATTGTATCTTTCGGAAGAAAAGAAACGCTTCATAAAAATCGCACCGAGCATAAACAGCATGCTGTTTTCAAGTCCCGATGTGGTATAGCTTACAAAACTCGCCGACCCTATCAATGCCAAAAAGCAAAATATAATCTGTTTTTTTGTCTTGCAGAAGTTGCGAATAAGAATACCGAAGGCTACACCCGAAAAGATAATGTTTACGAGAAGTGACACAAAAAACATATCCCTTATCACAAAATAGGCACCTGCTATTACAAGCGTATATAGCGGGCAGGAGGAGGCTGTTGCTCTCTGACCGATATTGTATACAAATCCGTTTCCGTCAACGAGATTCTTTGCCATGATATAGGCATGATAGCTGTCATCACTTTGCCAGGCCAGCAATGTAACAACTGCAACAAAGACAAGAATTGTAAAAAATCTGTATCTGTTTAATTCTTCACTGAAATAATCACGTATTCGATTCATCTATCCACCACAATTTACAATAAGGAACCTGTCCTTACTATTTAATCAGCATTTTCTTCGCAAGATCCATAGCCAGTCTCATAACCACATCCGAATTAAAATGCTGCCACTGCCCCCATCTTCCGAGTCCGTATATGTTCTCCGATGATGTATATTCAAGGAAATCTCTAATGATCTCCTGTTTACCTATAGTATTTAAAGGGTAAGCATAATCATTGATAAAATATGATTTTTCCGCTTTTTTTGCACTATCCTCATCAAACCTTGTAAGGTTGGTCTCTGTCCAGTAACCTTTTGATCCCGGACAGAAATTATGCCGTACCAAAATCCGGTGATAGCTTTTCTGCAGATCCGGATCATATATCCAATGTGCTTTTGTATCAAGTTCCCGGGGCTCATACTCAGTTACTATTGAGCTATATTTCAGGGAATTCAGATCCTCGCAAAGCTTTTGGGGAAGATTGATATGTTTATCAATACTATTCCACGGTATCGTGACAACTATTCTATCGGCACTGTAACTACCGTTAACCACCTTGTTTTCATAATCAATGCTCGTTACTGTTTCATTGTATTGTATTCTGCTTCCCAAAGCATCAGCCATCCTGAGAAACACTTCTCCGTATCCGTATTTTTTCGGATAAAGAAAGTTTGTATGGCCCGGTTGCTTGCCATATGCCTTTTTATTGATACAGGACATTTTTGTTTCTTCATAGGAAACATTTGGTAATTTTTCAAGCCAGTACGTACCAAGGCTGTCAAGATCGTCGCCGAACATTTTGCGGTTATACGGAAACATATAATCTTCCGCTATGGCCCTGCCGAGCTTCCACTCTATCCATTCGGTAAACCTGACCGGCATTTCCTTGCCTGTATTACAACCTGCACATTCTATCGCATCCAGATAGCGCTTCTGTTTGTCCTCCGGAAGCTGCCATATATTGGCCTCAATAGGGCTTCCGATAATATCCCCGTACAGATCTATTCGGGAATCTCTTTCATACCTGTCCCATTCGCTTTCGGGTAAAAACCGGAATACAAACGAAGTTACCCCGGGATCCTTAACATCAAGAAAATGTCCTCCTCCCGTATCAAAAGGGCTTCCGTCTACTTCTGCGCTCCGGCATAGTCCTCCGGCTTCCGGTTGCTTCTCAAGTACAAGAAAATCCTTCTCACCATGTTCTAAAAGTGTATTTGCAAATGTCAGTCCGGCAGGTCCGGCCCCGAGAATCAGATATTTCATAGTTTATTTATTATACTTCACAAGTCATATTCACGCAATTACTGCCGATTCTTAATAAAGTGGCTGTATTCTTCAATTATACCGAGTATGACAAGAGTGGCTCTATCCATTCTTTCAATCGTTATATGTTCAAGCGGACCGTGGAAATTAAAACCACCCGTTCCGAGATTCGGACAAGGCAGACCCATATATGAAAGTCTGGCTCCGTCTGTTCCTCCTCTTATCGGAACCGCAACCGGTGTCATACCCGCAGCGGATACCGCTTTTTTTGCGGTTTCTATCAGATGCTTATGAGGAATAATCTTTTCAAGCATATTGTAATAACTGTCGTTGATCGTGATTGTTACCGTGTCTTTACCATATAAGTCATTGATCTTCCGGGTACACTTTTTCAGAAATTCTTTTCTGTCTTCAAATTTCTTTCTGTCGTGATCCCTTACAATATAATGCAGGTCAGCTCTGCTGCAATCTCCCGACATATCCGTCAGATGGTAAAACCCTTCATATCCTTCGGTATGCTCCGGCCTGTCATTTTCCGGCAGCATAGAGTGGAATTCGTGAGCAACGTTTATCGCGTTGATCATCACATTCTTGGCTGTCCCGGGGTGAGTTGACAATCCTGTAACCATTACCTTAACATCGGCAGCATTGAAGTTTTCATATTCTATTTCACAAACATCTCCACCGTCTACGGTATACGCATAATCCGCCCCAAACTTTTTTACATCAAAATTATCTGCTCCCTCTCCGATTTCCTCATCAGGAGTAAAGCAAATGGCAAGCGGTCCGTGCGGAATATCTTCTCTGACAATTCTCTCAACAGCTGTCATTATCTCAGATACACCGGCTTTGTCATCCGCACCGAGTAACGTTGTTCCATCACTTGTAATCAGTGTTTCTCCCGCAAGATTTTTAAGATGCAAATGATCAGCGGCTTTCATGATTTTTCCGCAGGGATATGTGACATCACCCCCGTCATAATTCACATGAATAATGGGATTTACATTGCAACCGCTAAAAGCCGGGGACGTATCCATATGCGCTATGAATCCGAGAGTTATGCATTCTTCATATCCTTTTGTCGCAGGAATGTGCGCCATCAGATAACATTTATCGTCAAGTGCTGCATCTACCCCCATATCTTCAAGTTCAGACAAGAGCCTGTTTGCCAGGTCAAATTCTCCCTTAAAACTCGGATGAAGTCCGCTTGTCTCATCCGACTGGGTGTTAATTTTGATGTATTCAAGAAATCGTTCGTATGGTTTCATTATAATAATAGTGGGTCCCTCCTATCTACATTTTCCAAGGTGTGTCGCCCATTTGGATTCGGCTTCGCCGAATTGGGGCTCCACGTGTAGACAGGTTCCTCCCACTCCGTGGGTCCCTCCTATCTACATTTTCCATCTATCCGGGTGGTCGAGCGGAAGCAGTTCGATCCCGTATCCCTCCATCTCAGGAAAGTCTCTTATCATCTGCTCTTCATCATATGGGATATCTTCGTTATCTTCGTTATCTTCGTTATCTTCCTCGTCATAGTACTCTTCCGGAATCTGTCCGGAGGCATCGGCACTTCTCTTTTGAAGTTCCTTGTATATGGGCTGGGTATACATATCTCTTGTACTAAGCTGTTCCCCGGGATTTCTTCTCCGCTTGTTCTCACTTCTTTTTCTGTAATTATACCTCTTATTCTCACTTCTCTTTTTGTATCGTTTTCTTTTTTTCATTTTGGCTCTCTGCGCACTTTTGATAAATTGCATAAACAAAGTGGCAAAAAGAATAATAAAGAATAATACTCCGACTATGAGAAATAGCTTCTTTACTACATCCGAAACGGTTACAAAAACGGTTTTATGGTTCGGAACATAAGTTACGGGCTGCTCATCGGATCCATCGGTTATAATATTGGCAAATTCAAACAGCTTTCTCTCATTGGTTGCATAATCAAGCGTGGTTCCCCCTACTCTGTTATCCCCTATATAATAGTCCAGTCTGGCAACAGCTCCTTCTGTTTTGGTATCATAATTAACCGTTACGGTCGGTTCCTCAAAATCCATTCCTTTAGGAATAACTATACTGCCTTCTTTATTAAGGGACAGTATATCTTTTGAACTTCCCATAACATCAAGCTTTGTATTGAAGAAATTTGCGCTTCTTATGTTGTATCTTTTTTCATTGTCGGCAACGTTTATTTTTTGGAAACTGGCAAAGCCGTAATCCAGCAGATCCTTTGTATCGGTGAACTGATACGGGCTTTCATCCTTCATTACCACACATATCAGTTTCATTCCGTCCCGCTGCGCACAAGTTACAAGTGTTTGTCTGGCATCTGTTGTAAAGCCTGTTTTTCCTCCGACTATTCCGTCATAGGCATATTTTCTTCCCTGTATCATCTTATGATGATTTTCCTGAGGTCTTTCTTCATCTGTTTTGTTAGTTGACGGGATCACATATCTGGCCGTGCCGGAGATCATACATAGTGTTTCGTTGGAAAAGAACTCTCTTGCTATAGTAGCAAGATCAAACGCACTGACATAGTGATCGGGATCCGGAAGACCGCTTGCATTCACAAAATGTGTATTTGAGCAGCCAAGCTCCTCTGCTTTGGCATTCATCATACCGACAAACGATTCAAGATCTCCTCCCACATGTTCTGCCAATCCGTATGCAACTTCATTGGCGGATCCTAGGAGCAGACCATACAGACATTGTTCCACGGTCAGCTGTTCACCCTTCATAATGCCTATTCGTGATGATCCCCACTCGGTATTGTCAATCGCTTCATCCGAAAACGTAACGACCTCATCCATCTGACAGTTTTCAACAACCAGAAGTGCTGTCATCAGCTTTGTTGTACTGGCGGGATATAATGGTTCGTTAATATTTTTTGCATAAAGAACCGTCCCTGTATCAACTTCCATTAAGATTGCCGACTCTGCACCGTTTTCAGGTCCCTTGGGCCATCCCGTAATGGAATTTGTATCAACCGGTAATGATTTTCTTGCCTCCCACTGTGTAACATATTCCTCGGTCGGAAGCGTATCAACCGCATATACACTAATAGCCGGCTGCATGACGGCTATTGTGAATACAAAGATCCATATAATTATTTTGTATTTAATTCTGTTTTTTTGCATACAGAGTAATTTTACCACATCACTAGACTGTCCGCGAGGGGGTCGCAGGCGCCAGTGGCGCCTGTTTGCAACTGACCGAAGAGTGCGTCAACATTCCGAGACTTCGGGCCTCGTTCGCGGCCGAATCGGCCTCGAATGAAATAGAAGACGGGGTCTCCTGACCTCGCCTTCTGTTTCATAAGACGTCCGCGAGAGGATTCGAACCTCCGACCCCTCGCTTAGGAGGCGAGTGCTCTATCCAGCTGAGCTACGTGGACAACTATAAACAACTAATATAATATATCAAATAAACCCTGTTTTTACAACCTTATCTCGCCCTGAAGCCAGATATTTCCTCGAAATCTTCTGCCTATCTGGGGTTCCCCGAGAAGATCTTTTTCATTAATGCAAACCGTAAGAGGAAGACCGTTGCAGTTAAGAATAAATGAATATACCTTTTCGGAAGAAAGATAATTTGTTTCAAGTCGAAAATCAATTATTTCCGCCAATATCGAATAATGATCGCATTCCATTCCGTTTGGCATAAAATATGTATCGACAAGGGAAAACACGTCCTCTTTGGTTATCTTTTTCGATACAGCGCTGTATGTATCAATATCTTCCAACGTCAGCTGCTCAATTGCTTCTTCATCACCGTTTTTTGCTGCGATTATTCTCTTATTTCTGTCTGCAGACGCTTTTTGAAGAAGTTCCCTTTGCTTCGGATCTTTCTTGATGGGAAGCATAATAGTTCCACCAAGTGATAACCCGGACAGATATGTGGAAGCGCTGATCCGATCATAATCACTTTCTTTCGCCTGTTTCATTACACTCATACCGTTTTGAACATAGTAAATAAGTGTAGTCCCCAGACGATAATCTTCACACATCGCCGCAAACGATTCCTTGTCCGAGTGCCTTTCAATACTGAGTTCCTCGGTTGTTGACACCTCATCTCCCTGTACAAACGGATAATAAAAGTCCAGGGTAAGGTTATCCGTATCATCATACTCTCCGCGAAGAGTTATTCCGCAAGAAGAGCAATAGTACTTGGTATACTCAACTAAAATGCTGTCTCTTCCCGTTTCAATGAACTCTTTCCTGTTAGGATTGATTATCACATCATTTAACAGGTTACGGATCTGTTTTTTATTTTCTATATTGGAAAATCCAACCGCACGTAAAAACTGATGCATCAGTTCTCCTTAACATATTCTATTGAAATATCATCATTTTCCAGAAGATCAATAAGCTTCTCTTCTTCATAATCTTTTCCGTTCCGGTCTTTTATCAATCTGATCTTAGGCCTGTCGGTAAAGTGTTCATTTTGTTCTATAACAATCGCTTCGTCTCCCGTACTGGTTACAACGATTGTTCCTACCGGGTATGCTGCTATAAACTCAAGGAAATAGTCAACTATTCTTCCCTCAAACAGTATATCCCTGCCCTTCCTGATATATTCGAGAGCTTGTCTTACGTTCCCTCTTTTGACCCCGATACCGCATAATATATCATCAAACGCATCGGCTATTGCAACAATTCTCACGCTTATAGGCATTACTACCTGTTTAAAAGGGTATCCACTCCGGTCAAGTCTCTCGTGATGATAGAGAATGATCTTCTTGGATTCGTTGCTCATCCATGTTTCTTTTTCTACAGAAGAAAAACCGTACAGCGTATGTTTTTTGAATTCAAACAATGACTCCGGATCAAATTCTTCATTAACATCCACATCCTGATAGGGAACCGAAAGATAGCGAAGTCCCATATCATGAAGAAGGCTTCCGACTCCGATATCGTAAACCTCCCATCTGGACAGATTCATTTTAAGTGCCGTAATTATTGACAAAGAAGCAACCATTATACTGTGATCGTACAAATCTCCGTTTCTTTGCCGGATATCGTATACTCTGTCAACAATCTCTTCTCTCGTAAAAATATCGTCGACTATCTCATTTGCTGCCTCGGATATTTCTTTGATACCGCTGTCACCGGTAACATACTTGTCCATTACATCCTGCATTTTTTGGGAACAATCATTTTTTATCTGTTCCTTTATTATCTTTTTTTCTTTGGGGGATAATGCAGTAGGCTCAAATATTACTACTTCATTTACATCAGAGGAAACCAATGTCTCTATATGTTTCATATACAGACAGGTTCCTTCATAATATAATGTTTGATTATCCGAAAGCTTAACAGGCTTTGCAAGATATTCCCCACCTGTAAGCTCACTAACTGGAACTGTTTTCATTTATTTACCTGATTTTAGATTTACTAATCGTACACATACGGCTCTGCCGATAAAGCAAGGGTAAGTGCTTTCTTTTCCTCATCTCCGAGAGAAATCGCACATTCTCCATTTACTATTTCTTTTGTATATACATAGCAACCTTCACTCGAATGTATGGAATTAATAATAAATCCGGTTTCATTATCATTTAAGAGAGCGACGGAAAAAGACAGCTTTCCGCCCATTTCCTTAAAAGCATCATATTTTACAATACCGACTCTCTGATAACACTCACTTAAGTTCTCAATAATCTTTTTAATGTCTTTTCTGTTCTTTTCGGTTGAGGTCTTCAGTGATGAGATATCATTGAACAGGGCACCTATTTCTTCTTCAAGACTCTCTGCCTTTTTTCCTTTCATAAACATCTGATAACTTACATTTAACTGATTATATCTTACAAGCAGAAAAATCAATAAGACAAGAAGTATCACCGTTATCACAAACAGTATAATTATCAGTATTCCCGGATCCGAAATCCCAAAATTGTCAAGTATTGTACTATTCATCCGATTTCCTCTTTATATTTGTTATAGATTAACCAAGCAAAAGATCCATTATCTTTTGAAGATCATCCTGATTATAGAAGTCTATCTCTATTTTACCCATTTTGTCACCTTTTGCAACAATTGTGACTTTTGTGCCGATATTTGCCTTCAGCTTTTCTTCTATATCATGATATAGTGCTTCCTGCTTTTCATTCTTTTTCTTTTCAATCTTCGGCTTGTTTTTTGCTTTTACAATTTTCTCTATATCTCTGACAGAAAGCTTTTCATCCATAACACGCTGAGCAAGCTCATATTGTTCATCAGGATTGTCAATTGCAAGAAGTGCCCTTGCATGACCTGCCGAAATCAAATCTTCAACAACCATATCCTGAACATTATCAGCGAGTTTCAGAAGTCTCATCGAATTGGTTATGGCGGTTCTGCTCTTTGAGATCCTCTCTGCAAGTTCATCCTGCTTCAGATTATATTCTTCGATAAGGCTTTTATAAGCCATGGCTTCTTCAATCGGATTAAGATC
>DEEW01000083.1:9536-9689 GCA_002350465.1 Lachnospiraceae bacterium UBA2868
ACACCATGAATTTTGATCGAATCCGACAATTCCTGCAAGGCGTCTTCATCAAACTTTTTTCTGGGCTGATTCCTGTTGGGCTCAACCTTTGTAATCTTTACATATTGATCCGGTTTAGCTGCCTTAACATTCTCTGTTGACGAAGGCTTGTCG
>DEEW01000071.1 GCA_002350465.1 Lachnospiraceae bacterium UBA2868
AAGTATCTTTCTCATTTGGCATCCTCCTCCTTCCTGTACTCATCTATAGGTACCTTGGGAAGATGGATCGTTACGGTTGTTCCCTCATCCAGTTCGCTCTCGATAATAAGACCGTAATCTCCTTTGAAGTAAATCTGTATTCTCTGATTGACATTCCACAATCCGATACCCGACCCTTTTCCACGGCTTCTTGCCTTATCGGTAAGAAGAGTTTTCAATACATCCTCGGGAATTCCCATTCCGTTATCGGAAACGGAAATGTATATATCCCCATTCTTTTCATATCCCTTTACCTTTATCTCGCCCTCTCCGTCCATATGCTCAACACCGTAGTATATGGCATTTTCAAGGAGCGGCTGAACGATAAGTTTGATAGTCGCACAATCCTCAATGGCCGGATCGATATCAATACTTGCCGAAAATTTGTTCTTGAATCTGACGGTCTGTATGTTCAGGTAGTTTCTTGCATGAATTATCTCATCGCGGATCGTTATGATATTGTTTCCCTTGCTTAGTGATATCCTGAACAGCTGGGCAAGCGCAGTTACCATTGATATAGCATCCTTGTATCTCTCCCCCTCTATCATCCAGACAACGGAATCAAGGGTATTATACAGAAAATGAGGATTGATCTGACTCTGGAGGGCATCAAGTTCACTCTTTCTCTTTGCCTTCTGCTCTTTAACCATATCATCCGTCAGTTTCTTCATCTGGCGTATCATGGATTTGATAGTTCTTCCGAGGTGCCTGATCTCATGCGAACCTCCGATAAAGATATCATCTTCATTCATGATGTCCTCATTCGCAACACCCTCTTCAAGATATGATATGGATTCTTCCAGTTTTCTGATAGGGTCAGTCACAACGTAGGATATGATATAGTTTCCCGAAACAATAAACAGAAGGATTATGATGGCAACCATAAACAGGTAGTTTCTCATCTGCCCCATATCCATTGCAAGTTCGCTTGTAGGTGTTATGCTGACTATTTTCCACCCGGTATATCCTACTGTCTTGACTACAACATCTCTTTCAACCCCGTCAAATTTCTCTGAAAATGCTCCATCCGCATGATCGGCATGGGTTATGTTATTCTCTTTGACCAATCCGGCAGCTATAGCCTTTTTCATCGGATGATAGATAATATTTCCGTCGGCATCACACAAATATACAAAGCCCACACCGCCGTCATTTACATTCTCAAATATCTGCTCTATCCCGCTGTAATTCATATCAACCAGAAGAACACCGTTACGAACCGTTCCGAGATAGGTAAGTTCCACATTTCTCGAAAGCGAAACTACCCAGTAATATCTGTAATTACTGTTATCAAAAATGTTCTGGACATGAGGGGTGGAAAAATGAATATTCTCGATCTCATCAAAAGCTCTTTGAAACCATTCCTGTGTCTTGAGATCAACTCCCGCCTTTCTGGAGGATATGGGAGATGCCGCAATGATTGCTCCGTCCTCGCTGGCGCACACGATACTTGTAAGGTTATCTTTGTTTGCCTCATATAAGAGGTTCATCTCATTGTTGATCCTCTCGTTAGTCAGGTTCCGGTTTTTGATAACGCTGTAGTACATCGTGTCGGAAATACTCATCATATTCCGTATATATGAATTGAGGTTCCGGCTGACCTGATCCACAATCTGTTCATTCTGTTTGATCGTATTTGATCTGATGGTATTTATTGAACGGGAATAGAAGGCAACAGTCATTGATACAATACTGATAATGGCTATTGCTGTAAATGAAAGTGATATTGTCCACTGAAGACTTTTTTTATTGTCTGTACTTAGAGGGCGATACCCCAAAATGCTTTTTAAAGACATAACTGAAATAATTGGGCTCCTCGTAACCTACCATGCCTGCGATGATATAACTCTTCTCATCTGTTGTATCAAGCAGCCTCTGGGCTTCGTTCATACGAACTTCCGTAAGATACGTAACAAAGCTCTTCCCCATCTCCTTTTTAAAAACAGATGAAAAATATGATGTACCCACCCCGAGATGCGAGCATATTTCATCTACAGATAGTTTGCTTTCACTGTAATGGTCTGCAATATACTGCTTGGCATCAGCCGCAAATTTCTTCGTTGAATCGAGTCTTTCACTTCCGATCTTCTCACGCAGGGTATTGGACAGTTCGCTTAATCTGGCTGCAAACTCATCCATTGATGCCATTTGGGTAAGTTCCTCATTTGTATTAATGTTCGACATTCCCACATCCTGTGCACTTATTCCGTGTCCCCGGCATAAGCGGAGCAGTTCAACCACAAATTCCGCATAGAATATCTGAAGCTGATTTAGATTGATATTGGTCCTTTTGAGCTTATCTATAAAATCATATATTTCGGAATCCAGACTTTCCCTTGTACCAATCTTGATCTGCCTCATTATATGGCGGATCTGCTTCTCACTTACATAATCTTCTATAGGATACGAAGGTTCTACGTCATTAATGAAAATCGCCTGATTTTCTCCCACGAATATCCTATGATGAAAGGCATCTTTAGCCTCTATAAATGATTTGTGGATACTCTCGGCGTTGCCGTATACTCTGCCTATTCCGGCACAGACATCGGCATCAAGTGTTTTATGCGCTATTTTACATATCTTATCCATCTCATTGATAAAGATACTATGCTGTGCTGTGCTCTTTAATCTGGCAAGAACACATACCGTATCCAGATACACAAATGCTTCCACGGGAAGAACATCCTTAAATCTTTCCGTGACTATCTGCTTTAATGAGACAGCCATGAGGTTCTTGTTGAGTCTGTCCTTATTATTTCCGGTTGGTGTGATTCTGAATGCACCTGCGCAGTAAAACGCCGACTCAAGCTCCAGATCATAATCCCTCTGATATCTTTCAAGATCAAACTGGAGTTCTCTTCCCTCAAGCAGACCTATGATAAGCTGTTCCTTCATGATAGGCCTTATCTCTTCATAATACCTTGACAGCTGTTCAACATTTCTGCGCTGTTCCATCTGCTCATCTAGCCGCTCTTTTATTCTTAGAAAGATTGCTTTGAGCTCATCCGCATCAACAGGTTTCAATATATACTCTTCAGCCTCCAGCCTGATTGCTTCCTTGGCATATTCAAAATCATCATATCCGGAAAAAATCACACTGCGAAGATCCGGAAGCTTCTCTTTAAGCTTCCTCAGCATTGTAAGTCCGTCCATGAACGGCATCTGGATATCGGTCATAACAACATCCGGTTCCTCTGCCTCAGCAAGTTCAAGAGCCTCCTCTCCGTTTTCCGCTGTTCCGGCAACGGTAAAGCCTATTGACTCCCAATCTATTCTTTTTCTGATTGCTTCTCTTACTTCTTCCTCGTCATCCACAAGGATCACTTTATACAGACTCATAGGTCCAGATTCCTCCTGTCGGCCGGTATGTTAAGTTTATCATCAGATCATTAAATAGACAAACAAAAGCTGCGGAGCACATATGTTCCGCAGCCAATGTCATGATTACGAAGTAATCTTGACACGGCGACATCTGCGAAGCAGATGTTGGTTGTCCACCGTGCCAGTACTACTAATTATACTATACTCAGCCTATCCCTTTTTCCTCTTGGAAAGAACGTCAAGTGTTACCGCAAGCAGAAGAACCATTCCTTTGAAGATCTTCTGAACATCGGTCGTGAATCCCATCAGAGACATACCATTGTTAAGAATACCCATGATGAAAGCACCTACAACAGCTCCCACAATTGTTCCGGCACCACCTGCAACAGCAGCTCCACCGATATAACATGATGCAATGGCATCCATTTCGAAACCGTCACCTGCCTTGGGAGTAGCCGATCCGTTTCTTGCTGCCAGAACTATTCCGGCTATCGAAGAAAGCAGTCCCATGTTTACATATACCCAGAAGAAAACCTTGTTTGTATCGATACCCGAAAGGTTTGCAGCCTTTCTGTTACCACCGAGTGCATATATCTGACGGCCGGCAACTGTCTTGCTTGTAATGAAACCATATATGGCAATCAGTACTACCATTATCAGCAGCACGAAGGGCAAACCATTGTTTCTTGCAAGTTTATAGAAGAAAAACCAGATGATGAACAGCATGATAGCAAGCTTAAGAACTATCTGCCATACGGGGTTAACCGCGAAATTGTATTTTTTCTTGGTTGCATAACTCCTGAATTCAGAAAATATCAGCCCTATTGATGCCACAACAGCCGCTATAATACTGACAAGATCAAGTGTTCCGTCACCGAAGGGTACCATTATGGTAGGAAGAAATCCTGCTCCGATAAAGTTATACGATGCATCAAAGGGGCCCTTTGTCTGTGCCTGAAGAAGAGTATATGTAAGTCCTCTTCCCATAAGCATCGTTGCCAGCGTTACGACAAATGGCGGGATGTTCAGATACGCAATGAAGAATCCGGCAAACAGACCCGTGAGTAATCCGACAACGATAGCTGCCAGTATTGCTACCCACATATTCATTTTGTAATCGATCATTATGATTCCCGCGATAGAACCGGTAACGGCAACTACCGAGCCAACACCAAGATCGATGTTACCGGTCAGGACGCAGAGGAGCATACCGACTGCAAGGATGACGACATATCCGTTCTGCATGATCAGGTTGTTGATGTTTGCCGGGGAGGTATTCTTTCCGCCGGTCAGGACCGCGAAGATGATGAACACCGCGACCAGGGCAATGATCATGCCGTACTGCTTCATATCAAGATTGACTGTCTTTTTGTTTTCCATGATTTCTTCCTTTCCCTGGCTCAGGCGTTCTGGCCGCTCGCCGCATTATCTGCCATGATGAACTTCATGATGCCTTCCTGCGAAACATTCTCACTGTCTACCTCGCCCGCGATGTGTCCGTTGTTGATGACGTAGACACGGTCGCAGGTACCGATGATCTCGGGAAGCTCGGAGGAAATGACGATCACTGCCTTGCCTGCCTTGGCAAGCTCGTTGATGACACAGTAGATCTCATACTTCGCGC
>DEEW01000041.1:0-1697 GCA_002350465.1 Lachnospiraceae bacterium UBA2868
GGCACCTACCGATGATGAGCTTGTGCAGGCAGAGGCCGATTCAGGTAAGAATCAGGAGCAAATTGACAAGGCGAAAGCGAATGCAGCGAGTGAGGCGGCCAGAAAGGCTAATTCGGCCGCAACGACAGAAGCAAACACCCAATATGCCGCTAACCATCCCGGAAGTTCATATGCAACTGATGTAGAAGGCTATGCCGATACTATTTCAAGAATTGTTTTGAAATATTCGGATCAGATGACCCAAAATGCCAAGTCAGACGGAAAGGCTGCCACAAAAGACATCAAAAGCATGGCAGGAAACCTGAAGGATGCGGGAAGCCAGATGAAGAGCATCGTAAGAGATGTTGCAGGCAGGGGAGCAGTACAGTTCCCGCAGCTTTCGGATGAGTACAGACTTCGTACAAACAGCCTTGTATCAAACATTCAGGGAATGAGCGATAATCTAGGATATCTCAACAATGAGATGAAGGGTTCAACTGATACGGTCTGCAATGATCTTGAAGATGTAAATGATAAGTTTTCAACAATAATGCTCCTGTTTACCGATGCCATGGACGGTGTCCTTGATATGGATTATTCCACTGTTTATGAGGACGAGTCCAATGATGTGTGCGAGACAAGTATTGATGCAACTGTTGCTGATTGCTCCAACTTCGGAAGTGTCCGTGGTGATATCAATACAGGCGGTATAGCAGGGACTATGGCCGAGGAGTATGATTTTGACCTTGAGGGTGATGTGACGGGAGTTAAGGACTCAAGTGTCAATTCAACATATAGGACTAAATGTGTGCTCCGTAACAACAAAAACAAGGCGGACGTTCGCGGTAAAAAGAGTTATGTAGGAGGAGTGTGCGGACTCCATGAGATAGGAACCATACTCCGGTGCAGTGATTTTTCCAAGGTTTCTTCCGAATCAGGAGATTATGTGGGCGGAATAGCAGGAAGATCATATGCAACGATACGGCAGTCCTACGAGAAGGGAATATTGTCCGGGCAGTCATACATCGGCGGAATATGCGGAAACGGCGCGGACATCACCGATTGCGTGGCAATGCCTAACATAACGGAAGGTACAAACTTTACGGGGGCCGTTGCAGGCTATGTTGATGACGGGGCTAAGATTAAGAGGAATGTGTTTGTCAGCAGCACCCTTGCCGGACTGGACAGGATCAGCCGTACCGGGGTGGCGGAACCGGTTGAGTACAGGGATCTTCTTGCAATGGACGGATTACCCGGCGAGTATTCGCTGATGAGGGTGGATTACATCGTGGATGATATAGTGGTTTCGAGTGTAGAAAAAAGAGTCGGCGAGGAAATCTATCCTGAGGAAGTACCTCTTGATGAGGTCATCATAAGAAACCCGGATGATGATAATACATACGAAGATAAGGTTGTTCTTGATGATGACCAGTATATAGAGTGGGATTTTGATGAGGCAAAGGTCATATACGAAGATACTGAGATAAACGGAGAAATCGTAAGGTACGCTTCAAGCCTCGCAAGCGAGCAGGTAAGAAATAACAAGCAGTCTGTATTTCTTGTTGACGGCGTATTTAAGAAAAATGATGAACTGACGGTTACAGTGATAGGTGATGGGGCAGATGGTCAGGAGGAATATGTGCTTACAATACCGGATGACGGTGCCAGGTCCCACCGTATAAGGTACCAGATGCCGGATGAGGCGGAAAATGTCACTG
>DEEW01000041.1:1886-5079 GCA_002350465.1 Lachnospiraceae bacterium UBA2868
GTGATCACAGCGGTTGCAGTCAGAAGAAGGAAGGCTGCCGGATCCGTGAGCAAAAAGAACAGACAAAAGAAGCCGAAGAAAGAGGATTGACTGTTTACATAACTTATGATAGTATAGGCTTGACCGAAGGGGTCAAGCCTATTTTTCACGTGTAGAATCGCTATATAAGCGGAGGAGAGTATGAATTCAAAATTTTTCGATGTTAAAAAGGATAAGCAGGATGCGATAATAAATGCCGCACTCAAGACCTTTGCATTAAAAGGTTACAAGGACGCGAGCACCGATGTGATCGTCAAGGAGGCAGGGATCTCAAAGGGATTGCTGTTTCACTATTTTATCAGTAAACAGGGACTGTATGATTTTATATGCGATTACAGTACAAAGTATATGATCCTTGAACTGACCCGTACGGTAAAAAAGAGTGAAAAGGATCTGTTCTCGCTCGTAACGCAGATCAGTGAAGCAAGAGTCAGGGTGATGAGAAATTATCCGTTTATGGGAAGATTCCTAAGGAGCCTGAAGCTTGAGAGTGAAGAGGAGGCTATTGCATCTATAGGCAGCGCTGTCAGTGAGCTAGACAAGACATACAGTAATATTTACAACCAGATCGACAGCAGAAAGCTTGTGCAGCCCGACCAGCTTCCGAGGATAATAGATATAATTGACTGGGTAAGTAACGGTTTCCTCGAGCAGAATTTCAAGGTTGATGACCCGGACGCCGATTCGTTATACGAGGAGTTCTCGGAGTACTTAACACTTCTTAAAACCCACTTCTATGTGAGCGATACCGACGAGAAGGTTTCTGTTGCCAAGGAAGAGGTATATGAGCGTAACGAGACGGTCATGAAAGAGATGAAGCTTGACATGACCTTCGAGGAAAGGCTCATGGCCGGCAAGAAACCGCTTGTAGAAGGAGAGGAAGAGCCTGAAGCGGAAGAGGGCGAAGAGGGTGAGGAAAGCAAAGCTTCGGATGAGGATGAAGCAAAAAAGGATCCCGATGCTCCGGAAACTTTTGACGATATTATGAGGGAAGCCGAGAAGAATATCTCGGAGTCATGATATGAAAGAGAAGTTATATACCATACCGGTCAATGATGCCGTTAATGCAAATGATGAATGCCCGATCTGCAATGCCGAGCAGTCGCTTGAAAATGACGCGATAGAGTATGCCATCGGTCCCGGTGCGTCGTATATGGAAAGCGATATAAGGGAGATGACCGATAAGGCCGGTTTTTGCAGGCGACACTTTAATATGATGTACAAATACGGCAATTCTCTTGGGAACGCGCTTATATTGACCAGTCACGTCCATAAAGTTTCCGAAGATATCAAGAAGGAAATGAAGAACTACAGAGGAGCAAAGGGAGGCCTGTTCTCAAAAGGCGGCACATCAAACGTTGAAGAGTACATAAACAGCCTTACCGGAAAGTGCTTTGTCTGTGATTACTACAGGGACACGTACAAGCGCTATATCGCCACATTTTTCCATTTGTATGAAAATGATATGGAATTCAGGGATAAGATAAAGAATGGCAAGGGATTTTGCCTGCCCCATATGGGTGAACTATTGCATGAAGCCCCGGGTTATCTGAAGGGTAAGCTGCTTGATGATTTTACGGCAGAGCTCTTTGAAATCCAGAGCCGTAATCTGGACCGGATAGAAGAAGACATTTCGTGGTTTGTCGAGAAGTTCAAATACGAGAATCAGGACAAGGACTGGAAAGAGTCAAAGGATGCGATCCCGCGCACGATCCAGAAACTTACAGGATATATGACTTGATTAGCGACGCAATCCCCGGGGATAATGGTTTTTGATCACGCCGCCGGAAGCTTTGCCCCAGCCAAGTCCCAGATGTTCGACACACACAAGGCACCAGCCTTTAACGGATGCATCACAGGAAAGAGTCAGTCCTGTGATGTATTTTTTTGCCTCTTCCGAATCTGCATCAAGATTTACGGCACATAGGGCATCTTCATACCTAAGAGCGTGTGAAAGGGCGTGATCGGGCTCAAATCTCATCTTCTTGAAACTCCCAAGCCTGAGGCCTGCGCGAAGCACTTTGAGCCCCCTGATATCGGGCATGATCTCTGGAGCAAGGTAAATGCTCTCACCGAATGGCAGGAGACGTCCGGGATCATCGGTGACCTGCTGCCGGTATTTACATCCGGATGAAAGTGTGCTCTCTATAAAATCATTCAGCAAGTTGATACGCTCCCGCGGTATTTTAGGAGAACGGGAGCTATCCTTGGATTTTGATTTTGCGGATGAGTCTGAACTTTCGTTTAGGGATTCACTGCCCATTATCTTCGTCAGGACAGTGGCAAAGTGGCCTTCGCCCTTGTGGGTGTGGGGATAGATGCGGTGCATTTTCTCTGCCGTAAAATCGGGATGGCGCAACAGGAACCTCTCAATACTACCCTCGTCCTCTTCGGGTGAGAATGTGCAAGTGCTGTAAACGATCCTGCCGCCGTCATTTAGCATATCTGCGGCACAATCAAGAATCATATCCTGACGCTTTGCGCACATCTTCACGTTATCAAGGCTCCACTGCTGCGAAGCTTCAGGATGTTTTCGAAACATTCCTTCTCCGGAGCAGGGAGCATCCACCAGTATACGGTCGAAGTATCCCATAAACCTGGCAGTGAGTGCAACGGGCTCCTCATTTACAACAAGCGCATTGGTAACTCCCATGCGTTCGATGTTTTCTGACAGGATCGCGGCTCTTGACGGGATTATCTCGTTAGCCACAAGGAGTCCGCGCCCATTCATAAGGTCCGCGATCTGTGTGGTCTTACCCCCGGGAGCAGCGCACAGATCAAGTACCTTCTGGCCGGAATCGTCAATATCAAGAAGAGTTACGGGAAGCATTGCCGATGCCTCCTGTATATAATATGCTCCGAGATCATGAAGAACACTTTTCCCCGGCTCGTGATCTTCGTAATAGTATCCAAATGGGCACCAGTCAACGGGCTCCGGGTTATCACAACCGGAAGAAATCCGGCTCATACGTGCAATATCGATAGTAAAAATCCTCTGCCTGCTCATTCTCAGAGCTTTTGTATAGGGCAGTTTATAGCTGTCTATGAATGATCCGTAATCTTTACCCAGCTGTGATTTCATCCTTTCGGTAAAATCCCCGGGAAGAGAGGCCGGATCGTTATTTTTGTAATCCATATCTGCATTCATGACAGA
>DEEW01000041.1:5140-8874 GCA_002350465.1 Lachnospiraceae bacterium UBA2868
AAGAACTTGGGGCAAAGTGCGCAATTTTGCCTCCCAAAATACAATATATAGTTTATTGACTGTTTAAGGAGGAGATTATGAAACTGATTTATCAGGTAGAAGACAAGGTCAAAGGCGGCCCTCTTCTTGTGTTTGCGATTCAACAACTGCTTGCTATCATGACAGCAACCCTCGTGGTTCCCATCATCGTCGGTAACGGAATGAGCCCTGCGGCGGCACTGTTCGGTGCGGGTTGCGGAACTCTTATCTATATTCTTTTCACACAGAAGAAAAGTCCGGTTTTCCTTGGCTCGTCATTTGCTTTTATAGGAAGTATGGTAGCGGCTTTCGCCGGAGGTGTATCCGTATCCCTTGGATATCTCGGAATCATTATCGGTGCCATCTTCGCCGGCCTTGTATACGTGATAATAGCGGCAATCGTTAAGGCGGTGGGAGTTGACTGGATCAACAAGCTTATGCCTGCCGTTGTAATAGGTCCTACTGTTGCAATCATAGGACTCTCTCTTGCGGGGAATGCTGTCGGTGATATTACGACAGGCGGTGTCAAGGTTGACGGTGTTGCAGTTGCATCACCTATTGCCGCACTTCTCGGTGGCCTTGTTACACTCGGTGTCACAATGATCTGCAGTGCATACGGCAAGAAGAGCGGAAGACTGATCCCTTTCATCTACGGTATTCTTGCAGGATATGCTTTCTGCCTTATCCTTACGCTTATTGGCAATGCGGCAGGAATTGATGCCATAAAGCTTTTGAGCTTTGATTCCTTTAAGGCACTTACGGCTGACGGAGTCGGACTGTCAACGTTCTTTGCGGTTCCTTCATTTACTTTCCTGACAGCTCTCGGTGGATTCGGTGAACTTAGCGGGACTTATATAGGAACGATATTTGCCGCATATGTTCCGGTTGCCTTTGTTGTGTTTGCGGAGCATATAGCGGATCACAAGAATATATCATCTATCATTGAAAGAGATCTGCTCAAAGAGCCCGGTCTTCACAGAACCCTTCTCGGAGACGGAGTAGGCTCCATGGTCGGTGCGTTTTTCGGTGGCTGTCCTAATACAACCTATGGCGAGTCAATCGGCTGTGTGGCCATCACCAAGAATGCGTCTGTATATACGATAATCGCTGCTGCGGTTGGAGCGATCATAATCTCGTTCATATCACCGTTTATAGCTTTCGTTAATTCAATACCTTCCTGTGTCATGGGCGGTGTATGTATGGCTCTTTACGGATTTATCGCTGTATCGGGACTCAAGATGGTACAGAACGTAGATCTTAACAAGAACAAGAATCTGTTTGTTGTATCCGTGATATTGATAGCCGGTATCGGAGGACTGACACTTAACTTCGGTGCCGTAACCATTACAAGCGTTGCATGTGCCCTTATCCTTGGCATACTCGCAAATCTACTGTTGAAAAATGCTCCTGAAAATGACTAAGATTTGCGAAGCAAATGTTGGTTGTAGATACATTTTGTAATTTATTGAGATTTTTTTTGTATAAGGTTATAATTTACACATATACGGGAACTGTCTAAAAGGTTCCCCAAACTATCATCTTATTTTGAGAAAGGAAAATCATTATGAAAAAGTTTTTGGCAATGATGCTTGCAGCATCACTCACACTTGCCCTTACAGCTTGCGGCGGCACAGCAGCAGGCTCAGCTGATTCGGGCAGCACATCATCCGATTACAAGATCGCCATGATCACGGACTCGGGTGACATCACAGACATGTCATTTAACCAGACAACATATGAGGCATCCAAGGCCTTCGCCGAGAGTAAGGGAGTGGACTTCCAGTACTACAAGCCCACCGAGGACTCGGATGAAGCTCGGGTTGCAGCATTTAACAATGCGGTTGCTGACGGTTACAACGTTGTAGTTGTTCCCGGATATCTGTTCGCAGGTATGATTGCTTCTGTTGCAGAAGCTAACCCTAACGTTACCATCATCGCACTTGATGTATCTCAGGGTGACTTCGAAGGCGCAGGTATGACAACACTTCCTTCCAATGTCTGCTCATTCACATATCAGGAAGAGCTTGCAGGCTACATGGCAGGTTACGCTGTAGTTAAGGAAGGCTACAAGAAGCTTGGTTTCCTTGGTGGTATGGCTGTTCCCGCAGTTATCCGTTACGGTTACGGATTTGTTCAGGGTGCCAATGCAGCAGCTGAGGAACTGGGAAATACAGCAGATGTTGAAGTTAACTATGTATACGGCGGACAGTTCTTCGGTGATGAAGCTATAACCGCTACAATGGACACATGGTATCAGGGCGGAACAGAGATCGTATTCGCATGCGGCGGCGGTATCTTCACATCAGCATGTGAAGCAGCTGTTAAGGTTGACGGTAAGGTTATCGGTGTTGACGTTGACCAGTCCGGAACAATCGGATCACAGTACGGTGTTGAGGGTCTGTGCGTAACGTCTGCAATGAAGGGTCTTGCTGCTACAGTTGATTCCACACTTACAGACCTGTTTGACGGTAACTGGTCCAAGCATTCAGGTAAGGTTGAGAACCTCGGAATAGTATCGGGTGATGATCCTTCACTTAACTATGTACAGCTTCCTACTGATACATGGACAATGAAGAACTTCACAATCGATGATTACAAAGCTCTTGTTTCGGATATGAATTCCGGCAAGATCAAGGTAGACAGCGCTATCGAGGCAATGCCTTCAACAACGATCAAGGTTACGGAATTTGATAATATTCACTGATCGGTATTAAAATGCAGGCTCCGGCAGATTAATAATCTGTCGGAGTTTTTATTCAAAAACCGGAGACGGTTAAACAGGGGGTTCTTATGGAAGATTATGTAATTGAAATGTTGCATATCACAAAAGAGTTTCCGGGTATAGTGGCAAACGATGATATAACCCTGCAGCTAAAAAGAGGAGAGATACATGCGCTCCTCGGGGAAAACGGTGCCGGAAAGTCAACTCTTATGAGTGTTCTGTTCGGGCTGTACACACCGGAAAAAGGGATAATCAAAAAGGACGGTAAGGAAGTTCGGATCAAAGACCCGAACGATGCCACTGCTCTCGGAATAGGTATGGTACATCAGCACTTTATGCTTGTTGATGTATTTACGGTTCTCGATAATATCATACTCGGATCGGAACCGAGTAAATTCGGATTTCTCACAAAAGCCGAGGCAAGAAAAAAGGTGCTTGCCCTTTCGGAAAAATACAATCTGAAGGTTGATCCGGATGCGCTTATAGAAGATATTACCGTGGGTATGCAGCAGCGTGTCGAGATTTTGAAGATGCTCTATCGCGACAATGAGATACTGATCTTCGACGAACCTACCGCTGTCCTTACTCCGCAGGAGATCGATGAACTGATGAAGATCATGAAGGATCTTGCGGCAGAAGGAAAATCAATTCTGTTCATTACCCACAAGCTGAACGAGATAATGGCTGTAGCCGACAGATGCTCTATTTTGAGAAAAGGCAAATACATGGGTACGGTTGATGTGGCATCAACCACCAAGGAAGAACTGTCATCCATGATGGTAGGAAGGGATGTCAAGTTTGCCGTTGACAAAACAGAGGCTGTCCCGAAAGAGGAAGTGCTCCGTGTGGAAAATGTCTGCGTAAAGAGCAAGCTTCACTCGGAAGACGCGGTTCACAACGTATCCTTTAACGTAAGAGCCGGTGAGATAGTATGTATAGCCGGTATCGACGGAAACGGACAGACCGAATTTGTCAGTGCCCTTATGGGACTTGA
>DEEW01000041.1:8967-17918 GCA_002350465.1 Lachnospiraceae bacterium UBA2868
CGGCCTTGTGCTTGATTATTCCCTTGAAGAAAATATGATCCTGCAGCGGTATTTCGAGCCTGAATTCTCTTCTCACAAGATCCTTAACAAATCGGCCATGAGAGAGTATTCCGACAGACTTGCGAAAGAGCATGATGTCAGAAGCGGACAGGGAGCGACAACCATAGTCCGGTCAATGTCAGGAGGAAACCAGCAAAAGGCAATCGTTGCAAGAGAAATGGACAGAGCCCACAAACTTCTGGTAGCGGTACAGCCGACCAGGGGCCTTGATGTCGGAGCTATCGAAAACATTCATGAAGCCATCGTTAAGGAGAGAGATTCCGGCAAAGCAATACTGCTCGTATCGCTCGAACTTGATGAAGTAATGAACTTATCCGACAGAATTCTTGTAATGTTTGAAGGGCAGATCGTCGGCGAAGTCGATCCGAAGAAGGTAACATTGCAGGAACTGGGACTTTATATGTCAGGCGCAAAACGCGACACCAGAAAGGAGGCAGGCCGTGATGAAGAATAAGAATCTGTTTGGCAAACTGGGATTTCAGACATTGCTTGCATCGGTACTGTGTGCGATTTTCGGTATAATTCTCGGACTCATCATACTTCTTCTGATGAATCCTCAGCACGCTTTTGAGGGCATGTATGCGATCCTTCGGAACTTCTTTAAATATTCGAATAACTCGACCAATCTGATGTACTACATGGGGTCGACCCTTGTAAAATCGGTTCCTGTTATTCTGTGTGCGGAAGCAATACTGTTTGCATACAAAACCGGACTCTTTAACATCGGAGCTGCCGGTCAGTATACGGTAGGTATAATAGCTTCTCTTTATACAGGTATCGCGCTTAAGTGGAACTGGTTTTTGTGCATACTCGCAGCAGTTCTTGCAGCTGCATTGTGGGGCTTTATATGCGGCTTCTTCAAGGCATATTTTAATGTCAATGAGGTTATAGCAGGAATCATGCTTAACTGGATAGCACTTTATATATGCAATATTATTCTCGGAAGTCCCATATGCATGAACCAGACAAAATCGGAAACATACAATGTTTCGGCGCCGAGCATGCTTCCCGGCTTTTTAAGGGGACTGTTCGGTAACAACAATTATATGACGATAGCAATTCCCATAACGATAGCGGTTGCGATAGCTATTTCGTTTGTCATTAACAAAACCACATTCGGATATGAACTTAAGGCGACGGGACACAGTAAGGATGCGGCAAAATATGCGGGCATGAATGCAAAGCGGAATATAATACTCAGCCTTGTTATTTCCGGAGCGATAGCGGGACTTGCCGCTTCCCTTTACTACCTGACAGGCATAGAGCATTACAAGATTTCGTCGAGTGTTCCCCAGATGGGATTTTCCGGCATCGCCGTGGCATTCCTCGGAGGACTTAATCCTATAGGGGCGATCTTTGCGGGATTGTTTGTTGAGTATATAACCCTTGGGGGACAGTATCTTAACACGAACTACTACAATCCGCAGGTTGCTGATCTGATGATAGCCATCATCATATACCTGTGCGGATTTGTTCTGTTCTTCAAGAACATTCTTAACAGAAGGATCATTGCAAAGTCCAGGATCAGCAGGGAAGGAGGTGTGATGAAATGATCTTACTTCTTCAATACACACTTATCTTTTCGGCAGTACTTATACTTGTAGCTCTCGGCGGAATGTTTTCCGAGAGGAGTGGTATCATCAATCTCGGACTTGAAGGGATTATGGTATTCGGTGCCATGAGCGGAGCCATCGTTATGGTGCTTCTGCCTGCCGGGACATCGAAGTTTACCATCGTATTTCTTACCTTCCTTGCCGCCGCCCTTGCCGGAATCGGAACCGCCCTTGCTGTCCTCGCTGGCCTTGTTCATGAAGGCCACGATGTCCTCATTCTCGCCGCTGGCGGAGGCGCTCTCCTTGATGAACTGGATGACCTCCTCGCGCTCCTCGTCGGAGACGTAGGCNNATATCATCCCTCCTTATCGCGGTTGCATGTATTAATTTCAACGCCGACCAGACATTAATCGGAACCGCTGTTAATATGCTTGCAACGGCAGCAGCCACGGTTATAATCAAGGCATTTAACACGTCAAGATCAAATGGCACCGACTTTTCGGCAAAGCTTGATTATGTTATGCCGCAAAAAGCGTTTATATTTAATATCGGAAGTCTGCAGCTTAGCTGGTTCGTTGTGGTAGCTTTGGTACTTCTGATTATCGCGACAGTATTTTTCTACAAGACAAAGCTGGCTCTTCGTATGAGAGCCTGCGGTGAGTATCCTCAGGCAGCCAATTCCGTAGGTATCAACGTATATGCCATGAGGTACTGCGGAGTGCTGATGTCGGGATTTCTGGCAGGCATCGGCGGCATCATTTACATAGCTGCCGCAAACTCAACGTGGCACTTCGATTACGGTGTTGCGGGAGCCGGGTTCCTTGCGCTTGCGGTTATGATTTTCGGACAGTGGAAGCCGGAGAGGATTGCGGGAGCGGCAATACTCTTTGCGGTATTTCGTTCACTTTCCAACGTTTACATGGGAATTGATTTTCTGCACACTCTTCCGATCTCCGGAACGGTATATAACATAATGCCTTACGTGATATCACTTCTCGTGCTGGCATTTACATCCGGTAACTCACGTGCGCCGAAGGCGGAAGGAATACCTTACGATAAGGGACAAAGATAAATTTGAGATAACTGAGAGGGAAAAATCATGGATATAAAGGAAATCTTAAACCATTGCGATCATACATTATTAAAACAGGAGGCAACATGGGATCAGATCCGGGAGATCGCCGATGATGCCATTAAATACAACACTGCCTCGATATGCATTCCTCCGTGTTACATCAAGAGAGCCAAGGAGTACGTGGGGGATAAGGTTAAACTTTGTACCGTTATCGGATTCCCGAACGGAAATATGACTCCCGCCACTAAGGTATTCGAGACAAAAGATGCCATCGCAAACGGTGCCGATGAGATCGATATGGTCATAAATATCGGGGAGCTGAAAGCGAAGAATTACGATTATGTACTGGATGAAATTCGCAAGATAAAAGATGCGTGCGACGGAAGAATTCTGAAGGTTATTATCGAGACCTGCCTGCTTACGGACGATGAGAAGATCAAAATGTGCGAGCTTGTTACCGAAGCCGGTGCCGACTATATCAAAACATCAACGGGATTCTCAACAGCGGGTGCCACATTTGAGGATGTTGAACTTTTTGCCGCTCATGTAGGACCAAATGTGAAGATCAAGGCTGCCGGCGGAATAGGAAGTATTGCCGACGCAGAAAAGTTTATGGCACTTGGTGCGGATCGTCTCGGGACCAGCAGAATAGTTAAGATCGTAAAAGGAGAGATTGTATGATCAAAAAGATCAGAAACCTTCTTGGCGATTCGGGTCTGGATTTTCAGAGTAAATCATTTGTCCTGCTTGCCTCTATTGCTTTGATAGGGCTGTTTATTGCGATGATAAGCGGGATTATCCTCGGCCAGTCGTTCATGGCCAATCTGTCGGTGTTTATTGAATTCGTCCTGTTTTTTGGGCTGTATTACTGGGCTGTTTTTCATAACAGAATCAAAAAGGCTCTGATCATAATCTCGGCATTTCTTATATTTGTATTTCTTCCTGCGGCATTTTTTACAAGTGGAGGCGCAGCAGGCGGTACGCCGGTATGGTGTGCCTTTACGACGCTTTTTATTGTTATGACTCTTTCCGGGAAACCGAAAGTGTTTTTTCTTATTGCTAATTTTATAGTTGTCGCTATATGCTGGTGGATCGGATACAACTATCCGGGGACTGTAACGGAGTTTACGCGTAAAGAAGCGTTTTACGACTCTTTCTTTACACTCTTGATCGTATGTACCTCGATGACTCTTCTTGTAGGCTATCAGGCCCTCCTATTCCGCAAAGAAAATGAGCGTGTTGAGAGCCAGAAGAGGGAAATAGAAGAACTGAATCAGTCACAAAAGAGGTTCTTCTCCAGTTTGAGCCATGAGATCAGAACTCCCATCAATTCGATACTCGGCTTTAACGAGGTTATCCTCCGTCAGGAAGATGCTTCCGAAGAGATCAAAAGTGATGCCAGCTATATTCAGGGTGCCGGCAAAATGCTCCTTGCCATAGTAAATGATATTCTTGATTTTTCCAAAATAGATGCCGGTAAAATGGACATTATCCCGATGGAATACAAGGTTGTCGAGATGATATCCGAAATTGTTAATATGTTCTGGCAAAGAGCAAACGAAAAAGGTCTTGCATTTAATGTGGATATTGATCCGCAGATACCGTCATCACTTATCGGTGACGAGGTCAGGATCAAGCAGATAATCGTCAATCTGCTGAGTAATGCCATAAAGTACACCGAATCGGGTTCCGTACGCCTCCGCTTGGAGCCGGAGGCCTGCGATGATAAACATATCGTACTCATAATATCAGTTTCCGATACCGGGATGGGCATCAAACAGGAAGTGATCCCTACACTTTTTGATGCATTTAAAAGGGAAGATCAGGAGAAAAACATAAGAATAGAAGGAACCGGTCTGGGGCTGTCCATCGTAAAACAGTTGGCAGAACTTATGGAAGGCGAAGTTACGGTAGAGAGTATATACGGACAGGGTACGGTATTTACAGTCCGGATCAGACAGGAAGTTGCCAATACTCAAAAGATTGGTAAAGTGGATCTGAGCGATCATACAAAGCAGAAAAAATCATACCGGAGTATGTTTACGGCCCCGGAAGCGGAGATACTTATTGTTGATGACAGTAAGATGAATCTGACAGTCGAACAGAAACTGCTTCGTGATACAAAGATTAAAATTGATACCGCGACGAGCGGTGCGGAAGCACTTGAGTTAACGGTCAGGAAGAAGTATGATGTCATATTGATGGATCATTTTATGCCTGAGATGGACGGGCCGGAGTGCCTTGGCCGGATACGCAGTCAGGAAGACGGAATGTGCACGGATGTCCCGGTCATCATACTTACGGCAAATGCCAAAGGGGAAAATCAGGAGATGTATAAAGCTATCGGATTTGACGGATTCCTTGTCAAACCGATATCGGGAGTTAAGCTTGAGGAAGCACTTATCCAATACATCCCTCAGGAAAAGATAAATCATGGCTGATAAGATTCGTTCAAAATTATGGATAATTAATACAATTGACAAATCAGATTCGATTATATATATTATCATTAAACAGTTAAGTGCATTCCTGCACGGTTCTTTATATTCTTTTGATTAATTCCCCAGATGAAACATCAGGATATTTGAGGTTGATCGAATGATTTTTCAGACATTAAACGGCAAGTGGGTNNNTTTGTTGAAGCACAGGTTCCGGGCTCGGTTCTCTCTGCGCTTCTTGTCGGGCACAGAACGAATGACCCCTTCTTCGGAGTAAATGAGGAAGAGGCAAGGGAACTGTTCAGAAAAGATTATTTTTTCTCAACAGAGTTCGAACTGCTTCCGGAGCTTTATGAGCAGGAGAAGATCGTTCTTTGCTGTAAGGGAATAGATACCCTCTCGCGGGTGTATGTCAACAATATGCTTGCGGGTACAACCGACAACATGCACAGAACATATAATTTCGACGTAAAGCAGTATCTGCGTCCGGGCATCAACATGATCATGGTTGAGCTGCTCTCACCTATTAATTATATAGAAAATCGTGTGCCCACAACGAACAAGGAGATAGACTTTGTTCCGGAAGGGACGACAAGGGGAGCCCAGTATCTTCGCAAGGCTCACTGTATGTTCGGATGGGACTGGGCAGCCAATATTCCCGACTGTGGGATATGGCGCGGCATTGATCTTATCGGATACAGCCTCATCAGACTTGACGATGTTCTGATCACACAGAAGCACGACAAGAAAAAGGTTACGCTTGATATTAATGTTAAGGCAGAGCTTTTGCGACAGGATCACTACATTATTCAGGCGGAACTGGTGACTCCCGACGGAAAAGTCTCCGCCATTACCGAAACACTTACCGAAGATTCCGTTACTCTTTCAATGGAGATAGACAATCCCAAGCTGTGGTGGCCCCGTGGCTTCGGAGACCAGCCGCTGTACACTGTCAGTGTGTTTGCACTTGATATGAACGGTAACCAGTGGGATTCCAAGTCATACAGGATAGGCCTTCGGACAATGACGGTTTCCACGGACAAGGACGAGTTCGGTAAGGAATTCTGCTTTGTTGTAAACGGTATTCGTATATTCTCCATGGGTGCCAATTACGTTCCGGAGGATACGATATATTCATTTATTACAAAAGAGAAAATAGACTATCTGTTAAAATCAGCCGTTAAGTGTAACTTTAACACGATCCGTGTATGGGGAGGAGGATACTATCCTTCTGATACATTCTATGATCTGTGTGATGAATACGGACTGATAGTATGGCAGGATATGATGTTCGCGTGCAATATTTATGACCTGACGGATGATTTTGCAAAGAGCATTACAGCCGAAGCCGAAGATAATATAAAGAGGCTCCGCCACCACGCATGCCTCGGCCTTATATGCGGTAATAACGAGATGGAGGAAGCATGGGTTGAGTGGGACAGCTTCAAGGGACATTCCGATGAACTGCGTAAGGACTACCTGAGAATGTTCGAGGACATTATCCCGGGTATTGTCAAGGAGTGCGCACCGCAGACATTTTACTGGCCTTCCTCACCTTCCTCGGGAGGGCGGTTTGACAAGCCTTCAGACGAGACAAGAGGGGATGCTCATTTCTGGGATGTATGGCACGGACTCAAGGATTTCGAAGAATACGATAAGCACAATATGAGATTCGTTTCGGAATTCGGATTCCAGTCATTTCCTTCTATCAAGACTGTCAAAACATTTACGAACGATGAGGACCGGAACATTTTTTCCAAGGTCATGGAAAATCATCAGAAGAACAAAGATGCGAACGGAAAGATCATATTCTATCTGTCACACAATTTCCTGTTTCCCAAGGATTTTGAAAGCACCCTGTATTTGACCCAGATACTGCAGGCTGTTGCGATCAAGCACGGAGTAGAACACTGGAGAAGAAACAGGGGATGCACGATGGGAACTCTCTTCTGGCAGCTTAATGACAGCTGGCCGGTTGCATCATGGTCCAGTATTGATTATTTCGGCAGATGGAAGCCGCTTCAGTATTTCTCTAAATATTTCTTTGCCCAGATCGCAGGATCAATAGAGCGGCACGGCAATGTTATAAGTCCTTACGTAGTAAATGAAACAAGGGATTTTGAGACGAGAAGAGTCAAGCTTTCACTTCAGACTATGGAATTCAGGCTTCTTCATGAGCAGGAATTCGAGGTGGATCTTGCGCCGTTCTCGTCCATGAAGGTTTGCGAGATCGATTACACCGACCTGATTGCGGGTATGGAAAACAGTGTATTCGTGGAGGCGGAGTTCTATGACGAGGACGGTAATATACAGTCAACGGAGATTGATGTTTTCGTTAAGTATAAATACCTGAATCTTGAGGGAAGTTCCATTTCATATTCGGTTATAGAACTTGCCGATGAGTATGTAATACGGATGATGTCCGGTGGATTTGCCGCATTTGTGGAACTTGATCTGCTGCAGGCAGATGCCATATTCTCCGACAACTATTTCCACTTAACGAGTAAGAGGGAGAAGACGGTAAGGCTCAAAAAAAGCGATATCCGTTATCTTGATCCGACTGTTTCCGAAATACAGAACAGGTATGAGCTTGAACAGCAGCTCGTTATCAGAACTTTGAAGGATACCTTTTAAATGCAATTACCTAATGATCCGGCAATGCTGCTTAGCTTTGTTAATCTGAAACTTCGTGATTTCTATAAGAGTCTTGACGAAATGTGCGATGATATGGACGCTGACCGGGAGGCTATAGAGAGAAAGCTTTCCAAGATCGGCTACGAATATGACAGATCGCAAAACAGATTCGTATAAGTCACAAAAGATTTTCCAGGATGAAAGAATATATATCGGATGATTTTTCACGCCAGTGCTCGCAAATACTCTGAGCCGATTCTTCCGTAGGCATGGTTATCCTGATATTGATAAGATCCTCGGATTTTTCTCTGGCCGACAGGTCGGCGATGTAGTCACCGCTTGCACTCCGGTAGTAATTGGTCATTACAGACACTCTGTTGGAGATCTCAAAACGGTTGTCTTCGAAATATGTATTGATATCGTTTCTGATACCTTCCGAAATACGGTTTTGGAAAAATGTCAGGGTATCACGTCCCTTATCGGTCAGCTTCAGAAAAGTTGCCGAGTTTGTGGAGGACGACTCGATGTATCCGTCTTCGGTAAGCTCGTATGTTGCCTGCGTCAGAGTAAAATAGTTGGCATATTCTTTTTCAAGGATAAAATCATAAATCTGAGCTTTTGTGATCGGAAAATCAACCTTGTCGAGCATATAGAGCACTATTAACTTGGTAAGGGTATGCGGTTCGGTCATGGCTATATAATAATGATTACAATTTAAAAAGTCAAAAAAGATTAAATATTTGTACTTAACAAAGGAGGTTATATGACACGGGAAAAGTATGAATCATTGTCACTTACGGCGCTTAAAGACATCGCCAAGGCGCGGAATATCAAGGGAATTTCGCTTATGAAAAAGAGTGAACTCGTAGAGTCCATGCTGGCACTTGATGCAAGGGAGGCTGCAGCGAAATCATCGGACGGAGCTGATGCGGCTAAGAATGGAGCCGCTGCCGCAAAACCGGATGACGGAGAGACCTCGAAAAAATCCTCCGACGATGACAGAAGAACGGCTGTGGGCGAGGAATCCGAACTCTCGGAAGAGAAGAAGCTTCTTGATTCCGGAGAAGAGGCGAGGGGTATCCTTGAAGTAATGAGCGACGGATACGGATTTATCAGGAGCGAGAATTATCTTCCCGGTGATGATGATGTTTACGTTGCACCCAGTCAGATAAGGAGATTCGGTCTCAAGAC
>DEEW01000041.1:18142-18281 GCA_002350465.1 Lachnospiraceae bacterium UBA2868
GAGACACCGGGAGGCAGCATAGCAATGCGTATAATGGATATGATGTGTCCGGTGGGTAAGGGGCAAAGAGGTATGATCGTATCTCCTCCCAAGGCCGGTAAGACAACTCTTCTCAAGGACGTTGCCAAGTCTATTACCA
>DEEW01000048.1:0-825 GCA_002350465.1 Lachnospiraceae bacterium UBA2868
GCATACCGATCATACCGGTGTAGAGCTTGTCGGTTCCGTCAAATCCGCCCTTACCCATGAGAGTATCACAAACAGGTGCATCAATCTTGTGAGCAAATTCGGAAAGTTCTGCGGCAGCCCCCGATATAACAACTCCGCCTCCGGCATAAATATACGGCTTCTTTGATTTTTCTATAAGCTTTAGAGCGGTTTCGATATCTTTTTCATTATATCGTTTGGGAATTTCAAGGGGCTTCGGCTCCTCTTTCGTAAACTTGCATTTTGCTGCCGTAACATCCTTGGTGATATCCACAAGTACCGGTCCGGGACGACCGCTTTTTGCTATGGCAAACGCCTTGCGAAGCGTAGCTGCAAGCTTTGTCACATCCTTAACTATGTAGCCGTGCTTTGTGATGGGCATTGTTACACCCGCAATATCAACCTCCTGGAACGTATCTTTTCCGAGAAGTGGCAGGTTAACATTTGCCGTAATCGCAACAAGCGGCACGGAATCCATATATGCGGTTGCAATTCCCGTAACAAGGTTTGTAGCCCCGGGGCCGCTGGTCGCCATACATACGCCAACCTTGCCCGTTGCCCTTGCATATCCGTCCGCCGCATGTGCAGCACCCTGCTCGTGGCTTGTCAGNNGTCAGAATGTGCTTTATCTTATCACTGTACTTATATAACTCATCATAAATATTTAGAATAGTCCCGCCGGGATAGCCGAATACCGTATCTACCCCCTGCTCCAAGAGACATTCCATAACAATCTGAGAACCGGTTAACTCCATGATTTTCTCCCTTTAGATGCTTATACTTTCTGTTAAAAATCAGAGCGCAAAA
>DEEW01000048.1:1011-1532 GCA_002350465.1 Lachnospiraceae bacterium UBA2868
ACATTAGGAATATCTATCGAAATAATGTCTCCTTCTTCTATGAGTGCAATAGGGCCTCCCACCGCTGCTTCCGGTGATACATGGCCGATGGATGCACCACGGCTTGCGCCGGAAAATCTTCCGTCTGTAATAAGGGCAACGCTCTCCCCCAGACCCATTCCTGCAATCGCGGATGTGGGATTAAGCATTTCTCTCATTCCCGGTCCGCCCTTAGGACCTTCGTATCTGATAACAACAACATCACCGGGAACGATCTTGCCTCCCTTGATCGCTGCAATAGCATCTTCCTCACAGTCAAATACTCTTGCCGGCCCTTCATGCCTGAGCATACTTTCGGCAACAGCACTTCTTTTTACAACAGAGCCGTCGGGGGCAATGTTACCGGACAATACCGCAAGGCCGCCTGTTACCGAATAGGGATTATCCATAGGTCTAATGACCTCAGGATTACGGTTGACGCATCCTGAGAGATTTTCTCCCAGTGTCTTTCCCGTAACAGTCATACAATCCGTATTAAGAAG
>DEEW01000048.1:1604-3832 GCA_002350465.1 Lachnospiraceae bacterium UBA2868
ATATATGTAGGACCTGCAGGTGCAAGATGACACAGATTCGGAGTTTTTTCCGAAATCTCATTTGCCATTTTAATATCAAAATCAAATCCGATCTCATGTGCGATCGCGGGAATATGAAGCATTGAATTGGTAGAGCAGCCAAGTGCCATATCAACCGTGAGCGCGTTCATGATCGACTCTTTTGTAATAATGTCTCTCGGGCAGATGTTCTTTTTGTATAATTCCATTACAGCCATTCCGGCGTGCTTCGCAAGAGCAAGTCTTTCCGAATATACAGCAGGAATAGTGCCGTTACCGGCAAGACCCATTCCGAGAGCCTCTGTAAGACAGTTCATGGAATTGGCGGTATACATTCCGGAGCAGGAGCCACAGGTCGGGCATACCTTCCTCTCGAATTCGCATACTTCCTCATCCGTCATTTTGCCTGCGGCCTGAGCTCCAACCGCTTCAAACATTGAAGATAAGCTTCTCTTCTTGCCCATAACGTGTCCCGCAAGCATGGGACCTCCCGATACAAATACGGTAGGAACATTTATCCTTGCCGCAGCCATAAGAAGACCCGGAACATTTTTATCACAATTGGGAACCATTACAAGGGCATCAAACTGATGGGCAAGAGCCATACACTCCGTAGAATCAGCTATCAGATCCCTTGTTACAAGAGAATACTTCATTCCGATGTGGCCCATGGCGATTCCGTCGCAGACAGCGATCGCAGGAAATACAACCGGCGTTCCTCCCGCCATGGCAACACCCATTTTGACCGCGTTAACGATCTTATCGATGTTCATATGTCCCGGAACAATTTCATTATAAGAACTTACAATACCGACAAGCGGTCTGTCCATCTCTTCCTCGGTAAACCCGAGAGCATGAAACAGGGATCTGTGGGGCGCCTGAGCACTGCCCTTTTTTACCGCATCACTTTTCATTTTAAATCCTCCACCTTTATTCAATTATAGCTGCTTAATCTTATAAATAAGGATGTCCGCTACGGACATCCTTGAAAATCACCGGATAAAGAACGGTCATTCCGCAGCGGCAGCATCCTCAGGCTTTTCAACCTGAGTAATCGCAGTTTTCTGCATGGGAATTCGGCAGTTTTTGTTGTTTCCGAACTCAACAATAACCGTGTCATCGGTCACATCTATAACAACCCCGTAGAAACCGCTTGTTGTCAGAACCGAATCTCCGGGAGCCATGGTGGATAAAAGGGCCTCCATTCTCTTCTGTTCTTTCTTCTGGGGTTTAACCATAAGGAAATATATTGCAAGACCGAATATCGCAATATATCCGACCATCATCAGTATGCTTCCGTATCCTCCGCCTGCGGCTTCGGTTAATAAAATTGAACTCATCAGGTTTCCTCCGTTAAGTTATGATTCAATAATTAAATGACTTTATTACTATACACAACACAAAGAGATGTTTCAAGGACTATTTTTCGGTATCGGCGCCGTATTCAGCCATTCCCTCAAGCTTTGAATTCTTGTACTTGCTAAAACAGCCTTTATCAAGGGAATCCCTTATTTCTTCCATCATTTTATTGTAGAAATATAGATTATGCATAACACACAGCCGCATTCCAAGCATTTCCTTTGCCTTCAGAAGGTGTCTTATATATGCTCTTGAGTAGTGCCTGCAGGCGGGACAGCCGCAGCCTTCTTCTATCGGCCGCCCGTCAAGTTCATACTTGGCATTAAGCAGCCTTACTGTGCCTTTATTCGTATACAGATGACCGTGACGTCCGTTTCTTGACGGATATACACAATCGAAGAAATCAACGCCCCTCTCTACTCCCTCCAGAATATCCTTCGGAGTGCCTACACCCATAAGATATGTGGGTTTATTCTGTGGCAGATATGGAACCGTCTGATCCAGAATATCATACATTACTTCATTGGGTTCACCGACAGCAAGACCTCCTATTGAGTATCCGGGCAGATCAAGTTCCGAAATACGTTTTGCATGCTCTATGCGTATATCAGGGAATACGGCTCCCTGGTTGATCCCGAACAGCATCTGCTCCCTGTTGATTGTGTCGGGAAGACTGTTCAGCCTTGACATCTCATCCCTGCACCTGATGAGCCACCTTGTAGTTCTGTCTACAGATGCCTGAACATATGAACGCTCCGCAAGGGAAGAAGGACACTCGTCAAAGGCCATAGCGATCGTACTTGCCAGATTGGACTGTATCTGCATGGACTGCTCCGGTCCCATGAATATCT
>DEEW01000048.1:3922-10745 GCA_002350465.1 Lachnospiraceae bacterium UBA2868
TTTATCTTACGAAGAGATGCAAGAGAAAATACCTGAAATCCACCGGAATCGGTAAGTATGGGCCTGTCCCAGACCATGAACTTATGAAGTCCTCCGAGGCGTTTTACGACCTCATCCCCGGGGCGGACATGAAGGTGATATGTATTTGACAGCTGGATCTGGCAACCCAGCTCCTTGAGATCTTCGGTTGAAACCGCACCTTTAATAGCAGCTGCGGTACCTACATTCATAAAAACAGGAGTCTGCACCGTTCCGTGGACCGTTGTAAACTCCGCTCTTTTTGCTCTTCCTTCTGTTGTCAGCAGTTTATACATCAGTATTCGCCCTTTAAGTATTCCTCAAGACACACTCCCTTTTCGGTTATATCTTTTGAATACTTCTCTCCGACATATCTGAAATGCCATGGTTCGTAGATAATACCCGTTATCTCTTCCTTACCCTGGGGATAGCGGAGTATAAAGCCATAATCCGGTGCATTTTCAGCAAGCCATTTTCCTGCTTTGGTCTCTCCGAACCCGTCATCCATTGAAGTATATGATCCCGTCAGAATATCGAGGGCGAGGCCGAGATGATGTTCGCTTGTTCCGGGAACCGTAACACTCATCGAGCCTACCTTATATGCCTCAAGGTAGGACATTCCCTGCTTCATAAGCTTGTTAAGCTTATTGTTGAACAACGTTGTCTGTCTGTCATATGAGCGATATGCACTTACTATCATAAGATCCACTCCGTCAGCCGAAGCCGCATCCATCATTCTCTTAATGTCTGCAATGATCCTTGCATCCGCCTTCATTGATCCGTTTATATTTGCAAGATTCGGTTCAAAATCATCCGGTACGGGATTTTGCTTGTTAACAAGCATCAGATGCCAGTCATCGGGATCTATCTCAATCCGGTCATCCTCTTCGCTTTTTAACTCTTCATTAACTGATCCGGGATCTGTAACATCTTCATTCCCACCATCTTCGGGTGCTTCCGTTACTCCCTCAGCCTCTTCTGTATCCTCGTCCTGGCCTTCTCCTATACCGTTGTTCTTAAGCTTATTAAGATATTCGGTAATATCTTCTTTGTCTGCAGCCTTCTCATTATCAAGCAGAAAATCATCGGCGCTCATGTAATCCGTACTTCCTACGGCAGCAACGCTTCTGATGTTAACCACTCTCTTGTTCTCATCGGCAGCTTTCGTATCATAAGTCGTGCATGACAAAACGCCTCCCACGAGGGCGGCTACATACAGATAAGCTATGAACTTGTCAATGTAATAGGTTAATGGCTTCATAATGTTACAACTTCTTTATTATAATGCAATTTCCGCTGGGAACCTTTATAAAGGGTCCGTTCAGAACAATTATATTCTTCTTGAGATCAAGGCTGAAGAAACTCATTGTGTTGGACTCATGGTTAAGACTTACTATGTGCCTCGAATCCGGGAAAAAAGCAACATCCTTGGGATAATCCCCCGATATGGGAAGATGGAGAAGCTTTTCAAGTTCGCCTGTTTTATCGTTTACTTTGAACACAGTAACAGCGTTACTTCCCGCAACGGAAGACATCATGTATTTATGGTCAAACGAAAACTTCATCGCACAGGTCATGCTTCCCGATGTTTTATAGTCTTCGTTTAATGTGGAATATGAACCAATCATTTCAAAGTCCGGATTTCCATTAGTCTCACTGTATGAATAAACATCAACCGTACATCCGACCTCATGAGAAACATAAGCAAATTTCCCGTTTCTGTGGAATTTAATATATCTGGGCGCACTGTCCTGAACACAGTGTATCATATCCTTGAGTTTCAGTTTGCCGGTAACGGAGTCAAAAGAATATATTTTAACCTGATCCATACCGCTGTCACACACGCACAGATATTTGTTATCCCTGGTCATCTTGACACATGTTACATGCGGAAGAAAAGACCGCTCCACAATGCTTCCGAGACCGGCTGAAAACATCTCATCCGTTATTTCTCCGGCAGCTCCGTTATCACCTATCCTAAGAACCGTAACCTTTGCATCATGATATCCGGCAACAAACAGATACTTGTCTTCGTAGTCTGTTGAAAGGTAACACCCTCTCATACCGTTTATCGAAGCACTTCCTATATTTACCAGGCTTCCGTCTGTCTTTATTTTATAGCTCTCAACGCCGAAATCGGTTATGGCATACATATACTTACCGTTATGGGACAANNGTAAGATAAGAGGAATTGGTTATCTTTACCTTATCCTTCGCGGTAAATCTTCCGTTTTCCACGTCAACATCATATATGTAAATACCTATTTCAGCGTTTCTTGTATAGGTGGAAACGTAGGCCACATATTTTTCTTTCTTTTCCGGCATTATATACCCCTATAAAATCATTCCGAACACACACAATGATTTTCCGCCCGAAGATAAAAAAAGTCAACCGCTACATATTGTGTTTGCAAAACTATTACTGTATAATTTGCACTGTTATACATTTGTATACGGAGGCAATTTGTTTGAGCAAGAAACTGATTGAACTGAAAAATATTTCGAAATCCTTCGGAAGTAATCTTGTACTCGATGAACTTGATCTGTATATAAGGGAAAACGAGTTTGTGACTCTCCTGGGTCCCTCCGGATGCGGTAAGACCACTATACTTCGTATTATCGGCGGCTTTGAGACTCCCGATATAGGAAGTGTCTATTTTGACGGAGTGGATATTACAAAGCTTCCTCCCAATGAAAGACAGTTAAATACTGTATTCCAGAAGTATGCTTTGTTCACTCATATGACCGTTGCGGAAAATATTGCCTTCGGCTTAAGACTCAAGAAAAAAAGCGATTCATATATAAAAGACAAGATTAAGTATGCCCTTGATCTTGTTAACCTTCCCGGCTACGAAGACCGTTATCCCGACTCTTTATCAGGCGGTCAGCAGCAGCGTATCGCTATCGCGCGTGCTATTGTTAATGAGCCAAAAGTGCTTCTTCTTGATGAGCCGCTGGGGGCTCTTGATCTTAAACTGCGTCAGGAAATGCAGTATGAACTGATCCGGCTCAAGAACGAACTCGGTATTACATTTATATATGTTACTCACGATCAGGAAGAAGCTCTTACGATGTCCGACACCATCGTTGTTATGAACCAGGGGTATATCCAGCAGATCGGAACTCCCGAGAGCATTTACAATGAACCGACAAACGCATTTGTCGCTGATTTTATCGGTGAAAGTAATATAATTGACGGCATTATGGTCAGAGATCGTCTCGTTAAGATCGGCGGACTTGATTTTGAATGTGTTGATGAGGGTTTTGGTGAAAACGAACCCGTCGATGTGGTTATACGTCCGGAAGATGTGGAACTCGGTAGTCCCGAAGGCGGACATACCACCGGTACTGTAACTTCCATAATATTCAAGGGTGTTCATTATGAAATTCAGGTTGAAAGTGCCATCGGTATCAATTTCATGGTGCAGACGACACAGAATTTCCCTGTTGGAAGCTTTGTGGGAATAAACGTAATTCCCGACAACTTCCAGATCATGCATAAACCGCAGTCCGAAGATGAAGAAATACTGAATATTGAGGATATACCTCTCAAACAATGAACAAAAACAGGGTTCAGGTACTCTCAATTCCATATATCCTCTGGGTGATCGGTTTTACCGTTATTCCTCTGATCTTTGTGGTTGCCAAAGCTGCGACGAATGCCGAAGGTGACTTTACTTTAGAGTACCTTCTTGCGATCTTTGACCCTGTGCACCGCAAGGCTCTTCTCTTATCCGTATGCCTTGCTTTTATCAGTTCCCTTATATGTGTACTAATATCATATCCTTGTGCCCTTATTCTTAAATCTGCCAAATTCAAAGATACAAAGATTATTATGTTTGTAATGATTCTTCCGATGTGGATGAACTTTATTTTAAGGATCCTTGCCATCCAGCTTCTGATATCCAAAAACGGTGTGATCAATCATCTTCTGTCGGTATTACATCTGGGGCAGATTGATATTATCAATACTCCCATAGCTATAGTGATAGGTATGGTTTATGATTATCTGCCTTATATGCTGCTTCCGGTTCTCAACTGCGTCCTTGCCATACCCGATGACATCATTGAAGCAGGAAAGGATCTTGGAGCCGGAAAATTCCATGTTCTTACGAAAATCCTCATTCCTCTTTCACTTTCAGGAATAGGCAGCGGGATCACAATGGTATTCGTGCCGTCAATGACAGAATTCGTAATAGCCAATATTCTCGGTGGAGGCAAGATCCAGTTACTCGGTAATATAATCGAACAGGAATTCTCTGTCAGCATGAACTGGAACCTCGGTTCGGGGCTTTCCCTAACGCTCATGATATTCGTACTCATAACAACACTTTTGTTCGGACGTAATTCAACCAATAACAGGAACTTTGTATTATGATGGGAAAAGTACTGGGAAAAATATATATCATACTTGTTGTTCTGTTCATGTATTTGCCGCTGATGGTGCTTATCGCTCTGTCGTTTAATGCATCCAAATCCCGGGTAATATGGGGTGGATTCACTTTGAAATGGTATCGCACTCTGTTTGAAAGTTCTGCGATCATAAGCGCCATCGGAACAACTCTTCTGCTCGCTCTATTATCCGCATCGGTAGCATGTGTAATAGGCCTTACTGCTTCGCTGGGAATCTATGCCATGAAAAGACGCGACTATAAGATCATGCTTTTCTTTACAAACATTCCGCTGCTTAATGCGGATATCGTTACGGGTATTGCTCTCATGCTTTGGTTCGTAAAGTTTATGCCCCTTGGTTTTTCAAGCGTTCTTGTAGCTCATATAACTTTTAACATACCGTATGTTATTTTATGTATCCTGCCAAAGCTTGAAACTATGGATATCCGTCAGTTTGAAGCCGCAAGAGACCTTGGTGCCACCAGTTTTTATGCATTTGTCAAAATACTTATTCCCGATCTTATGCCGGGTATCTTTGCCGGATTCTTCATGGCCTTTACAATGTCAATGGATGATTTTGTAATCACTTATTTCACAAAAGGACCCGGGATAAACACACTATCAACGCTTATCTACGGAGAGATCAGAAAAGGGATCAAGCCGGAGATATACGCACTGTCTTCACTGCTGTTTTTTATTGTACTGATCATGCTTATAATCGTTAACATCTCAACAAGAGACAATAAGGGGAAATCTGACATAGCAGCTTATTAATATATTAATAATATTGGAAGGAGAATTATTATGAAAAAGAAATCTATCTGTATGTTGCTTGTGCTAAGCATGGCACTTTGCATCCTGCCCGGATGCGGCACAAAATCATCCAACACACTTACAGTATTTAACTACGGGGAGTACATTGAGCCGGAGATGCTTGAAAAATTCACGGAAGAGACCGGTATCAAAATCAATTATGAGGAGGCAACCACCCCCGAGGAATTATATACGAAATACACGGCCGGTGCTATCTCATACGACCTTTTATGCACATCAGACTACATGATAAAAAGACTCATTGATGAAGGTCAGGCCCAGGAGATTGATTATCCGACTATGGAGAATTACGGAAATATTGACGATAAATTCTGGACACTCTCTCAAAGTTTCGATCCCGGCAATAAATATGCCCTTCCTTACTTCTGGGGAACGGTAGGAATACTGTATAACACAAAAAAAGTTTCAAAACCTGTTGACAGCTGGGATGTTCTGTTTGACGGTGAATATGCAGGTCAGATAATAATGCAGGACAGCATGCGTGACTCATTTATGGTTGCACTTAAATACCTGGGATACTCATTAAATACAACAGATGAGGCTCAGATTCGTGAGGCGGCAGAGCTGTTGAAAAAACAGAAGGCAGATGTTTCAAGTTATCTCGTGGATGAGGCAAGAGATGAAATTGTTGCGGAAAATGCCGTAATGGGTGTTGTTTATTCCGGAGAAGCCTATCTCGGACATGATTTTAATAATGACCTTGAGTATGTTATTCCCAAGGAAGGCAGCAACCTGTGGATCGACTCATGGATTGTAACAAGCAAATGTAAAAATCCCGAAGCAGCTAAAAAGTTCCTTGATTTTCTGTGCAGGGAAGATGTTGCGACTGCCAACTTTGAATTCATTTACTACTCCACCCCGAACAAGGCTGTAGTGGATAATATGGATGAGGAGCTTCGTGCGAACACCGCCGTCGTTCCCACCGATGAATCAATAAAAGGCTGTGAAGTATACGAGGCACTTGATGCCGATACAACCAGCCTTTATAACAATCTTTGGAAAGAGATTAAGTCCGAATAGATTATCTGATCTTTTCGGGAAAACCAACTTTTTTCTGGACCTTGCGGAGAGTTTTGTTTGCAAAATACTGTGCCTTTTCGGCATTGTTTTTGATCACCGAATCAATGTAATCCTTATTCTTCGCAAGGTCTTCCATTTTCTCCTGAAGGGGACGGAGCTTTTCAACAACACTTTCTCCGACGGCTGTCTTGAAATCGCCGTAACCTTTCCCCTCAAACTCAGATTCGATATCCTGTCTGCTCTTACCGGTACAAGCACCGTAAATATCCATCAGGTTGCATATTCCAGGCTGCTCTTCCTCATTGTATCGTACCGCTCCGAGAGAATCGGTGACGGCGCGTTTGAATTTTCTCATGATCGTATCAGGATCATCCATCAGATAAATGCTGGCGTTTGGATTTTCATCCGATTTGCTCATCTTCTTTGCCGGATCCTGAAGACTCATTATCTTGGCACCTACTTTACCGATATAGGGTTCCGGTACAGTAAACACATCCCCGTAGATCGCATTAAAACGCTGTGCAATATCTCTTGTAAGTTCAAGGTGCTGCATCTGGTC
>DEEW01000048.1:10827-12531 GCA_002350465.1 Lachnospiraceae bacterium UBA2868
TTAATGTTATCCGCGTGTTTTGCCGACTTGTCCTTGAACTGGGTCATTCTCGACAGTTCTCCCATATATGTGAAGCAGTTTAATATCCAGGCAAGCTCTGCATGTCCGGATACATGGGACTGATAATAGATACAGTTTTTCTCGGGGTCAAGACCTGCCGCAATGTACAGGCACAGCAGTTTTCTCGCACGGTTTCTCAGTTCTGCCGGATCCTGGCGTATCGTTATTGAATGCATATCAACAACCGAATAGAAGCATTCGTATTCGTCCGCAAGCTTTACCCAGTTACTGAGGGCTCCGAGATAATTTCCGAGGGTAAGATTTCCCGTTGCCTGCATTCCCGAAAATAAAACCTTTTTGTCACCTATCATTTTAATGTTTCCTCTTTTCTGTTATCTTTTACCGATACAAGAACCGCAATGGTACGGTCCGGTACCATCACACTCTCTTTGTTTTCTACAAGGCTTTCGTGTATAACCGCAGATGATATCTCATTACACGTTGCAAAACCTATATCCCACTTAAATCCCTTCGGGAGCTTGGGCAGGGCAAATGTATGGTCTTCCCAGTGCATATTATACGCAAAATAGAAAAAATCATCCTCGCAGGTTTTCGTAACCCTTGCGTACTTGCCGCATATCATCACACCGATATGGCGAAGATGGTTATCAAATTTCGGATTCCATGCAAGATCAGCATGGTAGGACAGATCCGGAAATCCGCACGCAGCATAATCCATCAGACGGAATTCCCTGTCAGGATGCAGTATTGGATGTGACCTCCGAAGATTAATGAGCATTTTCGTAAAATCAAGTATATCGCTGCAATGCTTGTTCGTTCTCCAAACCACCCAGCCGGTCTCATTGTCCTGGCAATAGGGGTTGTTGTTTCCGCCCTGGGTATTTAAGAATTCATCCCCTGCACAAATCATCGGAGTTCCCTGTGCCATCAGCAGAAATACAAGAGCATTTTTAACCTGTTTCATTCGAAGAACATTGATCGCTTTCTTTCTCGATATGCCTTCCGCCCCGCAGTTCCAGCTGTAATTGAAGTTCTCTCCGTCATTGTTATCTTCGGCATTTTCCTCATTATGTTTGTAGTCATATGATACAAGATCATTAAGGGTAAAGCCGTAATAATCGGTAATATAATTAACCGTATGTACATCCGACGGATTCATACGCTGCCTGTACAGGAAGTCGGACAACTGATTTTCATCGCTCTTTAAATACTTCCTGCAAACATTCATAAAGTCGGAGTTGACGATCGCCATGTTGTGATTGAAACCGTACTTCTTACGAATTATCGAATCCTTGTCAAAGAAATTGTTGTATATCTTCCTGTCACGTATATATATGTCAGCCGCTATCATATCCATGGGGATATCTTCACCCATAAGGAAAAATCCGTCGACATGGTATTCTCTCGCCCAAAAGCGAAGAACATCGGGGATGAAAGCCTTGTTAAAAGTCGCAGGGAAATAGAATCTCATTATGACTTCTATTTGGGCCGCATGAAGAGCTTTTACCATCTCTTTGAATTCATTGACCGGATCACCATTCGAATACGATGCCTTGGGCATAAAATAGTTTCCTTCGGTAAATCCCCAGAAATTAATCTTTTTCGGTTTTTCAGCCTTTGGATCGCTCTTGTAATCTAGAGTATCGAATGTACCGTTCTTCTTGGGTCTTATGATCTCATCAA
>DEEW01000048.1:12718-12880 GCA_002350465.1 Lachnospiraceae bacterium UBA2868
TTGTTATACGGAATGTCCGGCAGTTTATCGTCCTGCCAGTCAAAATCATCAATGTAAAGTCTTCCGTTATCGTATTCCGCCTTGTCGTCTCCGAACTTCCTTGCGGCTGTGGAATTCATCATGAAAGGATCGGTAGTTTTTATTCCGTCCGTTTCGTATGCG
>DEEW01000111.1:0-196 GCA_002350465.1 Lachnospiraceae bacterium UBA2868
CAAGGCTTGCGGGAATGAATACTCTTGACTCTTCAACAAGAACACTTAAGCCACCGTCAAGAACCTGAGCAACAGTTGCCTTAAGTACCTCTTTATTCTCGAATGCCTCTTCGATCCTCTTGTTGCCCTTATCAAATGCGACACGCTTGTATGACAGGAGAACCTGTCCGTCACCGTCATTTACCTTGATGACCTT
>DEEW01000111.1:393-1798 GCA_002350465.1 Lachnospiraceae bacterium UBA2868
ACATAATTTTGAACCTCCTCGATAATTTTTTTCGGGGTGGAAGCCCCCGCAGTAATGCCTACACGTTGGAGCGATCCTGAGGGATGGGTTTTCAAATCATCCTTGGTCTGTACGTATAATGTATTGCTACATTCACGACTGCAGATCTCGTATAGCTTTTGTGTGTTGGAGCTCTTGCTGTCTCCTATCACAATCATCATATCAACCTCAGAGGCTATCTTTTGCGCCTCTTCCTGCCTTTGGGCGGTTGCATTGCAGATTGTATTCACAACGTCAACATTGTACCCTTTTTTTCGCAAGATTTCAACTAATTCTTTAAATTTGGCAAGGGTAAATGTAGTCTGGGAAACAACGGTTATACCGCATCCGCTGTCAGCCGAAAAATCATTGGCCTCGTCTTTCGTTTCAATCACAACAGCCGGGTTCCCCGGAGCACACCACCCGATAATCCCCATAACCTCCGGATGATTTCTGCTGCCGATAACAACTATACGTTTTCCCAGACGGCTGTCTCTCTCAACTATGTTATGTATTTTCTTAACAAAGGGGCATGTTGTGTCAACGACCTTAAGTTTTGAACTGTTAAGAGCATCCGATATTTCTTTTGACACGCCGTGGGATCTGATAATAACGGTGCCCTTATCCAATTCCTTGATAGTATCCAGATCCTCGACTACTCTGACTCCTCTTTTTTCAAGATCTGATACTACTTCCGCATTGTGGATTATAGGGCCGAAGGTATATATCCTTTCCCCCTTTTCTATCTCGGAATACACCGTATCCACAGCCCTTTGAACGCCGAAACAAAATCCGGCGGATTTGGCAACAATTATTTCCGTCATAGTCTCTTTTTGGCCTCGGCTAAAATTGCATCCTTAACTTCTTCGATGGTCAGATCCGAACTGTCTATTAGCACCGCATCCTCTGCCTGCTTCAGAGGTGAATGCTCACGGGTCATATCCCGGTGGTCTCTTTCGATAATATCAGCCTCAATCTTTGAGATATTGGCCTCTTCCCCCTTAGAGACAAGCTCGTCATATCTTCTTTTTGCACGTACATGTGATGATGCGGTAAGATATATCTTGCACTTACTGTCGGGAAGAACCACAGTTCCGATATCCCTTCCGTCCATTACCACATCTTTTTGAGCGGCAAGCCTTTGCTGAAGGGCAACAAGCTTCTCCCTCACCTTCGGATTCACACTCGACATCGAAGCCATATTTCCCACTTCCTCGGTCCGAAGATAATCATTTACGTTTTCACCGAACAGAAGCACCACCTGCCTGCCATTTTCATAGCTTATTGATATATCCGCATCTTCACAGGCCTGTTCGATCCTCTCCCTGTCATTTCTGTCTATTCCCTGTCTGATAAGATACAGTGCCATGGCTCTGTACATAGCTCC
>DEEW01000111.1:1904-2248 GCA_002350465.1 Lachnospiraceae bacterium UBA2868
CATATTAATTCTCCTCCTTACAGCATATTCCGGAAAGGTAACCTGTTGACCAGGCTATCTGAAGGTTGAATCCTCCTGTTAGCGCATCAACATCTATCATCTCTCCGGCAAAATATAATCCTTTTATTTTCTTACTCTCCATAGTTGATGGATTGATATCCCCCGTATCAACTCCGCCTCTTGTTATTATAGCTTCCAAAAAGCCCCTGTTCCCGCTGATCTTTACCTCAAAATCCTTAAGCGTCCTGCACAGCTTTTCTCTCTCCTGCTTTGTGACGGAATTGACTTTCTTTGCGGGATCTATACCGGACTTATTGATAACGGCTGTTATGATTTTTGATGGA
>DEEW01000111.1:2409-2734 GCA_002350465.1 Lachnospiraceae bacterium UBA2868
CCGAAATGGGTAAACAGCATTTCCCCGAACCCGCTGTATTTTTGCTTATCCATAACAGTTACCGACAGATTAACATTTTTTAAGGACAGTCCCTGCATATCCGTAATTTGCCTGTCGTTGCAAACAAACGGAACAAGTGATGGTTCGCATTTTCTGACTGTGATNNCCTGCTTTGGCAAGCTTGTCAAGCATTCTGCCGTCGGATCCGGTTGACGGATATGAAACTCCTCCCGTAGCAAGCACCAGCCTGTCCGTATGTATTTCGGACTTCCTGTCTCCCTTTTGTATAATAACGCTCGATATTTTATTTATACCGCCCGAATCC
>DEEW01000111.1:2748-11980 GCA_002350465.1 Lachnospiraceae bacterium UBA2868
AAAATCCAATACTTTAGTATTGAGCATTATAGCAACACCATAAGATTCCAACTGCTTTTTTAATGCTTTGATCACATCGGAAGAATGATCACTTTGCGGAAAAACACGTTCCCCTCTCTCAATCTTGGTCTTAAGTCCCGCGTTATTAAAGAAATCAACGATTGCCCCATTATCGAAACCGTAAAAGGCACTGTATAAAAACTTGGGATTGGTAACAATATTGTCAAAAAGCTCTTCCACGGGGCATGCATTGGTAATGTTGCATCTGCCTTTGCCCGTCAGGAAAAGCTTTTTTCCCAGCTTCTCGTTTTGTTCGATCAGCGTAACTTTATTTCCGTTTTCGGCTGCCGCAATGGCAGCCATCATGCCGGCAGGCCCTCCGCCAACAACACAAACATTCATATTCTAAAAGAATCCCTCGATAGTCTCTTTTAATGTAGGGAGTATCTCCTCGGTAGTCAGGTCAAGCTCTCCGCATATTGCCATACAGGCCATTCCGTGCATAAATATGAAAACCTTCATGAAGATATCTCCGGCCTTATTCATATCAAGATTTTTGATCCTTCGAAGCTGCTTGATCACGAATCCGTTTTCCGCTCCGTTAATGAGATCATACATTGTATTGTTATCATCATGAGGAGTGAGAAACAGCAATTTAAATAAATTCAGTTCTTTTTTTGCAAAAGAAATATAACATAAACCAAGGTCTACAAAGGGAGTATCGTTTGTCTGTTCGTAAGCGAGACAAAACTCCTCATAAAAGGCTTTTGCTTTAACAAAAACCTCTCCCGATAATTCCTCCATATTCGTATATACACGGAAAATAGGCTGAGTACTGCAGGAAATGTGTGCCGCAAGCTTTCTGGCGGTTAGCATTTCAATTCCCTGTGTCCTTACAAGATCAAATGCTCCATCCAAAATCATCTGCTTGGTAATCTGTTCTTTTCTGGCCATAATACCCTCTTGAATATATAGTATTAAGCACGAAAATCCCCTTCATACCCCTTTGATTATATCCCCCTCGGACATAAACAAAAAAACGGGCAGCCATAAAAACGACTGCCCGATTATTGTAACACACGTTATGATATTTTGCAAAGCATTTCTTAAACAGGATATGCTCCGGCTTCTGTGTCAGCCTTCTTCATATCTACTTTATTCTGCTGAGCCTCACGATACTTGAAGAAGTCCACTGCAACCTGAGGGAACAATGCGTATGAAAGCACATCCTCATCCTGCTGCTTGTACTGCTTCATCTCTGCTTCAAGAGTTTCAAGCTCGGGTTTATCGTGACCTGTAGCTTCTGCGGAACGGGCTGTAGATCTCTTTTCGCCGGGGATAACCTTATTGATTACCTCTTCACTCATAGGCTTAACCGTCTGTCCGTAGTTACCTCTTAGGAGATCCTTAAACTCTCCGGTAGCCATCTTGTATCTCTCACCCATAAGCACATTAAATATTGCCTGTGTTCCAACGATCTGTGACGAAGGCGTAACAAGAGGCGGCTCACCGCAGTCTTTACGAACTCTGGGGATTTCCTCAAGAACTTCCTGATACTTATCTTCCGCATTCTGTTCCTTAAGCTGGGATACCATATTGGAAAGCATACCGCCGGGTACCTGATACAGAAGAGTTTTGATATTAACTCCGAGAACCTTCGTGCTCATAAGTCCGGACTCTATGCACTCTTCTCTGTAAGGACGGAAGTAATCCGCGATCTCCGCAAGCTTTGTCTGGCTGTAACCCGTATCATAAGGTGTTCCCTTAAACGTCTCAACCATAACTTCCGTTGCGGGCTGGCTCGTTCCGAGTGCAAAAGGAGAAATTGCACAGTCAATAACATCAACACCGGCCTCAACTGCCTTAAGGTATGTCATAGAAGCCACACCCGATGTGTAGTGTGTATGAAGCTGGATAGGAAGCTTTGTGTTCTCCTTCATGGCTTTGATAAGTTCAGCTGCCCTGTAAGGAACAAGAAGTCCTGCCATATCCTTGATACAGATAGAATCCGCACCCATCTCTTCAATCTTCTTGGCAGTCTCTGCCCAATACTCAAGTGTATAAGCATCACCGAGGGTATATGAAAGTGCAACCTGTGCGCTTCCTCTTCCTTCCTGTTTTTTTACACGGTTAGTTGCATCTACAGCAGCCTGAAGGTTACGAAGATCGTTCAGACAGTCAAAGATTCTGATGATATCAATACCGTTGGCAACCGATTTTTCAACGAAAGCGTTAACAACATCATCTGCATAAGGTCTGTAACCTAAAATATTCTGACCTCTGAAAAGCATCTGCAGTTTTGTTTTCTTAAATCCGTCACGCAATTTACGAAGCCTCTCCCACGGATCCTCTTTCAGGAAACGAAGGGATGCATCGAATGTGGCACCACCCCAGCACTCAACTGAATGGTAACCGATTTCATCCATCTTACCTATGATGGGAAGCATAACCTCGGTAGGCATTCTTGTTGCGATAAGCGACTGATGCGCATCACGCAGAACGGTTTCCATTATGCCAACCGGTTTCTTTTCAACTTCACCCATTATATTTTCCTCCATATAATTAATTCATAATAATGACGCCAATTACATAACTCCAAAAATTGCCATGAATGTTCCGGCAGCTACAGCCGTTCCGATAACACCGGCAACGTTCGGTCCCATTGCATGCATCAGCAGGAAGTTTGTAGGATCGGCTTCAGCACCGACCTTCTGCGAAACACGTGCTGCCATGGGAACGGCAGACACACCGGCGGATCCGATGAGCGGGTTTACCTTACCCTTTGTCATAACACACATCAGTTTACCGAACAGTACTCCGGCTGCTGTTCCGAATGCAAATGCAACAAGGCCGAGAACGACGATCTTAAGTGTATTGGCATTAAGGAAAGCTGCGGCCGAAGTCGTAGCGCCTACACTTGTACCAAGCAGAATAACTACTATGTACATAAGTGCATTGCTGGCAGTGTCTGTAAGCTGTCTGACAACTCCCGACTCTCTGAACAGGTTACCGAGCATAAGCATACCTACAAGAGGAGCCGTTGTGGGAAGAATCATACAAACAACGATCGTAACTATTATCGGGAACAGAATCTTCTCAAGCTTTGTTACGGGACGAAGCTGTTCCATCTTGATCTTACGCTCTTTTTCCGTTGTAAGAAGCTTCATGATAGGCGGCTGGATGATCGGCACAAGCGACATATAGGAATAAGCCGCAACCGCAATAGGTCCCAAAAGTGCCGTCTGTCCTAACTTACTTGCAAGGAATATTGATGTAGGGCCGTCAGCTCCGCCGATTATGGCGATGGCTGCCGCAGCCTTATCGTTAAATCCCATGGCAATAGCCATAAAATAAGCGGCATATATACCGAACTGTGCTGCCGCACCGAGAAGAAAGCTCTTCGGGTTGGCAATAAGCGGACCGAAGTCCGTCATCGCACCTACACCCATGAATATGAGTGAAGGCAGTATAGCCCATTCATCCAGTTTGTAGAAGTAATACAGGAGTCCTCCCGTTCCGTTTGCGGCCTCTTCTATTTTAAGCATAATATCCGGATAGATATTAACAAGCAGCATACCGAATGCAATGGGGGTGAGCAACAGCGGTTCAAATCCTTTCGCTATTGCCAGATAGAGGAACAAACACGCTACAGCTATCATAAGATAATTGCCCCAGGACAATCCTAAAAATGCCGTCTGCTGTAACAGGTTCCCAAACGTATTTGCTACATATGACATTTTATATCCTCCAAAGATTCATTCTTATGATCAGTTAAGCGTTGCAAGAAGCTGTCCTGCCGCACAAGGATCACCAACCGCACAGTCTATTGATGCAACTGTTCCGTCCTTAGGTGCAACGACAGGTATCTCCATCTTCATTGCTTCAATGATAATTACGGGATCTCCTGCTTTTACGGATGCTCCCACATTCGCCTCGATCTTGAACACCTTTCCTGCTGCTCCGGCTTCGATCCTTACGCTTCCAGCGCCCTGTGATGCAGCCTTAGGTGCTGCTGCCGGTGCTGCCTTAGGTGCTGCCTTGGGTGCAGATACAACCGGTGCTGCTCCCGAACCTGTTCCTTCTTCTACTGTAACATCATATACGTTTCCGTTAACGGTAATTGTATAGTTTTTCATGATGGTTCCTCCTTATACTATCTGTTCCAAACGCTGTTTGGTCTTCTAACAATACTTCTTACAACAAAATCATCCGACGAGCCGCCGTAAGAGGCTGCTGCGATCGCTGCCGTAATAACGGCCACAATTTCAAGATCGTCTTCCTGCTCTTCCTTTTCAACTATCTGGGCGATAGTATTATCAACAGCTGCGATCTTCGCATCTTCCTTGCCCTTGGAAAATGCCGCCTGAATCTTCGGAATGAAGTTGAACAGGCTGATTATCAGTGAAATGATAATCAGTACAATAAATACTGTTCCCATTCCGAGAAGAGTGTTAAGACCGGCCTTTTCCATCTTCTCACCAAACGTCCAGTCAATGTTGGTGGTAAGAGAATTAAGTGTTTTATACAGATCGTCCTTGTAAATGGCCTCAACCTTTGCGGTTCTTTTTGAACCGACAACATCAAGAGTTACTATTATGTTTTTGTCCGAATCGTCATAAGCGGCATTCATTCCGGTGATCGAAACAAAATCGCCGAGATCCTCGCGGGAAGAGTTCCATGAATTAATGGCATTAACCATTCCGTTTCCGTTTGCTTTAACGCCGAAGTAATTCGATATCACATATTCCAGATACTCTCCGCCCTGACCGGATAAATCAGCAGACTGCTGTTCATCAAGCGCTGCCAGAAACTGTGTTACCAGATTACTTGTTGTCTGCTCAAGTGCAGTGGCAACTTCCGGGTCAAGAGTCTTTCTTGTACTCCCGCCGCAGCCGGCAAGTAACACGAGTGCGGTCATAAAACATAATATCAGTTTTAATTTTTTCATATTACGTATCCCGCTCCTTTCTATACTGTTCCGTGCTTCTTGGCAGGCCTGTCCTCTCTTTTTGTATAAAGCATCTCAAATGCCCCGATAACGTACTTTCTTGTATCTGCGGGAGCAATAACCTGATCGACATATCCGCGTCTTGCCGCACTGTCAATGCTGTTCTGAAGCTTATCGTATTCCTTTGCTCCGTCGCTGATGGCTGCATCGCCTTTTCCGTCAAAGATAACCTTTGCAGCAAGATTTGCATCCATCATTCCGATCTTGGCGCTATCCCAGGCAATCGTTATATCAGCTCCCATAGCCTTGGAGTTCATAACGATACCGGCACTTCCGAAAGCCTTACCGGTCACAACATTAACCTTTGCAACTGTAGCATTGGCAAAAGCAAAAGCAAGCTTGCTTGCTGCTCTTGCAATTCCTTTTTCGCAATCCATATCGGCATCATAGCCAGTTACATTCGTAAGTGTAAGAACAGGAATGTCAAAGGAATCACAGAAGTTTACAAAATCAGCGGCCTTTTCTGCTGCTTCTACGGTAAGAACGGTATCGCAATCCCATACTTTCTTACCTTCGTCATCATAGCCTTCCGATCTGTTGGCAACACATCCCACAGTCTGACCGTTAAGCCTGATAAACCCTGTTGTAATCTGTTTTCCGAATCCTGACTTAACTTCGAAATAAGAATTATCATCAGCGATCATGGAAAGAGCGATCGATGAGTCACCTACACATCCGGCAATATCCGAAACGGCCCGGTTAAGGTCGTCTGTGCACTCACTGTCAGCTCCGAATTCGTCATTATTTGAAGGAAGCATTGAAACGAGGCTTCTGATCTCTCCGTAAATTTCAGCTTCACTTGCAACAACATCAACATTACCGGCCTCATCTGCCTGGAATGCAGCTGATGCTGTATCTTTCTTCTCTTCGTAATTTCCGCAAAGAGCGTTAGGAGAATTAACAAACAGCTTTGCGCCATCCTCCATAAAAGTAAAATCAGTCATTCCGGTAAAAAGCGAAAGTCCTCCGCCGCACTTACCGAATACTGCCGTGATCTGCGGGATCACACCGCTTGCTATTGACTGGGCCTTATAAATCCTACCGAACGCCGCAAGTGCATCTGTCGCTTCATTAAGGCGAAGTCCTGCGGAATCGATAAGCCCGATAACGGGTGCACCGACTTTGAGCGCAAGATTGTAAAGATTTACTATCTTCTTTGCATGCATCTCGCCAACGGAACCACCGAGTACAGATGCATCCTGGCTGTACACGTAAACAAGGCATCCGTCAATAAGACCGTAACCCGTTACAACACCGTCGCTGGGCGCATCCTTCGGTTCCATGTTGAAATCGGTAGATCGCGCGCTAACACGGGCGCCGAGTTCAACGAAACTGTTTTCATCAAGCAAACTTGCTATACGTTTGCTTGCAAGTGAAGAATTACTCATTGCAAAACCTCCATATAATATATTTGAATAACCGCAATTATACGCACTTTAAGTATTTTAACACAGTGCCCGGATTTTTCAAAGGAAAAAATACAAGAAAAAGGTCACAAAAAAAGGACCGTCAGGTCCTTTTAAATGTCAAGTTTTAACTGCACCTCTTCAGCGGCTTCCTTCTTGAATTCCTCCAGCCGGTCCGGGGCAATGTCAGGAAGGTCCTCAAGGGACTTGACCCCGAAGCTTCTGAGGAACTGTTCTGTCGTACCAAACAGTAAGGGGCGTCCCGGTGCATTCAGCCTTCCAAGCTCGGTTATAAGTCCGTACTCAAGCAATTTGTTAATAGGGTGATCACATGACACTCCCCTGATCTTCTCAACTTCAGCTCTTGTCACCGGCTGTTTGTATGCAATGATAGAAAGGGTCTCGAGCGCCGTATCCGACAGATGCATATTCTTCGGTATCTTGGCAACCTTGATAAGATACTCGTACATTTCTGTTTTCGAACACATCTGGACACTGTTATCAAGTTCAACTATCGTAAGCCCGAACTCTTTGTTACGCTCGTATTTCGCCTTCATTTTTCCGATGAGTTCTCTTGTTTCGTCTTCATCATATCCGATGGCATCGGCAAGTTTCTTGATCTCAACGGAATCTCCCATAGCAGAGAGAATAGCCGAAATCGCTGCCTCGGGATGTTCGGCTCTGACCTTCTCGTCAGAATCCTCGCTATTCTCCGATTCCGGTGCAATATCCAGCTCTTCCATATTATCTTTTAAAGATTCTTCAAATTCTTTTTTCATCTATTATCCCTACTATCCCTATGTACGCCTCGAATGATTTATCGTTTCCCCCAAAGCTTTGGAGCGCGTCGTTACTTGACGAGGTTTTTACGAGTCTAGTAACGTGACGCGCGGAAAGATGAGCGCAAGCGTCTTTGGGGGAAATGAATAAATCATTCGCGGCATAATCCATATTTGAATAATCAGGCTGCTAAAGACGTTATCATAATATCGTCAAACAGATTCTCCTGCACGATCCTGATCTTCCCGGTCTTCATCATCTCAAGCATCACAAGGAAAGTAACAACGATCTCCATCTTGGTTGGCTGTGCTTCAAGAAGTGCCCTGAAGGAAAACTTCTTGTGGGTTCTGACATACATCTCAATGTAAAGCTGTTTCTCTTCAAGATTAATCTCATCCTTCTCGATATTGCCGAACTTGCTTCTGATGGGATCAATTTTATCGCTCTGCTTGCGGACAACCGATTTGAATATCTGGTTAAGCTTTGCAAGATCCACATCTCCCACAAGCTTCTCATAATCTATAGGTTCAACGTACTCGAGCACCTCCTTGGGAAGAGTGGCGCTCTTGTAAACATTACGCACCGCGTCGATCTGTCTGTCCTTGAGTTCGAAGGACATATATTTATACATCTTGTACTCAATAAGCTTTTCAACAAGTTCCGCTCTCGGATCTTCCTCTTCTCCGTCTTCATTAACCTCTGCAGGAAGCAGCATTCTTGCCTTGATATCAAGAAGAGTCGCCGCCATAACGAGGAATTCACTCATCACGTTAAGATCCTCTATCTCCATCTGTTTAAGGTACTCAAGATACTGGTCGGTAATGAGAGCGATGGGGATATCATATATATCCACCTTATTCTTATCAATGAGATGGAGAAGAAGGTCAAGAGGCCCTTCAAATTTTTCAAGCTTAACATTAATTGCCATTGGTTTCTCCCTTTTTATCCTGTAGTATCATAACGGATACAATTTCCGCTTTATTGAATATCCTGACCGGAATCGTATGCCATCCTATTCCTCGGCTGACAATCATCGTAGTATTACCCTTGGTAAACGTTCCGAAATCATATTTCGGAAACAGTCTCAACTGCGGAGATATTACGCCCCCTATGCCAGGAATTGCAACAATACCTCCGTGAAGGTGTCCCGAAAGTACAAGATCGGGCCCAAACGCAGCATAGTCATCAAAAAAATCGGGATTATGCGCTATCAGAATGTTGTATTTATTATCATCCGGATCCTCGAATCTGTCATTTAATATCCCATCGGGAAGGTATGTTTTCACCGCACGCCTGTAGTTATCGATTGGAATATCAAAACCGTATATCCGTATCTTGTCCTCTTCTCTGTCTATGTAACTGTCAGACAAAAAATGAATGCCGAGCTTTTGTACAAATTCAACAAGCTTATCGTACTTTCCCGCAAAGCGCTCCGGCTCTGCCTTGTAACGCTGTTCGTGATTTCCCACTCCGTAATAAACCGTGAATCTATTGGCAAGCTCCCGCAGAAAATCAAATGCCACATCCGAATTATACGAAGGTTGCATATAGCTCGTTATCATATCACCTGCAAGTATGACAAAATCCGGATCGATGGATTCTATAGATCTTAGCAGGCGCCGGTTACCATCATGTGTTACATCGGTATCATGAAGATCCGAGAGCATAACAAACCTTACGGGGCCCCCGATATCCTTGCAGGTGGAAAGCTCATATTCAACTATGTTATATCCGCTGCTCTGAACATAAACAAAAACAGCAAGTGCCGCCAGAAGCAGTGCAATGATTATATATATCAAACAGGCAAACCCTTCTGCAATATTTAGTAACCCTTTTCATAGGTCAATACAACATATGGTATTATAGCACGCATTTTTTAATAAAAAAAGAGTAAAATTATAAAAACAAAAACCCCCGGTAAATACCGGGGGCAACAGTCTTAGTTGTACTTTCTTTTTCTGGCAGCTTCAGACTTCTTCTTACGCTTTACGCTGGGCTTTTCATAATGCTCACGCTTGCGGATCTCCTGCTGGATACC
>DEEW01000111.1:12015-16574 GCA_002350465.1 Lachnospiraceae bacterium UBA2868
CTGTCCAAGCTCTCATTCTCTTTAACGATTACTTCTGCCATCTTCCAAACCTCCCCTCAGTTCATAGATTGTGCTAACCCTGAGGTTCAAATTTTGCACTGAATGAATTATACGCATAACTTTTCCAATAGTCAAGAAAAATTATAAATCAAAGCATTTCCTCAACCACACCTTTTGCCGAGGCTATCATTTTGCTGATACCGGCAGGGTTCTTGCCTCCAGCCTGGGCCATTGTGTCACGGCCGCCGCCACCGCCGCCTACAAGCGGTGCCAGCTTTTTAATAATATTTCCGGCATGTGCACCTGCCTTTATAGCATCAGGTGCGGCGCTTACTATCAGGTTAACCTTGCCGCCCGCATCCGAGCACAGCACAAATACACCGTTTGAATACTTTTCTTTCATCTGATCCGCAAGATCCCGAAGTGAGTTCATATCCGCATCGGGCACGGATGTTGCGATAAGCTTTACACCCTTAACATCAACTGCCGAATCCTCCAAGTTTCCTGCCGCTTCTTTTGCAGCCTTTGATTTTAGCGACTCTATTTCCGAATTTAACGCTTTTATCTCCGAAACCATCTTGCCAAGTCTGTCGGAAAGCGTGGCAGGCGTGGCCTTTACGGATGCAGCGGCATCCTTCAGGTCATTTTCGATCTTCTTGTAGTGACGCAGCACTTCGGATCCTGTTATTCCTTCTATTCTTCTGACACCGGCTGCGATCCCGCCCTCGGATACGATCTTGAAACAGTGTATCATTCCCGTTGATGATACATGGGTTCCTCCGCACAGCTCCTTGGAAAAATCACCCATTTTAACTACTCTTACAACATCCCCGTATTTCTCGCCGAAGAGAGCCATTGCCCCGGATTTTTTCGCATCCTCTATTGACATTATATCTGTAATGACCGGAAGGTCTTCCATGATTTTCTCATTTACAAGATCTTCCACCTTTGATATTTCATCATCTGTAAGTGCTCTTCCGAAGGAAAAGTCAAATCTCGTCCTGTCACCGTCCTGATATGATCCCTGCTGTTTTACCTCGTCCCCGAGAACGTTTTGAAGCGCAGCCTGGAGCAGATGGGTTGCCGAATGGTTCATGCAGGTCCTGTTTCTGTTGGCACTGTCAACACTTAAGGTTACTTTATCCCCGGTCTTGAATTCTCCGGTGATAACCTTACCGACATGACCTACTCTTCCACCGGACAGTTTAACCGTATCACTGACATTGAATGTTGCACCCTCTGATTTTATAACGCCGAAATCTCCCTTTTGTCCGCCCATGGTAGCGTAAAACGGCGTCCGGTCACAGACTATGGTGCACTCACACCCCACACTTACGCTTTGCTTGATCTCATCGGTAGCAATAGCTATTATCACTCCATCATCCGAAAGCTTCTCATATCCGGTAAACTCGGATACAAGCCCGTCATCAAGTTCCGAGAAGGCCTCAAAATCATGGGATGAAGATTTAAGCGCAAAGCTGGCACCTTCTCTGGCCTTTTGCTTTTGTTCCTCCATTGCCTTGTCAAAGCCGGCCTCATCAACCGATAAGCCCTTCTCTTTTGCCATCTCAACAGTCAGCTCAAGAGGGAATCCGAATGTATCATACAGATAAAACGCGTCCCTGCCGCTTATCTCCCCGTTGCCGGATGAGATATTACCCTCAAGTATCTTGACGAACTCCTTCATACCGTTTTCTATTGTAGAAGTAAATCTGTCTATCTCTTTTTTCAGTTCCGAAAGTACAAACTCCCTGTTTGATACAAGGTTTGGATATGAATCCGAATATACATCATCAATATAGATTGATGCGATCTTAAGAAGATCTTCTGTAGATAATCCCAGTATCCTTCCGTGACGTACGGCACGCCTTATAAGTCTCCTCAGCACATATCCGGCTCCGCCGTTTGAAGGTGTAAGTCTTGCCTCATCTCCGATCAGCATCACAGCTGTACGCATATGATCCGCAAGTACTCTCATGGAACGTGTCTTTTCTTCGTTTGCGTCGTATTTTTCGCCGGATGATTTTTCGATATAATCTATTGCAGCAGTAAACAGATCCGTGCGATATACATCCTTTGTACCGTTAAGGAATGCAAGTATTCTCTCAAGCCCCCAGCCGGTATCAACGTTTTTCTTCTCAAGCGGCGTCAGGCTTCCGTCCTTGTGTTTTTCATACTGCATAAATACATCATTGCCCAGTTCGGTATACTTGCCGCATGAGCATCCCGGTCCGCAATCCGGGCCGCAATCGGGAGCATCGGCTATATAGAACATCTCCGAATCCGGTCCGCACGGTCCGTATTCAAGTCCCCACCAGTTATCTTCCGCGGGAAGATAATAAATATTCTCACTCTTAAATCCCGATTTGATACGGCACTGTGCACCTTCCTCATCTCTCGGTGCGTTGTCGTCTCCGGCAAATACAGTGGCAGCAAGATGATCACGGTCAAATCCGAATACATCTGTAAGCAGTTCCCAGCTCCACTGGCATCTTTCTTCCTTGAAGTAATCCCCGAGACTCCAGCTTCCCATCATCTCAAAAAAAGTAACATGGGATCTGTCTCCCACAGAATCTATATCGTTTGTACGGACGCACCCCTGAACATTGCAAAGCCTTGTACCAAGCGGATGCTTCTTACCGAGAAGATAGGGCATCAGCGGCTGCATTCCCGCAACATTAAACATAACTCCCGTAGAGCCGTCAGATACGAGGGATACCGCACCAACGTCCTTGTGCCCTCTTGCTTTATAGAATTCTTTCCATGTGTTTCTGAGTTCTTTTGATGTAAACTGTTTCATTTCATACCTACCTGTTTTTTATTGAAAGCCGGATTTCTACAGCAATGTGATTCCGGCCTTTTGCGCAGCCTCTTTATCCGCATCGAGCCATACCGAGCTCTGAACCTCTCCGATATGCGCACGCCTTAGGAAGAACATGCATATTCTTGACTGACCGATTCCACCGCCGATGGTATACGGTAATTTCCCTTCAAGAATAGCCTTATGGAAGGAAAACTTCTTTCGCTGCGTACAACCGGCTTTTTCAAGCTGGGCGATCAGGGAATCCTCATCCACCCTTATTCCCATTGATGATATCTCAAATCCCATATCAAGCAGGGGATAATACACAATTATATCTCCGTTAAGCGCCCAGTCGTCATAATCGGGTGCTCTTCCGTCATGAGGTTTGCCGTCTGAGAGCTTATCACCTATCTGCATAAGGAATATTGCGCCGTACTCTCTGGCTGCCGCAGTTTCCCTTTCCTTGGGCGTCTTATCCGGCCATCTGTCCAAGAGTTCCTGCGTCGTTACAAACTTAATGCTCTCAGGCAGAATGCACTTGATCTCCGGATGTCTTGAATTAATAAAAATCTCGGTATTCTTCAGTGCCTCATATACTTTCCTGACAACGGACTTAAGAGTTGATACGGTTCTGTCCTTTTTGCTTATAATAAGCTCCCAGTCCCACTGGTCAACATATAATGAGTGGAGATTATCGGTATCCTCATCACGCCTGATCGCGGTCATATCCGTGTACAGACCCTCACCCTTTTTGAAACCGTACTCACCGAGAGCCCATCTTTTCCACTTTGCAAGGGAGTGGACAATCTCGACCATCTCATCATTTTGTTCCCTTATTCCGAATGTTACGGGACGCTCCACTCCGTTCAGATTATCATTAAGTCCCGAATCCGGTTTTACAAACAAAGGAGCTGACACACGGGTAAGATTAAGTTCCTTTGCCAGCATCCTCTCAAAATAATCCTTAACCTCTTTAATGGCAATCTCCGTTTCCTTAATGGAAGATGTACTTCTATATCCCTCGGGAATAATAATACTCATTTTGTGTATTCCTCCAATCTTTCCGGTATAAGCGTCATCAAACGCTGAAGTTCATCAAGTATCGGTTGGTGAAACTTTTGTGCCTCTTCCCACTTTCCCTCTTTTAGCAGGGCATTTGATTCGGTTGCAAGACTTACAAGATAACCGGCTCCGCATGATGCTCCCGAACCCTTGAGCCCGTGAACCGAAATCCTGTAATTCTCCATATCTTTTGCATCGAAGGTCTCCTGCATTTTTACAAAGGTCTGACCGATCTCCTTGCATAAGGCTTCAAGCACAGTCCTGTAAAAATCATAGCTGCCGTCATACATCTTAAGACATGCATCTTCATCGATTCCGTCATTATCTTTAAACAGTCTGTTTCCCATAGTGTACCTTCCGATGGTTCAAGATTATAATATTTCATTTGGCTTTGCGCAAGATTACTTATCTTCCACCCTTATTCTGATCTCGCCATCCCGGTATGTTCTTACAGTACCGTTCATATCAAGAACGATACCTCCTTCATTATCTATATCCAGAACTTTCGCTTTTATCTCACGACCCCTGTCCGCATAACTTACATCCCGTCCGATTACAACGCTGAGGTCCCTGTACTTTTGCGCACACCCGGACCCTTCAAAATCATCATAATAAGCCGAAAACTCCCGGATGATCTGCCGGGCAAGCTCCACCGCATCCTTTTCGGCAGTTTCCCTTTCAAGATCACAGCCTT
>DEEW01000111.1:16688-20549 GCA_002350465.1 Lachnospiraceae bacterium UBA2868
ACGTAAAAATCATCCGACCCGTAATTATGCGCCTGCGCCACCATTCCGCCGACTTTTCTGTCATTATATATCAGATCGTTCACCCATTTGATGCCGCAGTGTATATCAAAGTATTTTTCTATGGCAACTGCGCTTGCGACAGCGGCTGCTACGGTAATATGTTCANNCCGGCTGCCTCATTCTTCGGGCGAAGAAGCAGACTCATATACAGGTTTCCACCCTCCGGTGAGAAAAAAGACCTTCCGCTCCTGCCCTGTCCCTGCAGCTGTTTAAACGAAACGACACAGGTCCCTTCGGCAGCTCCCTCTTTTGCAAGTTCGCTTACCCTGATATTGGTGCTGTCCACAACATCATAGACTCTTATATCTGCTTCCATACGACCTCGTATTCATTTCCGAATTTGTAATAAGGACACTTGTATTCGGAGTCGAATGCAAACCTTCCGTATTCATCCTCGTCTAGATCCATCTGACAGTAGTATTCCTCAAATTCTTCATCATATATATAATTGGCACATGTCTCACAATTAACCTGCATCATATCCCGCCATATATAGTTTTTTATAAAATCCGCCTGCAGCCATAAGGCTATTATGATCACCGGATTCCACAATACGTCCGTCTCTCATAACAAGAATTATATCCGCATTTTGTACCGTCTGTAGTCTATGTGCTACTATAAAGCTGGTTCTGCCGTTCATCATTTTTAAAAAGGCGCTTTGTATCTGCATTTCCGTTCTTGTATCAATAGAACTTGTTGCCTCATCAAGTATAAGCATAGGGGGCAGATTAAGCATAACCCTTGTGATACACAGCAGCTGCTTCTGACCGGCGGACAGCTCTCCTCCGTCCTCGCCTATCATAGTATCATAGCCATTTTCAAGCCTTCGTATAAATCCATGGGCATGGGACTCTTTTGCCGCAGCTATGATCTCCTCTTTGGGTGCATCTGGTTTGGCCAGTCGAAGGTTGTCCATTATTGTTCCCTTCTTAAGCCATGTATCCTGCAATACCATTCCGAATGATCTGCGAAGGCTTCTTCTCGTATATGACCTGATATCTTTGCCGTCCACATTAATGCTTCCCTTATCAACATCGTAGAATCTCATGAGAAGATTGATCATTGTAGTCTTACCGCTTCCGGTGGGCCCGACAATGGCAACTCTCTGTCCTGCCTGAACACTAAGATTCAGATCCTTGATAAGTTCTCTGTCCTTAGAATATGAAAAATCAACATCTTCGATATCTATAAACCCTTTACAGTCCGGGATAGACTCAAGGGATGAATCACTGCTTTCACTTTCTTCATCAAGTATTTCAAACACTCTTGCAGCGCATGCCAAGGCATTTTGAAGTTCGCTGATAACGGATGAGATTTCATTAAAGGGTTTCGTATACTGGTTCGCATATGACAAAAACACTGTGAGTGTTCCTACCGTCATGGCATATCCCGCATCTCCCCCTTTTATACAGAAGTAGGATCCGCAAAGCGCCACCAGAGCGTAACACAGCGCATTAACAAATCTTGTGGAAGGATTCGTCAGTGACGAGAAAAAAATTGCATTAAGAGACGATACTGATAATCTATCGTTTATCTCATCAAACTTTTCAAGAACCTGCTCTTCCTTTGAAAACGCTTTTACACATTTTTCGTTTCCGATCATCTCATCTATGAGTGAAGTCTGCTCGCCCCGTTCAATGCTCTGCTTTTGGAACATTGAATATGTACGGCTTGAAATAAATCTCGCTATAAAAATGGATAAAGGTGTTATCAGTACAACAACAAGGGTAATGACAACATTCATTGAGAACATAAAAACCAGTGTCAGAACAATTGTCATGATTCCCGTAAAGGCCTGGGTAAATCCGAGGAGAAGGCCTTCGGCAAACTGATCGGCATCGGCAACGATACGGCTGACAATATCCCCCTGTGACGATGAATCTATTATCCTGAGGGGCAGATGCTCAATTTTTTCTATGGCGGCATTTCTCACATCCCTGACAGTATTGTATGTTATGGAATTGTTAATAACATTCATGACATACTGGGATACTCCCACGATCACTGCATAGACAGCAGCAATAAGCAGATTATTAATCACACCGTCGTTATCGGTAAGAAGACAGTCGATGGCGTTTCCTATCTTAATAGGTACAAGAAGCGTAAATACTACGGAAACGGCTGCCAGAAACAATGTTATAAGGATTCTTCCGCTGTAACCCTTCAGAAAAAAAGCTACCCTTTTAACGGTTGCTCTTCGTCCGCGGTCCGCAAGCGCAGAATCATCAGCATTCAGATTACCTCTGGGGACAAAGCCCGACGTGTCCATCGCCATTACTTTTCCTCACCACCTATCCCATATTGTGATTCATATATTTCCCTGTATACTTCACAAGATCTCATAAGCTCATCATGAGTACCCAATCCAACCTGTTCTCCGTCATCAAGCACCAGGATCTTATCGCAGTCTCTGACTGATATTGATCTTTGCGCAATAATGATGACTGTAGGTTTGAAGGGCAGGCCCTTAATATTCTCACGAAGTTTCTTATCGGTCATATAGTCAAGTGCCGAAGCAGAATCGTCCAGGATCAAAAGCCTGGGCTTTGCCGCAAGGGTTCTGGCTATAGACAGCCTCTGCCGCTGTCCCCCCGAAAAATTGCGTCCAGCTGCTTCCACATATCCGTCTAATCCGCCCTTTTCTTCCACAACTTCAGTGCATACAGCGGCACTTACAGCGGATGCAAGATCTTCATCGGTTGCATCCGGATTTCCCCACTTAAGATTATCCCTTATTGTTCCTTCAAACAGAACACTTTTTTGCATTACTGTTCCGACAAAGCGCCTTAACACTCCCGGCTCAATTTGATTGACGGGTGTGCCGCAAAAGCGCACCTCTCCCGAACTTGCTCTGTAAAAAGCAGGGATCAGATTCGCAACGGTGGTTTTTCCGGCACCGGTTCCGCCGATTATTCCAAAAGTCTCGCCACTGTTAATCTTAAATGAAATGTTACTGACAGCATCATCTGCACCTTCATGGTACTTCATGGAAACGTTTCTGAATTCCACAACCGGTTCACTGCCTGCGTCAATTCCAAGCGAGCCGGCTTCTGATTTTTCTCCGGATGTTATCGCAAATATTTCATTAACCCTCTCACCTGAAGCAAAGGCTTTATTAAGGGTTACTATGAGGTTGGCAAATTTAATTAGTTCCAGCAATATCTGGGACATGTAATTATACAGTGCAACAACCTGACCGGTGGATAGATTTCCGGCATCTATCTGTATCTTGCCCACTTTAATCAGAAGCACTATTGCCAGATTGACTATTACATATGTCAGTGGATTAAGAAGACCGGAAACCTTACCCGCACTCTTTTGAATATTTGTCAGATCCGAATTGGTATTATGAAATGCAGCAATCTGATCGTCTTCCAAGGTAAATGCTCTTATTACCCGTGCACCGGAAAGATTCTCCCGAACAAGGCACAAAACATCATCAAGTTTCTTCTGTGCCATGGTAAGGAGCGGAATATTTGTTTTCATTATGGCAAAAATAACGATGGCAAGAGCGATTATAACAAGGACAAATACACCTGCGGCTTTAAAATCTATTGTAAAAGCCATGATCATGGCACCGGCCACTATAAAGGGTGATCTTAAAAACAGCCGCAGGAACATGTTGACGCCGTTTTGTAATATGTTAACGTCCGACGTCATTCTGGTTATCATCGTTGATGTTCCCACATTATCAATTTCAGCAAATCCGAAAGAGAGAATATGCGCAAACAGATCATGTCTTAAGCCTTTTGAGAACCCGGTAGCGGCTTTTGCCGCAAAAAACTGGGCAATGCACGAGAC
>DEEW01000111.1:20594-22554 GCA_002350465.1 Lachnospiraceae bacterium UBA2868
GCCAGCGCTGCAAGGAGAAAAAATGAGCGCACTATATCCGCCGGGGAATTCTTCCTGATGCCCATATCGATCATTCGTGCAATAACTAGAGGAACCGTCAGCTCGAACAATGCTTCAAGCATTTTAAACAGCGGAGCCAATATACATTCTTTTTTATAATTGTCCAGATACTTTAAGAGTTTTTTCATAAGCCGGATATAATCAGGTCAACATACAAAAAGAACCCGGTTTGGTCCGAATCCTTTTTGCATGTATATTACAATTAAATACTATCTTACTTTTTCTGCGCAATAGCGGCCTGTGCTGCTGCAAGTCTTGCAATCGGAACCCTGAAAGGAGAACAGGATACATAATCAAGACCAAGGCTGTTACAGAACTCAACAGACGAAGGGTCTCCGCCGTGCTCACCGCATATTCCCACATGAAGCTTGGGATTTACCGGCTTTCCAAGATCCATTGACATCTTCATAAGCTTGCCCACACCATCTCTGTCAAGCTTCGAGAACGGATCGTTTTCGAAGATCTTGGTATCATAGTAAGCATTCAAGAACTTACCGGCATCATCTCTTGAAAATCCGTAGGTCATCTGCGTAAGATCGTTTGTACCGAAGCAGAAGAAGTCAGCATTTGCTGCTATCTCATCTGCCGTAAGTGCGGCCCTCGGAATCTCGATCATGGTTCCGACTTCATACTCAAGTTTGAAGCCTGCAGCTTTGATCTCTTCGTCAGCCGTCTCAACAACGATCTTCTTGACAAAATTGAACTCTTTAACGTCACCTACAAGAGGAATCATGATCTCAGGCTTTACTCTCCAGTTGGAGTGTTTCTTGGAGACATTGATGGCAGCTCTTATAACAGCTCTTGTCTGCATCCTTGCAATTTCAGGATATGTAACGGCAAGTCGGCATCCTCTGTGTCCCATCATCGGATTAAATTCATGAAGTGAATTGATGATGGTCTTAATATCTTCAACACTCTTCTTCTGAGTTTTGGCAAGCTTCTCTATATCAGCATCTTCTGTAGGTACGAACTCATGCAGAGGCGGATCAAGGAATCTGATAGTTACCGGATAACCCTCAAGAGCCTCATACAGCTTCTCGAAATCTCCCTGCTGATACGGAAGTATCTTGTCAAGTGCCTTTTCTCTTTCCTCAACCGTATCCGAGCAGATCATCTCACGGAAAGCATCGATCCTGTCGCCTTCAAAGAACATATGCTCCGTACGGCAAAGCCCTATACCTTCCGCACCGAGCTCTCTTGCCTTCCTTGCATCATGAGGTGTATCGGCATTTGTACGAACTTTCATGGTACGGTATTTATCAGCCCATGACATGATCCTTCCGAATTCACCTGCGATGGTGGCATCAACGGTGGCAATCTGTCCGTCGTAGATATTACCTGTTGTACCGTCTATTGAGATAAAATCGCCTTCCTTAAACTCTTTGCCTGCAAGAGTGAATTTCTTGTTAGCCTCATCCATTGCGATGTCCCCGCATCCGGATACGCAGCATTTTCCCATTCCTCTTGCTACAACGGCTGCATGGCTTGTCATACCGCCGCGGACTGTCAGGATACCCTGAGCAGCTTTCATACCTGTTATATCTTCAGGGGAAGTCTCAAGTCTTACAAGAACAACTTTCTCACCCTTGGCATTCCACGCATCCGCATCCTCGGCTGTAAAGACGATCTTACCGCATGCAGCACCGGGAGAAGCTCCGAGACCCTTTCCGAGAGGTTTTGAGGTCTTAAGTACATTGACGTCAAACTGGGGATGAAGAAGCGTGTCAAGATTTCTCGGATCGATCATAGCTACTGCTTCTTCCTCTGTCTTCATTCCCTCGTCCACAAGATCACAGGCAATCTTCAGAGCGGCCTGAGCCGTTCTCTTTCCGTTACGGCACTGAAGCATATAAAGCTTTCCGTTTTCAACGGTAAACTCCATATCCTGCATATCATGGTA
>DEEW01000052.1:0-1274 GCA_002350465.1 Lachnospiraceae bacterium UBA2868
AAGAATTCGCATCTCTTATAACGGATTACGAAAACTCAGGGAAAAGTCATATCCAGTTTGTAATCGGCGGCTCCTTAGGGATAGATGAGAAGCTGAAATCACGCGGAGATATGAAACTTTCGTTTTCAAGGATGACTTTTCCGCATCAGCTTATGCGCATCATTCTGCTTGAGCAGATCTACAGGGCGTACAGGATCAAAAATCACGAGCCCTATCACAAGTAAAAGTCATATGTTTACATTATGATTTTGATGTGCTAACATACTAAAGTGTCTATCAAAAACAATAAGGAGATTATTTATGAAAAGGATAATTGCATTATTACTTGCGGCTGCAATGCTCGTATCACTGACTGCATGCGGAGGAGAGGCTTCATCGTCGGAAAAGAGAGTGTTCAAACACGGATTCGATCTTGACTATCCCCCTTATTCATATATAAATGAGGACGGTACAATGGGAGGTTTTGATGTAGAACTTGCCCAGGCTGTCTGCGATCATCTCGGCTGGGAGTATCAGGCGGTTCCGTTTAACTGGGATGCAAAGGATGCCGAACTTAATGCTGGAAGTTGTGACTGTATTTGGTCGGGATTTACCATGAACGGACGTGAGGATGACTACACCTGGTCAAAGGCATATTCGGATAACACACAGATGATCATGGTTAAGAGTGGTTCGGGTATCGAGACACTTGCTGATCTTGCCGGCAAGACTGTAGGTGTACAGACCGCAACAAGCGCTTACGATCTTCTCAACGATGAAGAAGGTCAGGCAGAACTTTGCAAAACATTTGCCAGCCTTGAAGTTTATGAGACATATACCATTGCTTTTAACGATCTTAAGGCAGGCGCAATTGATGCAATAGCTATCGATGTTACAAGCGGACAGTACCTTATGAGCGGTTCGGAGGAATACAAGTTCCTTGACGAGATGCTTGGAAGCGAGCAGTATGCTATCGGATTCCGTAAGGAAGACACCGAGCTTAGGGATACGATCAACAAGGCTCTTGATGACCTTGTTGCTGACGGAACATATGCCAGGATCGGCGAGAAGTACCCTGAGATCAAGGATTTTCTCTGCCTCGGAAAGTAAAACATGACACTTACAACAATGCTGATAACGATGGGCGCAGGTATGCTGCGCACCATCGGCATATTTTTTCTGACGCTGATAGGATCTCTCCCTCTCGGAATGGTAATAATGTTCGGGAGAAAATCAAAGAATAAGGTTCTATCGTCAATCGTTAAAGGGTTTATCTCGATCATACGCGGAACACC
>DEEW01000052.1:1351-2277 GCA_002350465.1 Lachnospiraceae bacterium UBA2868
TCCGGCTATTCTGATCGGCTTTATAGTCAATTATGCGTGCTATTTTGCTGAGATATACAGAGGCGGAATAGAGGCAATGGACAAGGGACAGTACGAAGCTGCGGAGATCCTCGGGTATTCCAAATCCCAGACATTCTTTCTGATTATTTTACCCCAGGTAATCAAAACTATTCTTCCGAGTATAACAAACGAAGTAATTACGCTTGTTAAGGACACTTCGCTTGCGTTTACACTGGCTTATCAGGAAGTATTCTCACTTGCAAAACAGATATCGGCTTCGGAAACAAGCTTCACTCCGTTTGTTGTGGCGGGAGTGTTTTACTTTGTTGCAAACTATGTGGTTGCTTATGTAATGGACAGGATAGAGAAGTCGATGAGTTTTTATACGTCGTGACGGCATTGCGGCGTGCGATTTGGTTGATGCCGGTTTCTTTTTGAGGAGAATAAAGTTTGATCTTAGAAATGAAAAACATAGAAAAGCATTTCGAGGACTGTGAAGTGCTTCATGACATATCGCTTAATGTTGACAGCGGAGAGGTTGTGTCTATAATCGGACCTTCAGGGTCGGGTAAATCGACGCTTCTGCGTTGCGCGACTTTTCTTGAGAAGATAGACAGAGGCTCCATAAGTTATAAGGGCGAGACTGTTGCTCATACTCCCGATGGCGAAAAGGCCGAATATGTATCCAAGAAAGATATAGCGAAAGCCAAGAATTATTTCGGACTGGTATTTCAGAACTTTAATCTGTTTCCTCACTACTCGGTATTAAAAAATGTAATGGATGCGCCGGTTACTGTACAAAAGCGTGACCGCAAAGAGGTTGAGGCGGAAGCTGCAAAGCTCCTTGAAAAAATGGGACTTTCCGACAAAGCCAAGGCATATCCGTGTCAGTTGTCGGGAGGGCAGAAGCAGAGAGTCGCGATCGC
>DEEW01000052.1:2465-5896 GCA_002350465.1 Lachnospiraceae bacterium UBA2868
AATCCGAAGCAGGAGAGAACCAGGCAGTTCCTTCAGAACTATAATCAGTAAGCCGGTAATACATGAGAAAATCATACGACGGAATTGAATACGAATATATCGACCCAACGGGAAATATTACGGTGCTTGTGACAACTTTGGTTGACATAAAATCGCAACCCGAGATTGCCGATATGATAATGAAGATGGAGCCGACCTGTGAGCAGGTTGGCTTTGTCGGTATTTCGGATAAAGGGGATATAAAACTACGNNCAGGAGAATTCTGCGGTAATGCAACAATGTCGACGGCTGCACTGTTTTGCAACGAGAGGGGAATGAATGAGGGAGAATCAAAATCGGTCAGCGTTGAAAGCAGCGGATGCAAGGATCCTGTTGAGGTTGACATAACAAGAAATAACGACATGGAAGGCCGTCACGTATACTCTGGTAAGGTTGATATGCCTTTGCCGAAGGACATGAAGATTTATAATCTGACATTTCGTGGAAGTGTTTATGAACTGCCGGTTGTTGAATTCGACGGAATATCCCATATCATCATGAATGAAAGCGTGAGTATTCTCAGTGACATGGAGGCAGAAGATGCGGTCAGAAAATGGTGCGATGACATTTCGGCAGATGCACTGGGAATAATGAAAATATCCTCCGAGACCCTTTCAGTTCCGGAGGATAAATGTAACGAATATAGTATAGAGATCAATATGCGCCCGCTTGTGTATGTGAAGGAGATTAACAGTCTTTTCTGGGAGAATTCATGTGCGAGCGGCACTACAGCGGCTGGTGCATATTATGTAAACCATCACAAAGGAACATCCATTTCTCTTACCGCCCATGAGCCCGGCGGTGTTTTGTCTGTATTCAGCCGTAATGACGGTCATCTTATACTCTCGGGAACCGTCTATTTTCCCTTATAATATTTCTTGAAACATAATTACGCCGGCATTAAAATAATGTATAGGGTTACTGTTTTTTTAACGGAGAGGGCTTATGCAAAAATATGTAATGGCGATTGACGCCGGAACCACAAGTAACAGAGCGATTCTTTTTGACCGGGAGGGACAGATCGTTTCGGTTGCGCAAAAAGAATTCACACAGATTTTTCCGAAACCCGGCTGGGTTGAGCATGATGCCAATGAGATATGGTCGACGCAGCTTGGTGTTTGCGTCGAGGCAATGAGTAAAGCCGGCGCCGTGGCGGAACAGATTGCTGCCATTGGAATTACCAACCAGAGGGAGACAACAATCGTCTGGGACAAAAATACGGGGGATCCTGTCTGCAATGCCATTGTCTGGCAGTGCAGGAGAACAAGCGAATTCTGTGATGAGCTTGTACAGAAGGGGCTTTCCGATAAGTTCCGTAAGAAGACGGGACTTATAATTGATGCGTATTTTTCTGCAACCAAACTTCACTGGATACTTGAAAATGTTCCGGGAGCAAGGCAGCGTGCCGAAAAGGGTGAGCTTCTATTCGGAACCGTTGAGACGTGGCTGATATGGAAGCTTACGAAGGGAAGAGTACACATTACGGACTACTCGAATGCAAGCAGGACCATGCTCTTTAATATCAATACGCTTGAGTGGGATGATGAGATACTTCGGGAGCTTAACATCCCTAAGAGTATGCTTCCGAAACCCATGCCGAACAGTTGTGTATACGGCCAAACCGATGAATCCTTCTTCGGCGGAGCCATACCGATTGCGGGGGCTGCGGGAGATCAGCAGGCAGCACTGTTCGGACAGACCTGCTTTGCCAAAGGTGATGCCAAGAATACATACGGTACGGGATGCTTCCTGCTTATGAACACCGGGGACAAGCCGATCTTTTCCGATAACGGGCTTGTAACGACTATAGCGTGGGGGATGGACCGGAAGGTAACCTACGCCCTTGAAGGCTCCATATTTGTTGCGGGAGCCGCGATACAGTGGCTGCGGGATGAAATGAGACTCATCGATTCGGCGGCCGATTCGGATTATATGGCAAGAAAAGTCAAAGACACAGGCGGCTGCTATGTTGTCCCGGCTTTTACCGGACTGGGAGCACCCTATTGGGATCAGTACGCAAGAGGGGCTATTGTCGGGCATACAAGAGGCGTCAACAAGTATCATATAATAAGGGCAACACTTGAATCTATCGCATATTCGGCATACGAAGTAATAGGTGCCATGGAGGCCGATTCCGGGATCAGGCTTACGACTCTGAAGGTTGACGGCGGAGCCAGCGCAAATGATTTTCTGATGCAGACCCAGGCTGATATCGTTAATGCCCCGATAGAAAGACCTGCCTGCATAGAGTCAACGGCTCTCGGTGCGGCATATCTGGCGGGACTTGCAGTCGGTTACTGGAAGGATAAAGAGGAAGTGATCTCAAACAGGAAGACTGACATGGTGTTTACCCCGCAGATATCAGAAGAGGAAAGACAAACAAGGATCGCCGGCTGGAAGAAGGCCGTCGGCAAAGCAAAGGATTGGGCAATGCAGTAAGGAGGGACCCACGAAGTGGGAGGATGCCTTACTGCACCGCGAGCCCCTATTCTCCGAAGGAGAATTCAATTGGCGAGCGTCCTTGGCAATGCTGTAAGGAGGGGCGGAGAATTCAAATGGCGAGCGTCCCGAAAGAGTATGAAGGAGCAAAAATGAACAAATACGATGTAGTGATAATAGGAGCCGGAGTGACGGGATCATCTGTTGCGCTGCAGCTTTCGAAATACGATCTGAAAGTCTGCGTGCTTGATAAGAATTCGGATATTGGTGAAGGAACTTCAAAGGCAAACAGCGGTATCGTGCATGCAGGATACGATGCGAAACCGGGAACTCTCAAGGCAAAACTTAATGTGATGGGATCGAAGATGATGCCGGAACTTGCAGGCAAGCTTGGAATCCCGTTTATGAGAAACGGTTCCATGGTTGTGGCACTTTCCGATGGAGACGTGCCGCATATGAAGGAACTGTATGAGCGCGGGATACAAAACGGAGTAGAGGGTCTTAGAATACTTTCGAGAGAAGAAGCGCTGGACATGGAGCCGAACCTTTCAGACGATACAAAGGGTGCGCTCTTTGCGCCGACGGGCGGAATAGTATGTCCGTTCAGGTTAACGAGTGCGATGGCGGAGTGCGCGAATACAAACGGGGTTGATTTTCACCTTCTGACGGAAGTGAATAATATCATAAAATCAGATGACGGTTTTACTGTTGAAGCAACAAAATATGATGAGTTTGATGAAAGTAAAGATAACAGTGTTATCTATAAAACAAAAATCGTTGTGAATGCTGCCGGAGTGTACGCTGACAGGTTCCATAACATGATGACGGACGAAAAGCTTACAATTACTCCGAGAAAGGGAGAGTACTGTCTGCTTGATGTTACGGCCGGGCACCATGTGGGAAGAACTGTTTTCAGGATGCCTTCGGCTCTTGGAAAGGGAATACTTGTCAGT
>DEEW01000052.1:5928-6792 GCA_002350465.1 Lachnospiraceae bacterium UBA2868
CAATTCACGGCAATCTTCTTGTGGGACCTACCGCAACGGATCTTGATGACAAGGAAGGTACGTTTACGACAGCGGAAGGTCTGGCAATGGTTAATACTCCGGGAGCTTCGGCAGTCAAAGATATCCCGATGAATGAGGTTATTACAAGCTTTGCGGGGCTTAGACCTCATGGTGATCGGGGTGATTTTGTAATAGGAGAACTGCCTGACTGTCCGGGCTTTGTAGATGTAGCGGCAATAGAGTCTCCGGGACTTTCAGCGGCTCCTGCCATCGGAGTGATGGTTGCGGATATTGTGGAAGGGATTTTGCATCCGGACAGGAATTCAGGCTTTGTAGGAGAGCTAAAGCCTTTCACCTACATGAAACTGCTTCCGAAGGAAGAGCAGCTTGCGATCATAGCAAAAGATCCTGCCTACGGTAACATCATCTGCCGGTGCGCTTCCGTTTCGGAAGGAGAGATACTTGAGACAATACACCGTCCATTAGGGGCAAGGACACTGGATGCCGTAAAGAGAAGAACCGGCGCCAACATGGGAAGATGCCAGGGCGGATTCTGTTATCCGAAGGTTATGGAGATACTTAGCCGCGAGCTGGGAATTCCGATGGAGAAGATAACCAAAAAGGGACGTGGGTCGGAAATTCTTACCGGGAAGATCAAGGAGAACTGATATGATATATGATGCAATAATTGTGGGCGGCGGCCCCGCCGGTATGGCAGCGGCGCTTTCACTTTCAGAGAACGGTATAGGTTCCATACTTATACTTGAGCGTGACAAGGAACTCGGAGGAATACTCAATCAGTGCATACACAACGGGTTTGGGCTTCATACGTTTAATGAAGAGCTGACCGGTCCTGAGTATGCC
>DEEW01000052.1:6902-7365 GCA_002350465.1 Lachnospiraceae bacterium UBA2868
GTATTAAAAGAGATTACGGCATACAGCAGTGAAAACGGATTGCAGATGCTGAGGGCTAAGGCAGTGATCCTTGCCATGGGATGCCGTGAGAAGGCAAGGGGTGCTCTTAATATACCGGGCTACAGACCGGCAGGAATATATTCGGCCGGAACTGCCCAGAAGTTTGTAAATATAGACGGTAAGATGCCGGGACGTGAAGTTGTGATACTGGGATCGGGCGACATAGGGCTTATCATGGCAAGGCGCATGACTCTTGAAGGTGCAAAGGTTAAGATGGTTGTAGAGATAATGCCTTATTCCGGTGGATTAAAGAGAAATATAGTTCAGTGCCTTGATGACTTCGGTATTCCTTTATTGCTCAGCCATACCGTAACCAGGATCAACGGCAATAAGAGAGTTGAGTCTGTTGTAATATCGGCGGGTGATGAAAAACCAAAACCCATACCCGGGAAGGAAGAAAAGG
>DEEW01000034.1:0-338 GCA_002350465.1 Lachnospiraceae bacterium UBA2868
ATCTTTTCCATCAGTTCATCTTCCATTCCGGCGCCGTTATCTTCAATCCGTATTTCCACGTTTTCATCTTTCTTCTCTATATTTATAACAAGCTCAGCATCCTGAATATCTTTTTCGAAGCCATGAACAATCGCATTTTCTACAAAGGGTTGCAGCAGCAGTTTGTGTATTCCCGCGTCCATAGTATCGGGCGCCACATTTATTGAACAAGAGAAGCGATTTTTTACTCTGTATTGTTGCAGATATATGTATTTTTTGATCCACTCGGATTCTTCACGGATGCTCACTTCGGCATTGCTGTTGACTATGGCATATCTGAGAATCGTAGCAAGTGAACT
>DEEW01000034.1:385-6824 GCA_002350465.1 Lachnospiraceae bacterium UBA2868
CCATCCAATTGATTGTATCAAGTGTATTGTACAAGAAGTGTGGATTGATTTGCGCCTCCAGTGCAACTATCTGTGCTTCCTGCTGCCTTGTTATCGCTTCATTGAGTTTTTCCAGAGTATCGTTAAATCCGTCTGCAATACTCTCTATCTCAAGCGGCATATTTGTGTCCTTGTATATGCGGACCGAAAGATCTCCGTCCTGCGTCTGTTCCATCCCTTTCACAATCTGTCGTACCGATCTGATCAGATCCTTTGACATTTTTGTTGATAAGAATAAAACGATAGCGATCACTGCTATTCCTACAATCAACATCAGGAAGAGTTGTCTTGTCAAAGAAGCGCTAAGGCTGCTCATGTCGGCTACGTTCACGATATCCCAGTCAAGTTCGTCATCGTGAAGAATATATATTCCGAATGCTGATGAGGGAAGTCCTGTTGCTTTTTTGTAATATAGTTCGTAATCCTCGCCCTTTACCGCATCACCTTTGTTCACATCCGTAACCACATCTCCTATTCTGTAAGGTTCGTCACCGAATGTAATGATACGTCCGTTTCCGTCAACGATAAAATTGAAAACCTTCCCATCACGCTCCGATCTGTTACATATGCTTTGAAGCAGTTCCTCATCAATGCTCAGTATCGCTATTCCACATTCTTTATCCAGGTTTTTATAATCTATTATCCTGTGCGCTATGTGCAGCAGATAGTAGTCTTTATTTGCAAAGTTTGTACCGTACTCGGTAGGATAAACATGCATATCATAATCTTTTATAACATCCCTATACAGGCCTTCCTGTCCCATTTCAAATCCTTCAAGCCAGGAACTTCTGTATGTTGCCGGTGTCATTTGCTCATATGTTACCACCTCCCCTTTCGGAGTTATAACGGAAATTGCCCGTATATATTCTTTGGAATACAGCAGCGCACTGAACAATCTTCTCATCTGGTTAACAGTCACAGCCTCATCAATATCATTATCCAGATTACCGACCCATTTGACCATGTCATCATCGGTGTATATCTGATACAAAAGATCCTCATATGATTCCAGTCCAAGATTCAGATTATTATCAAGCTGCCCCAGATTGCTGTGGGACATGATCTGCATATTTTCTCTGAGGGTTCTTGAAATATTAACAAAGGAAAAAAACTCGACAACTATTATCGGAATGATCGAAGTTATGATAAACAAAGTCATAAGTCTGGTTTTTATGCTCGTTTTCTTCATATTATTATCCTCAATAATCAAATGACCGGGAGAAATTAATAATACTCCCGATCATTATCATAGTACTGCCTGTATTTGCTTTCAAATGTTTTCTATCCCTTTACGGCTCCGTTTGTCATTCCGCTTATTATATACTTCTGCATGAAGATGAATATCAGTGTGACGGGTATGATCGCAACTATGGCAAATGCCGTAAGATAGCTCCATTTCGTCCCGTACTGTCCCATAAAATTAAATATCCCCGCTGTGATGGGTCTTTTCTCCTGATCCAGGATAAAGGTCATTCCGTATGCAAGATCACCCCATGCATAGAGGAAGGAGAATATCGCGCACACAATAACTCCGGGCTTGGCTACAGGAATCAGGATTCTCAAAAATGCGGATAGTCTTGTACACCCGTCAATATAGGCTGCCTCTTCAAGTGCCTTAGGTATTGAAGCAAAATAATTTTTGAGAATAAGTACCGAGAACGGGATGCCTATTGTAGCATCAGCCAGGATCGCTGCTCCCCATGTGTTATACATTTTCATGTTTCTGAACATGATAAACATCGGTGTCAAAAGCACGGAGACGGGAAGCATCTGAGTGACCAGGAATCCGAGGAGCATCGCCCGTCTTCCGACAAATCTGTACCTGGCAATTGCATAGGATGCCGGTACAGCAAGTATTACAGCGATAAACATTGCCCCCAAAGATATCATAAAGCTGTTAAAGAATGACTTGAACATATTGAAGTCACCCGTCTCAATCTGCGCGGCATATGATTTTGTATTTAGGACATGAGGATACCATGTCGGAGGTATCATAAATATCTCTTTTTCGGTCTTAAATGAAGTTATAAGAGTCCAAAACAGGGGAAACAGCAATAATATAAGTATTATTAATGATATCGAACAAAATAATATATTCTTTTTCTTATTTAGCTTTTTATCTTCCATCAGTCTTCCTCACCTTGCATAGTAATCTTTAAATACAACATACCTACAAGCAACAATATCAGGAACAAAACATTTGCCACCGAAGACCCTTTGCTGTACTGGAACATATCAAAGGATAATTTGTACGAATATGTAGAGAGTAAATGTGTGGAGTTTACCGGGCCTCCCTCAGTCATTACATACACAAGATCATAAACCTTGAACGTATATATGAACCCGAGTACCAAAACGGATTCTATTGTGGGCCTGAGCAGCGGAAGCGTGATCTTTGTCAGCTTCTGCCAACCGTTAGCTCCGTCAACGGATGCACTCTCATACAGTTCCTGTGGGATAGTTGTAAGTCCGGTAGATATAAGTATCGTGTTAAAAGGTATCCCTATCCATACATTTGCCGCTACTACCGCGATCATTGCAGTTCCCGGAGTGGTCAGCCACTCAATGTTTTCCTTGATAAATCCTGCAGATCTAAAAATATAATTGACGATCCCCACATCCGTCGAAAACATAAATTTAAACATCAGTGCCGTAACCGTCATGGGCATCATCCAGGGGATCATTGTCATTCCTCTTACGGTCTTGGAAAATGTAAAATTCTTGTTGAAAAACAACGCAAGAAGAAAGCCGATCAAGAATTGGAACAGCAGACAAGCCAATGTAAATACCAAAGTATTTCCCATGGCCTTCCTGAATACCTCATCATGGAATATATCGATGTAATTTGCCAATCCGATAAAGTTCTTCTGACCTTTGACCAGATTCCTTACCGAAACATCCTGAATGCTTAGAATGATATTACTGATTATGGGATAACCCACAAAGATCATCATATATAGAAATGCGGGCAAAATGAATAACAATCCGATATTATCGTAACGAAAGAAGTCTTTAATACGTTTCATAATTCCCCCTGTCTCATAACAGTGTATTATTGGTGATTTTTCTTGTTATACACATTTTATGAGATCAAGGTTGTCAAATAAATATGATAAATCTTAAAAAGGGGGAATTATCTAATGCTTATTTATATGATTTTCTGTAGTCAGCCGGTAACTGTCCCGTTGTTTCCTTGAAAACCTTGCTGAAGTATTTAGGATCGGAATAACCAACCCTGTCGGCTATCTCATAGAGTTTTAATGAAGTGCCGATAAGCAATTCCTTGGCTTTCTGTATCCTGAAGTTTTTGATATATGCGCTAAACGTGACTCCGGTCTCTTTGTGAAACTGTGTCCCGAGATACTCAGGGGTAATGTTCAATCTTGAAGCAATCTCATCCAGTGTGATCCCCACATTGTAGAACTCACTTATCATACTTTTGGCGCGTCTGATAGTAAGATTGTCCGACTCGTTTTGGGTCTCCCGGCAATCCAGATTATCGGCGATAAAATCACAGACTTCCGATAACTCACTATGTACCTTTGCGCTCATGATCCGGTCGAGCAGCTTTTGCTGCTTGATATTCCCCACTCTTTCGTTTCCGACACTTTTTGCCGTTTCAATAATCGCCCACATAAAGCGAATGTAACTCTCTTTTACCTCATGAGGGTCATATACTTTGCCGTCCCTGTAATAATCATAGAACGCTCTTAGGATCTCTCTTTCCTTGCTGTGATCCGATGCACATATGGCAGACTTCATTTTTGCTTCAAGATCCTGCGGGTAAATACACATCGATGTCTGTACTTTTGTGATCTTCGGATATGATATCAAAACGTTGTCTTCAAATGACAAATTCCAATCCATATAGGGGAACAGGCAGTCCAAACCGGTTTTAATCTGCGAAAGCGATTTGACAACGGTATAACCTATAGCTGTATTATCCGCAAAAGAATTCAGTAGCTGGTATTGTACCCATCTCTCAAAATCCGTGCCGGAATTGCAATTATAGATTATAGCCAATACAGAGCTTAAATATTCGATATCCAGACTGCAGTACCCGATCCCCTCATAGTGCGAAAGTGAGTGGGCGAGCGATGCTTTTCCGTTGCCGGACAGATTATGGTACTGATCGCCCATATATGCCAATATCAGGATAAAATCCTGCTCTTCAACAATGCTGTAGTTATTGTATAAATAATTCTTTGTGTCCTCATCCACTTGAAGCCTTCCGCCAACGATCTCCCGCATTATCTGCTCAAGGGTTCCCACTTTTTCAGGCTTTCTCCGATTATCTTCCAATATCTGACGCTTTATATTCTCAAGCGCATTTGAAAAATCATTTAGGTTTACAGGTTTAAGAAGATATTCCGTAACTCCCAGTTTCATCGCACTTCTGGCATATTCGAATTCTGAGTAAGCACTTAAAACAATAGCTTTAGTCAATATACCTTCGGCATACAGAGTTTCAAGCATCTGCAGACCATTCATCCTTGGCATCTGAACATCGGTAATAATAAGATCCGGATCAAGCTCTTTACACAATCTGAGCCCTTCCTCCCCATCATTAGCTTCACCGACTATCGTATATCCCGAATCCAGTTTATTAAGGAGTCTTTGTATCCCTTCCCGTATTCTAATTTCATCTTCAACTATCAGTATACGCATGTGCTGATCTCCGACTGCTATTGATCGTTCTAATTATAGCACATTCATCTTCTTGCATTAACAACCGTCAAATTGATATAATCTGTTGAGTGTGCACAGCATGAAATACTCTTGTGGCTTGCCGGCAAAGAGGAATGCTCTCAAGAAAGAGGAGAAAAAGGATGGATATCATTTCAATGATCGCCGAAGAGATCGGTGCAAAAAATACACAGGTGGAAGCCGCCGTTAAACTGATAGATGAGGGAAATACAATCCCTTTTATTGCCAGATACAGAAAAGAGGCAACCGGAAGTCTTGATGATGAAAAGCTTCGTCTACTTCATACAAAGCTTACCTATCTGAGAAATCTTGAGGCCAGAAAGGAAGAAGTAATCGGCCTTATAGACGAGCAGGGAAAGCTTACGGAAGAGCTGAAGGCTTCTATCCTCTCAGCCACAAAACTTGTGACAGTTGAGGATCTGTACAGACCTTACAAGCAGAAGAAAAAGACAAGAGCGGATGCCGCAAGAGACAGAGGCCTTGCTCCTCTTGCCGAATATATCATGAAACAAAATGCCGATAAGCCGATAGAGGAAGAGGCAGCAAAATACGTAACAGGGAAGATCGAGCCCGCATCATCTTCCAAGGAAGATCAGGTAAAAGCTTCCGCAAAGGAAGTGATCGATGTTGCTGCGGCAATAGCCGGCGCCTCGGACATAATTGCCGAAGATATTTCCGACAATGCGACCTATCGTGAATACATACGCCGGATCACATCAGAAGAAGGAAAGGTTCGCTCAAAGGCAAAAGACCCCGAAGCGGATTCCGTTTACGGCAACTATTACGATTACGAGGAAGCGGTTAAGAAGATAGCAGGACACAGGGTACTTGCCATAAACCGCGGTGAAGCGGAAAAGATTCTTACGGTTTCGATTGAGGCTCCCGAAGATTCAATAATGCGCTATCTTGAAAAGCAGATAATAACTTCCGACAATCAGTACACTACGCCCGCGATTTGTTCTGCAATAGCAGATTCATACAAGAGACTTATAGCCCCTTCCATCGACCGCGAGATCAGAAATATGCTGACCGAAAAAGCCGAGGACGGTGCAATAGAAGTATTCGGCAAGAACTTAAAGCAGCTCCTGATGCAGCCTCCCATCGCAGGACAGACCGTTCTCGGATGGGACCCGGCATTTCGAACAGGGTGCAAGCTTGCAATAGTTGACCCTACCGGCAAGGTGCTTGATACAAAAGTCATCTATCCTACGGCACCACACAACAAGATTGAAGAATCAAAACAAGTATTAAAATCACTTATCGAAAAATACAACGTTACCCTTATTTCCATCGGAAACGGGACAGCTTCAAGAGAATCGGAACAGGTGGTATCGGAGCTTCTTAAGGAGCTCCACAGCAACATTCATTACATTATTACAAACGAGGCCGGCGCCAGTGTTTACTCCGCAAGCAAACTCGGGACCGAAGAATTTCCGGAGTTTGACGTAGGACAAAGAAGCGCCGCATCAATTGCCCGTCGCGTACAGGATCCACTGTCTGAGCTTGTGAAAATCGAGCCAAAGTCAATCGGCGTAGGCCAGTACCAGCACGACATGGATCAGAAGAAGCTTTCCGAGACCCTTACCGGTGTTGTGGAAGATTCGGTTAACAGTGTCGGAGTGGATCTTAATACCGCTTCATTTTCACTGTTATCCTTCATTTCCGGCATCACTCCCGCTGTTGCCAAAAACAT
>DEEW01000191.1:0-4934 GCA_002350465.1 Lachnospiraceae bacterium UBA2868
TTCGGCGGACTCGTTATCGGTCTGACCCTTACCTTTGTACATATATTCGGTATCGGTCTTACCGGGACAAGCGTCAATCCCGCCAGAAGCATTGCTCCCGCAATCTTTGCGGCAGCAAACGGAAACAGTGCACCTCTTGCGGCATTATGGGTATTCATCGTAGGCCCGCTTATCGGAGCTGCACTTGCAGCAATTACATATAAGAGCCTTGAAAAATGATCAAGCCCTTGTCTCTATGACAGGACCGCCTTTACCCTCAAGGTAATCGCCCGTTATAGTTACACGCCCGATATTATCATCCTTGGGAATNNGCCCCGGATTCCCCGGATTCTTACTGTGCAGGTTCCGCCGCAGGTGTCCCGGTATTCATGGAGATCTGACGGGGTGTATCTGTGCGGATCTCAATTCGCGGTCCGCCTGTACCCTCCACAAAGGCCCGCGTGATCGTCACTTTGCCGATATTGTCATCCTTGGGAATCTCATACATGATATCGAGCATGATCTCTTCGATTATTGACCGGAGCGCACGCGCTCCGGTATCTTTTTCCTGGGCTTTCTTGGCAATCTGATGAAGTGCATCATCGGTAAATACAAGATCTACCTCATCCATTGACAAAAGCTTCTGGTACTGCTTGATTATTGCATTCTTAGGCTCTTTTAGAATATCTACAAGCATCTCATCCGACAGACCCTGCATCGTGCATATGACCGGAAGTCTTCCCACAAATTCCGGGATCATTCCGAACTTTTTAACATCCTCAACAGTAACCTCTGACAGAATATCCTTACGCTTATCAAGGGTATCTTTAAGTTCCGCGTTAAAGCCTATGGAAGTCTGCTTGCGAAGGCGCTGCTTTATTATCTCGTCAAGCTCGGGAAATGCTCCGCCGCAGATGAACAGGATATTTCTCGTGTCCACGGTTGCAAGGGGAACCATAGCGTTTTTGGAGTTAGCTCCCACCGGAACCTCAACCTCGGCTCCTTCCAGGATCTTGAGCATTCCCTGCTGCACGCTCTCCCCCGATACATCTCTTGAATGAGAGTTCTTCTTCTTGGCGATCTTATCTATCTCATCGATAAATATAATTCCCGTCTCGGCACGCTCCACATCATTGTCCGCTGCCGCAAGGAGCTTTGATACTACACTTTCTATATCATCGCCGATATAGCCTGCCTCGGTAAGGCTTGTAGCATCGGTAATGGCCAGGGGTACATCAAGAAGCTTTGCAAGGGTCTTTACAAGATAGGTCTTGCCGCACCCTGTGGGGCCGATAAGCAGAACATTTGATTTTTCTATCTCAACATCTCGAAGTTTCTCGTCGAATTCCTCCGGCTTCATGGATTCCGATGCAACCCGCTTGTAATGGTTATATACTGCCACAGACATAATCTTCTTGGCCTGCTCCTGTCCCACCACATATTCGTCGAGCATCTGCTTGATCTTGTGAGGAAGCGGGATATTCTTGATATCTATTGCGGGTGTATCCTTCTTATCGTCCTTGTTCTTTTTCTTGACCGCAGGGTTCCCGAACATCATGTTCTGAAGATCTGCCATGTTCAGAAATCCCACATTCGGAAGACCGAATCCACCCGCAAAGCGGATATTCTGACCGCCTTTATCCGGGTCTTTTTTATCAGGCTCTTCGGACTTCTTTTCAGGATCATCCTCCGCAGAAGACGCAACATCCGTGCCGCTTTCGCTTACACTTTGAACTTCGGTATTGCCTGTATTCTTGCCTTCTTCCTGACCATTTGTCGGTGAAAAATTGGCTACAAACTTCTCTATATTATCGGAATTATGTGTAAGCCCGGTAAGCTGCTCTGCCATCTTCATAGCTTTTTCCATGCAGTTCCTGCAAACCTTCAAGCCACCGGGAATAGGAATCAGTTCCCCGCAGTCATCCTTGTTTTTACCGCAAAGATTGCAGTATTCGTTTATTTCGCTCATATCTTAACTCCAATGTTTGTAAAAAAATGTAGGGCTTGCCGTACACTTAAGTATCTGTCTTCTTGAAAGCTTTTTGTAATTCTTTCCCAGCTTATAACCCGCAAGCCTGAAGGCACAGGTTGCCGCAAAAGGAATAAACACAAGGGGCTTGCCGTGATCCTTGAAGTATTTGTACGCAGACTTCGCATATGATTTTCCCTCCGACTCGGAAGATACATCCTCAAATACCTCCGGATGCATGGCCTGAGACACCGCAAGGTCGAAATTCCGGCGGAACTGCTGCATATTTGTGTAATTATGGGAATGATACACCGCCGCATCCGCCGCATAGGCGATACTGTACCCGTTCTCGATCAGTGTATGCGCAAACACCATATCCTCATTAAAAATCATATCCTTAGGGAATTTCCCCAGTCTTTCAAATATTTCCCTGTTATACATGGCACAGGCATTTGAGCAGAAGTATGTCTTGATACCCAGCCTGTCCTTGTCACTTGCAGATTTAGTGCATGACTCTTCCGGATAATTGAACTGCCTTGAAAAACGCTCTCCGAGAGACGCGTCCTCATTTGGAAGCTGTCTTGCATACACGGCTGCAATATTATTCCCGTCAAAGGCTCTGACCATATTTTCAATAAGTCTCTCATCGGCAGGCATTGCATCCTGAGTCATAAACAGAAGGAAATCCGCAACGCTTCCCTTTGCACCCTCATTTCTTGTGGCGCCGTGGTCAAATTCTCTTGCGGACACGTTCTTTACCTCAAAATATTTGCCTGTTGTATCATATTTTCTGCCCCTGAGCAGATTTGCCAGATATTTCTGCTCGGTATTGATAAGCACGATACGATTGGGTACGATGGTCTGCTGCCGGAGCTTTTCGACTATGGCAAGCAGGCGCTCGTCAGGCTTGTAGGTTGGTATTATAATGTCAATACGCATTTTTGTTTATAAATCCTCTGAATACCGTAAGCAGCAATATCTTTATATCAAACTCCAAAGTCCAGTTCTCGATATAATAAAGGTCGTGCTCTATCCTCTTCTCAATTGATGTATCTCCTCGAAGTCCGTTGATCTGGGCCCATCCGGTAAGTCCGGGACGAACCTGATGTTTGATCATATATCTCGGAATCTCTTCCCTGAACTTCTCAACAAACTGCGGTCTCTCAGGTCTTGGTCCCACAAGAGACATTTGTCCGATAAATATATTGAAAAGCTGCGGAAGTTCGTCAAGACTGGTCCTTCTGAGGAACCTTCCTATCTTCGTGACTCTCGGATCATCCTTCGTAGTCCAGCCCTTTGCCTCCTCGGCTTCTGTCTGCTCGATCATTGTTCTGAATTTATACATCNNCTCTCCTTCTGCATCTCCATCGTACGGAACTTGTACATCATGAAGGATTTGTTATGTAAACCAACCCTCTCCTGGGAGAAAATCACCGGACCATCGCTTGTTGCCTTGATAAGTATAGCCGAGACTATCATTATCGGAGAAGCAAGCACTATTCCCACTGCGGATCCCACAATATCAACAAGTCTCTTTACCACGCTGTTTATTGTATTATTCAGCGGAACACGGCGTATATTGATAACCGGCAGTCCCTGAATGTCCTCTGTATATGGCCTGTTCGGGATCACACCGGCGTAATCCGGGATAAATTTAGTATGAACGCCTGATTTTTCGCACAGTCCGACTATCTCCTTCAGTCTTCCGTACTGTCCCAGAGGAAGGGTGATCGCTATCTCGTCAAGCTTGTTCTCCGGAAGGATGAGAGACAGATTGTCAATAGTACCGAGAACCTTTATACCTTTATATTCGGTTCCCCTTTCAACATTATCGTCCAGTATACCCCTGATAACATAGCCCCACTGCGGGTTAAGCAGCACTTTGTTAATATAGCTTTCCGCCGATCCGGAATAGCCTATGAGCAGCACATATTTGAGATTGTAACCCTTCTTCCACCAGAACATCATAAGGGCTCTCATCATGTTCCTGACGGCCGTTTCCAGACAGATGCATACACCCCAGAAAATAAAGATCATCTGCCTTGAGAAGTCAGGCTGGTTGATCAGGTACAGGATCATCATAAAGATCAGGGCCCCGAGTGTATTGGCCTTGATAACATTCAGAAGCTCTCTTTTTCTTCCCGATGCCCGTCTTGTGCTGTACAGATCGAGTTTGGAATAAAGTATCAGGTATCCGGGCACAAGAAAATACAATGCCGTCATGTACGTCTGCACAGACAGACCTTCGTCATACAGCAAAAGTCCGCTTTCAAACTTCAGAAAGTAAGCGAACAGATAGCTTACTACTATTACAAATCCGTCTATTATTAATGTTAAGCGGTTAATCAGCCGCTGATTGTCTCTGATCATCTGATTCCCCTTAATATGCTATATCAGCCGAATACTCTTCTGAATATGTTGACCCACAGTTCCAGCTGTATTCGGCAATAGTTCCCGATAAAAGCATGGTCGAAAGGGTATTTTCTCCCTTCCACACACATAAGATAACCTCTCTTCATTCCCGAAAGGTATTCCCGTCCGTATCCCTTGAATATAAAGAACAGAGCCTTTATTCCGAATCCTATCAAAAAAAGCGGAAGATTTATTATTATCTGGAGAGCCGGCATATTCTTGTATATTACATACCAGCTGTTTCTTGCCGCCAGTCTTACCTTAAACGGATTGTACCTTGAGCCTGTGGAAGCACTTCCGGCATGATACACAACGGCTTTCGGAGTATAGCGGTTTACATAACCCATGATCCTTGCCCTGTATCCCACATCAACGTCCTCAAGATATGAGAAGTGAAGCTCATCAAAATAGCCGATCACCTCAAACAACTCTTTTCTGTATATCGAAGCTCCTCCGCATGCCGAGAAGATAACCGATTCCTTATTGTACTTATCGCTTTTTTTGTCTTTTCCCAGTGAAAATGCCCAGCCAAGCGCACAATACAGATCTCCCGCCGAATCGATCCGGTCGGGGT
>DEEW01000191.1:5034-14920 GCA_002350465.1 Lachnospiraceae bacterium UBA2868
GGCAATTCCTTCGTTAACCGCACGACAGAACCCGAAATTGTCTTTAAGTTCTATGAGTTTAACGTCACCGTAGCCTTTTATAACGTCAAGCGAGCCGTCCGTTGAAGCATTGTCAACGACAACTATGTCAGCCTTCATAGTCTGCACAAGCAGAGAATCAAGACAGTCTTTTATATACTTTATGCCGTTGTAATTCGGTATTATTACGGTTACTTCGCTCATTTCTTTTTTCTTTTAAACACAGCCTTCGGCATATAATAAATGTAATACCCGGGCTTTAGTCCTATTTCCGGATACATATGGTCTATGGCATCTTTCCGTAAAAGAACACAGTCCTGCGTAAACGCACCTACAAGCTGATGAAGTGATGCTCTGTGCATATAACCGGAAAATCCGGCATTAAGTCCGGCAAATCTGGCTTTTTTTTGCCCATCCGCCCCGGCATCATATCCCGCACTTTCCACTTTCTGATTACGCCCTATTATTTTACCGGTCACTGCTCCCACATAGGGCAGATTCATGCATGACTCCATATCCGCTATATATTCTCCGTCAACCGGAACAAGCGCGGAAGACAGTATCATCAAAAAATCACAGTCAAGACGATCCCTCTCCTCCTCTGTCATGGTCATAAACTCTTCGGAAGAGATGCTCAATACCGGTCTGTGGAGTCTTTTATATTCTATATCAAAAAACCCCAGATGAGGGGAATCTGTAATCTTTGCTTCGATTCCTGCCCTTTCGAATGCTGACTTCACGGCTGCCTTACCTGCCCGGTATGCGTACAGCTTGGCATCGGGATTTTCCGATGTGGATCCGAATGTACTTCTCCAATGATAGAGTACTTTCGGTACATGGATTATCTGATCGGGTCTTATTCCCTCAGTACATCTTAGTATAAAGTCATGATCCTGTGCTCCGTCATACTCGCTCAAAAAACCTCCTACGCTTTTGGCAAGATTGGTATCCACCACGAGAAAATGACAGATATAGTTATTGGTTTTAAGAAGAACAGGATCAAAGTCCGGTTTGTTATGAACATCAAAATACCGGGTCCCATCCTCACTGACCTTGTCTTCATCGGAATACGCAACGAGTATTTTCGCTATAGATTCGCTTGATCTTGCCGCCCGCTCCCTGTCTTCTATAGCAGCCATTATATCAAACAGTGCTGTATTTTCCAAAAGATCATCGTGATCGAGCAGGCATATGTAATCTCCCGAAGCCTTATCCAGCGCCTCATTCGTGTTGCCGCTGATCCCCTTGTTTTCCTCCAGGTGATAATAGCGGATCTTGTCAAAAACAGAGCCAAAGTCATCTCTGGCCGAAGGATTGTACTCTTCCGAAAGCTTACGGACAATATCCCGTCTCGAATCATCCCGGCTTGCGTCCGCAATGATAAGTTCCCAGTTCCCGTATGTCTGGCCGATAACCGACTCTGTCATTTGTTTGAACAGGTCGGGATCAGTCTCATATGCAGGAACAAGGATACTGAATTTATAAGGGTTTTGAAACTTTTTACTTCTCTGGGCGGCAAGCTCGGCATCTCCTGCATGATATGCAACATACCCTTTCTGAGCCTTATCGGCCTCAAACCGCTCCAATCCCTTGTTGATGGTTTTTAGGATCCCGTTTCTCTTCAGGTAGCTGATGCCCCTTTTTATATAGTGTCTTTTGTTACTCATCAAAACCTCATTAACCCATTTGGGAGAACACTTCAAGCTCCTCGGGAGTTCCCAGCACGTGGACGCGCTCGGGATCGACCAGGCTTATCCTGACCTGCATTCCCCGGGAAATCATATAATTATACAGCGGAGCAACGTATTTTTCCCCTTTTTCCATATTTGCCCCGTCCTTGTAATATTCGTTATACAACCGCTCGTACAGACGGCATGACCTAAAATAGTAGGCTCCAAGCGTACAGTTATCGGAAATACGCACCTTTTCCCGTACTTCGGTGGCATCGCCCTTATCATCCACCGCAACAAAGCTCCAGTGATCTCCCTCGGCTCTAAAACAGGGGATGAATCCGTCTCCTTCAATGTCCGATGCCTTCATCTGGCCTGCCTCTACGTAGGTATCTATATTGTATATAAGGAGCGAATCATCGCCCTTCCAGTACGGTGCCACAAGCATGGCAGTTGTTGCCTGGCCATCCGTCATACTGTCAAGTTCTATGATTTTTACCCTTTCAGATGATCCTGTAAGGCTCTCCCACTCACTCCTTATAAAATCACCTGCATTGTCTTCGCGCCTTACGATGAAGTAATAATCATTTTGGGGTGAAAAGAACCCCGTCAGGCTCTCCATCGACCATGCAAACAGGGACTTTCCCCTCGCTTTGATCTCATACTTGGGCATCTTGTATCCGGCCTTTTTGAATCTGCTGCCAAGACCTGCCATTGTTATGACTATCTGCATCTGTCCCTCCTTACCGTTTCATCAAGTTCCTCCACGCTTTTGGTAAGAAACTCCGAAGGGCGTACAGTTCTGTCATCCACATAGAATCCGTGATATCCGGGCCAGGGCTTGCCGTATATAATCTCATCATACGGTATTTCCCACTTATCCAGCCATGCCAGCAGGATTTTTGCCGTGTTGGCATTTATAAGTCCGATGTTTCCGTTATATGAATTCATATTCCTGCTTGTAAGGAGCACAATCTTCGCTCCCTGACTCTTATATTCACGGATCTTATCAACCATCTCCTTATAAGGCACAATATCCTCATATTTTTCATCCGGTCCCTTTATCGGGCAGATAGTTCCGTCTATATCGAAAACAAATGTCAGATCTTCATGCATAATATCAATTCTCCAAACTGTCCATAATAGCAAGTGCGTTCATTATAAAGCCGAATACCTTTTGCGGTCTGTCCATGTGAAGCGGGAGCATCGAGAGAAACAGCGATGTTTCGTACAGCCTGATCAGTACAAAATCCATTCCGTGCTCTGCCAGGCTTTCCTTGAACAGCTCCACATACCCTCTGTTATCGGCATCAACCTTAACCCTTGCCCTCAAACCGGCATCTATTGTTATCTCATACAGGTCGCTGTTAAAGAAATCGTAATGCCCGCATATTGAATGTGAAAGCTTGGCCACATCATAATACGGGTCCATGTACAGCTCCTCCGTACTCATCGCCCCCTTGGGATCAACCATTTTGAGGAGCGAATCGGGATTAGAGTACAAAATATTGGAAAAGCACATATCTCCGTGGCTTATACATTTTACATGGTCAAACGCAATACCTGATCTGATACGGTCATACAGATTAACATATCTTGCTACGATCTCATCTATATCACTGTACGGAGATAGAGATACAACCAGCTTTGCCAGATCATCATACTGCGGATCCTCCTTTAACTGTGCGACCCGCTCGTATACCTTTGAGACGTAGAGCCTCCTGGCCTGGGCTTCATATTCCATTCCCGTAACCTCTTCGCTTTTACGATGAGTGAGAAAATAAAACAGCTGCCTTAGTATGGCCTTGAATTCCTCGATTGAGATGGATCCGTGGACATACCTTATAGCAAGGTCCGTCATGGAATATCGCTGCATTCTGTAACTTGCGCTGCGCTCATCCTCCCTATAATCATAGGGTCTTACAAACCACTGCTTCATATCATCCGGAAGCAGTGAATAAAATGTGTACTCTGCCTTGATCTTGTCCTTCTTTTCGGAGGTTTTTACAACAGTATACTCATCACCCGAGAGCGTATTAAAGAATCTTGCATCAAATCCGCCCGTAATAAAGTATCTGAAATTACCTACGTCCGACAGATCGGTAAATGCATCGCTTACTATTTCCGTATACTTGTCAAAATCAACCGGCGATGCAGAGAAAAATGAAGGCACATCTTTGAAGATAACGCATGCTATTCTATTACCATGTGTTATTTTATAGTTCTCGTGTGCATACCCCGCTTTGTATACAATCGTCTCCAAAGCCTCTGTTTTAGCTATTCCGAAGTCAGAGAAGTATAGGATAACAGGTGTTTCTCTGAAGGCAGCTACTTCCCCTGATCCTATGTCATAGAAACCTGCAACCTGAGGTATCTGCGAAAATGCCGCGGCAACTCTATCCCTCAGCGTATGCCTTTTGTATATTGTTTCTCCAAAGCTTTTGCTGCCGGTTATTGATGCTATTTCCCTGCCGGGTTTTCTCGTATCGTCATAGACGATCACAACATTTCTTGTCATTTATGAATATCCCTTATTTTTCTTTTTGCCAAAAGATACCTTAATGTAAAGATCACGGTAAACGCCGCGATGACAGCAACAGATGTGGCGGTATAAGCCTTCCTGGTGGCATAATCGGAAGATGACACAATGGATTCTATATATGCCCCAAAATCCGATACTCCGAAGCCGTAACCCCATAATCTGTTAAAGATTGCAAGAACCGCTATCTCGAGCAGCCATGCTGCAAGAGAAAACAACATAAGTATTCCGTATCTTCCTCTGACGAGCCCCCGGGCATACTCATACCAGTCATCCAGCTGTTCTAGCACCGACAATGCCATCATAGATCTCTTTGACTCTTTGGAAGTAATTATATATCTGTTCAGAAAATCATATGACGGCGGAAATATCCGGTATGCCAGAAGCACCACAACTTCGAACACTGTCAGAAGCACGGTGGGGGTTGTGATATTTCGCGAGATAAACATCTGGTAAGGCAGAAGTATCATCACAAGGGCAAGTGTATCAAAGAACCGGTCTATAAGCACCGAGAAAAAACCTGTTTTAAATCCTCCGGATATACGGTAAAACACACCTATTCTGTATATCTCACCCAGCTTATAAGGAACGATGAGATTAACAAGCGTTGTTCTGAGGTACGCCGGAACATATCTGTCAAATGACACCTTTTGGTCCATTATTATCAGATACATCCTCATCATTTTGATCGCATGAACCATGCAAAAGGCGATCAATGCAATTGCCCCAAGCAATATTCTCATACCGGATCGGCCTCATACGAATCTATGATCTTTTCTCTGTAATCGCTCTCAATCACCGTAGGGTCAGAATAATAATCCTTTAACATTGCAAGTACTTTAACAGCCTGGCTGGCCATCCTGACATTGGATACCTGATCCTCTTCTCTCCAGCTGACAGGGTAGAATTTGATATCATGTCCATAATACTGAGCCGCAAGGATCATCAGATAGTTAAACATAAGATTGTCCGGGAATTTTTCGTAGAATTTGGACTTAAGCATTTCGGTACTGTACATATTAAGCCCCGAGCCCAGATCGTATATCCTCCTTCGGGTAACAAAGGCAAATAGGAAATTGTATACAATATTTCCTATTGTCCTTATTGCGGAATAGCCTTCAAGCTTTGATCCTCTCATAAATCTGGCTCCCAGAATGCAGTCATGCTTCCTGTAATAGCCCTTTCCCAGAACCGGAATAAAATCAGAGATGCTTCCCTGATCATCTCCGTGAAGTACCATCACATAATCATAACCATGCTCTACTGCGTAGTTGAATGCAACCTTATGGGAACCTCCGAGTCCGTAGTTTTCATGGTTGCGAAGCAGTGTTATGGGGAGATTTGCATGGGCATGCATAAAATCAAGAACTGCCTGCTCCGTATTATCCGTACTTCGATTATTAACAACTATAACCTTTGATATAAAAGCCATCTCAGCCGGGCCTAACTGGTCCAAGACCCTGACTATCTGCTTTTCGCAGTTGTAAGCAGGTATAAATAACAGTATTTTGTCGTTCTGCATGGCACATCCTCCTTGTTCAAGCTCTAGTACACTTCATTAATGTTTATGCCGGACAGGTCAATGATGTCGTCTTTTGGCTGGGAGTTCTCATCAACGCCATCCTGAATAATGTATTCTTTTTCCCTGTAATCATACACGATCTTTTCGACATTGTGCTCCGTATAGTAGGCGACGGCCTTTGCCGCTTCTATTCCGACCATATTAAGCACATGCTGATTGTAATGATACTGGTCCTTCATGTATTCGGTACTGACCCTGGTGAGGACAGTAGTTGCCAGCGCATAATAATCGCTTTCTGCGCATATCTGCTTCTGAACGTTTATTATATCCAGGAAAATATCCCTGTAATCGATGGTTCTTCCGGGAACTATTAAGAATACTTTCCTTACTCCGCCTATAAACAGAGGCCTCATAATATTATCAAGATCCGTTCTGTATACTTCCGGATCTGTCCCTTTGATAGCGTCGGATTCGCCATGCAGCCAGACAGCATACATATGACCGATGGTATAACCGTTATTCTTAAGATAGGATACGCTTGTATCGAAACGTTGTTTGATATCAGAGGTCACTCCCGCAGACGTCCACGTATCCATATCGGTTGCACCCATTGACATGGACACCGCAATGACTTTTCTGCCTGTTTCCTCATGGTATTCATTTATGAAAGCCGAAACAAGAGAGCCTTTTTTGGCTCCCGGATATTCGTTCAGCCCTCCCGGCCTGTTTTCATTTATCCCGAAGGGTTCTGTTATCGGGTACAGGGTTGTGGGATCCGACACGGCACGAAATTCCATTCCTGCCTCTTCAGATACATAGGGGGCAAGCGTTGCATCTCCGGCAGCTCCGGACATATTCGACTGCCCCATGAAAAAGATAAGGTCCACATCCTTGCTGTTTACGGTTTTGTTCTCATCTTCCGTCCCGGTCTCTTCGGTATCCTCCCGGGCATTTTCCGGGGAATTGGTTGTTCCCGAAAAGGTGTCTCCGAATCCTTCGGTATAGTCTTCACTCAAAGTTGGCTCATTTTCCGGCTCTATGGTCCTTTCGGGCTCTTCCTCTGTCGTCTCTGTCTCAGATTTTACTTCCGAATTGCCCTGTCTGTCTGTTTGGGATGCCGGATCGGCGTCACAGCCACTAAGCATCAGGGTCAAAATCATCATTAACAGAGAAATATATCTTATATGTTTTCTCATGATTCCTGTTTTTTCTCCAAAGTCATTTTTCTGCTGATAAAGTTATAAACCATAACGACGCCTGTAGCGAACATCTTGACACCGGCTGTCACATAGTCGGGAAAACGGGCTACGATATCGGGAAGGAACCTTTCCAATCCATGCACTCCGAAGAACATTATTGCCGAATTGATTCCCATTCCAACAAGCGACAGAAGCACAAATATGGTAAACTCCTTGGTCCGGTTCATGTCATCACGTCTCTCAAATACAAACTTCATGCTCATAATGTAGTTATACACAAGGGAAATACAGAACCCGAAAACGCTTCCTACGGTAGCGGCCGTTGCCACATTCATGCCAAGTGTGCGGCATATCTTGGAAACTATGAGCGTAATAACAAAGTCTATAATAAACGATGTGCCTCCCACAAAACCGAACTTAAGTATTTGGGCTGCAAGCTTTTTTCCTTTTTCTTTCTTATCGATCGTATTATCCGTCATTTTATATTATTTCCTTTAAACGCCGTCACAATCTGACGGTTTTTTATTGTTCTTATCGTAACGTATGTAAATGCCAGCGTAAATGCGTAATACAATATACCTACGCATATTTTTGAAGCATTATTCTCATTAAACACTCTGAGAGCGAAAAAAACAGCCATGACAAGCACTGCAAATACCAAAAACCATGCCGGATCTCTCTCATTCTGGTCCGTATCGCCACCCGGGCACACAAATGCTGCTGCCGCCGGAAGTACAAAAAAATCATAGGTCCTGTGGTAAGTAAGGATGAGGGACCAGAGAATAAGCAGTGAAATCAATATGTTTTCACTGTTTTGCGGAAGCTTTAGTGTTACCGCAACAAGCAATATTCCGATTACAAGAGCCACAACATAACAAAGAGGGCTTCCGAATAAAACCCCCAGATCGATCCCGCCCTCGGTGGCCAGATTTGAAGCCACTTCAAGCGGAGCTTTTATCATATACACAAAACTCTTGCCGGCCCTTACCGCAAACACCCCGGTCAGGACAACGTGTGCCGCAACTGAAAGAGCAAGCTCTTTATATCTCTTTTTATATATAAAGTATAACGCAAGGGGAGCCGTCAGCGTGTATTTATAGTACGATACAAAAAGGCATAGGGCTGTAAGTACACATCCTGCCGGGCTTTTTTTCACATCTTTTTTTTCGGTATATACCGCCATCATAAAGAAGAAGAAGGCAAACAGCGTATGTTGCCCGACACCAAGCTGGTTCCTGTAGGGAGTGCCCGCCAGCATCAACAGTATGGCGGCAGTATATTCATAAATATCCGCATTTTCAAAAAATGTTCTTCTAAGAAGAATAACTATTCCTGCCGTAAATGCCAGATTAAGGGCAAGCCACAGACACCTAGCCGCCGCAGGAGCCAAATAGGTCATGGGAAATAACAGCATTAAAAGCGTTGGAAACTGATTTGCCTCCATCTTCTGCGTAAGTCCCCTGTCGGTGTACATCCGGTAAAACTCTGCAAGTGCCGGTGATTCCGATTCGGTTATCTGCGGAAGATATGACATTTCATAAGGATCCATTCCGTCTCTTAGTGCCCTTGCCGCATCCCACTGAAAATCCTGGGAAAACTCCAAGGCATTCCTTGCGCCCTGAAATACCGACACCGCGGCACAAAGCGCAAGAAATGCCAATATGATCGATCTAATGGTACGGTTATCCTTCCAGTGCCTTAACAACTGCATCTTTAAAGCTTTCAAGTTTCCTGTTAGCATCTTCCAGATTGTCGCCCTTTATACCCATGTAAAACTTGATCTTGGGCTCTGTTCCCGAAGGCCTTGCACAACACCAGCTGTCATTTTCAATCTCAAAATACAGTACATTGGACTTCGGAAGCCCGGTAGGTGTTACTTCACCCGTTGCCAGGTCTGTGATTGTGTCCTTCTCGTAGTCTCTGAACTTAAGCACTTTTAAGCCGTCAAACTCTTTGGGCGGATTGCTGCGGAGCTTTTCCATCATATCCTTTATCTGCTGTGCTCCGTCAATGCCCTTGAGAGTAATGGTATGTATGCCTTCCATGTAGTAGCCGAAACGCTCATAAATCTTGAGCATCTGATCCCATACGGTTATATTGTTGTACTTGCACCATGCTGCAACTTCACACAGGCACATTACCGCAACAACAGCGTCCTTGTCTCTGGCATGGGTTCCCGCAAGACATCCGTAGCTTTCCTCAAGCCCGAATACATACTCATAGTCGTGATTCTGTTCAAAATACTTGATCTGCTCTCCGATATACTTAAATCCGGTGAGTACCTCGATCAGCTTAATGCCATATGCTTTTGTAATTGCATCGGCGAGATTGGTCGTAACGATGGTTTTGATGAGAGCACCGTTTGCCGGAAGGGTACCCATCTCTTTTCTCTCACGGAGAATATACTCTGCAATAAGCATACCGGACATATTTCCTGTAAACGGTATATATTCACCTGTTGCCGAATCCTTCGCATATATTCCCAGTCTGTCCGCATCCGGATCTGTAGCAAGGACTATGTCCGCATCCTTTTCCTTCGCCAGCTTAAGAGCCAGAGTGAAGGCCTTGGGATCTTCGGGATTGGGGTACTCAAGAGTAGTAAATTCGGGATCCGGAAGTTCCTGCTCGGGAACCACATACACATGCTTGAATCCCAGCTCCGACAGTATCCGCCTTACCGGGAGATTTCCGGTTCCGTGGAACGGAGTGTAAACGATCTTGATAGAATCGGCCACAGCCTTAATTATCTCGGGATGAATGATCTGCTTCTTGAGTTCGACCATATACTTGTCATCGATTTCTTTTCCGATCACATTGTAGAGCTTGTCCGCTATGGCTTCTTCCTTGCTCATTGTTTTAACTTCGTTGTAATCGGCAACAGCTGCAACTTCACCGATAATATCCGTATCTCTGGGGGATGTGATCTGAGCACCGTCTT
>DEEW01000038.1:0-248 GCA_002350465.1 Lachnospiraceae bacterium UBA2868
GAGTCCGCCGTCTCTCCCGACTGGGATATGATGATCACCAAAGCATCCTTAGCCAGGCGATTTTTCCTGTAACGGAATTCGGAAGCAAGTTCTACCCTTACCTGAAGATCGGTAAGCTCCTCTATCACATACTGTGCCTCCATTCCCACATGCCAGGCACTTCCGCAGGCAACAATATATATTTCGGAAAGACTCCTTATCATCTCATCCGTAATGCCGACCTCCGACAGATCAATATCATATAAACC
>DEEW01000038.1:324-1090 GCA_002350465.1 Lachnospiraceae bacterium UBA2868
TCTCCTTCATCATGAAATGCTCGTATCCGCCTCTTTCGGCAGACTGGGCATCCCACTCGATCTTCGTGACCTCTTTTTCAATGGCATCTCCGTCAAGATTATAGAACGTTACATCTCCGGCCGATATCTCTGCCATTTCAAGATTGCCTATATAGTACACATTTCTTGTATGCTCCAATATGGCAGGTACATCGGAAGCTATGAAGGACTCACCGTCATTAACCCCGATTATCATGGGCGAATCCTTACGCGCTACAAATATCCTGTCGGGATAGTCGGAAAACATAACGACCAGTGCATAGGATCCCCTCACTCTCACAATAGTCTTCGCAAGAGCATCTATGGGACCAACCTTATATTTTTTGTAATAATAATCCACAAGTTTGATCAGAACTTCCGTGTCGGTCTGGGAGTAGAACTTGTAATCATGACGTTCAAGTTTTGCTTTGAGTTCCTGATAGTTTTCGATTATCCCGTTATGTACTCCCACAACCTCCGATTCAACCACTCCCGATCCTGAGTTGGTACAGTTCCCGGATACATGGGGATGCGCATTCGTTTTGCTCGGAGCCCCGTGGGTAGCCCATCTTGTATGACCTATACCGCAGTTTCCCACAAGTGCTCTTCCCTCATCCGTCTTCTCTACCAGATTGTGAAGTTTTCCTATTGTCTTGACAACCTCAGCCGGATCACTTCCGTTCCTTACAGTTATTCCTGCCGAATCATAGCCGCGGTATTCAAGCTTGGACAGTCCCTGAAGAAGTAT
>DEEW01000038.1:1182-2025 GCA_002350465.1 Lachnospiraceae bacterium UBA2868
CGTACTCTTCTATACAAGAATGACTTACACTTCCAAATGTGTAAGTCATTTGCCGCTCATTCGCAAGTCATTCCTGTTGTACCTATAGTAAACTTAAGTTATCCTTTATATCCTATCTCATCAGCAAGCTTCTTCTCAATTACCACAACAGCGTCTCTGTGAAGTCTCATAAATGTTGCGGGACACATAGGATCGATTTTGTCCTCCATAAGAAGCTTCCTTGCTGCCTCCTGCTTGTTGCCGTTAATGATCATCAGAAGAGTCTTTGCTTTCATGATGCTTCCCATTCCCATTGTTACAGCATATTTCGGAACCTCATCACGACTCTCAAAAAATCTTGTATTGGCATCGATTGTACTGTCCTCAAGAGTTTCCTTGTGTGCTTTCTCATACAGAGTCGCACCGGGCTCGTTAAATCCGAGATGGCCGTCAGGTCCTACACCGAGAACCTGCAGATCGATATCGGTTTTGTCGAGAATATCATTAAACTCCTTGAGGTTTGCTTCAATATCTCCCACACCTTTTGCCACATATGTGTTTGCCTTATCGATGTTGATGTGATTGAACAGATTATCATCCATAAAGTATCTGTAGCTCTGGGGATGTGTAGGTTCAAGACCTACATACTCATCAAGATTCACGGAATGAACCTTCGAAAAATCAAGTCCTTCCTCCTTACATCTTCTTGCAAGTTCCTTGTACATTCCCACAGGGCTTGATCCGGTTGCAAGACCGAGTGTGCATGTGGGATTTTCTCTTACAAGTTTTTCAATAATGTCTGCTGCCGCCCTGGCACCTTCTTCATACGTGTTGGCTACTATTACTCTCATTTTTCCCTCCTGT
>DEEW01000038.1:2126-4793 GCA_002350465.1 Lachnospiraceae bacterium UBA2868
GCTTCTTTGTATATACTGTTTGCCGGAATCACACCCCTCACACAGGATACGGGGTAAACGTTACTGTCTCTTCCGATAACGGTTCCCGGATTAAGTACGCTGTTGCAGCCTACTTCAACCCTGTCTCCGAGCATCGCACCCACCTTCTTGCGGCCTGTTTCTATAGACTCATCCTCGCCTTTTATAACAACAAGTTTTTTATCCGACTTGACGTTACTTGTTATTGATCCTGCCCCCATGTGAGCTTTATATCCGAGTATGGAATCTCCCACATAGTTGTAATGGGGAACCTGTACGTTATCAAAGAGTATTACATTTTTAAGCTCTGTAGAATTGCCCACAACACAGTTATCACCTACAAGCGCAGAACCTCTTATGAACGCACCCGGGCGGATTTCGGTATTGTGTCCTATTATGCACGGTCCTCCTATGTAATTGTTCGGATATCTCTTTGCATCTTTGGCGATCCAGACATCCTCCTCGGGATGATCGTACTCATCCGGCGAAAGAGTCTCGCCGATCTTAAGAATCAGTTCCTTGATACCGTCAAGGGCTTCCCATGGATATGTAAAGCCTTTGAGATAATCTCCCGCTGCCGAATGCGACAGGTCATACAGATCTTCAATCTTACAGTTCATTTTTATCACCTTTCCTTGCCATTAGAAACCGAAAACTTTTTGCCACCTTGATCACCGTATCTTGATAAGATGTCCCGATGTCTTCATGGCATCGATTATCTCATCAACACACTTCTCACAGTCCTTGTATGTCTGTGCCTCACTCATCACACGAAGAACCGGCTCGGTTCCCGATGCTCTGAGCAATACACGGCCGTCATTTGCAAGATATGCAGTCGTATCATCAACTGCCTTTTTAACCGCAGGATCTTCAAGCGTTGCATCCTTGTCATCAACCTCCACATTTTTAAGAACCTGTGGATACATCTTGACCTCGGAGGCAAGCACCGAAAGCGGAAGATGGGTCTCAACCAGAACCGTCATGAGCATTATGGCTGTGACAAGCCCGTCACCTGTGTGGGCATATTTTCTGAAAATAACATGACCCGATTGTTCTCCGCCGATCATATGATCATTTTCCTTCATGTTCTCATATACATAACGGTCACCGACTTTTGTCTTCTCATAATTGATTCCGATATTGTCGAAGGCTTTGTATAATCCGAAATTCGACATTACCGTTGTTACGACAGTGTTGCTCGGAAGCATTCCCTTGTTCTTGAAATGCTTGGCGCATATATACATGATCATATCGCCGTTTACCACATCCCCGTATTCATCAACAGCAAGACATCTGTCGGCATCTCCGTCAAAAGCGAAGCCCACATCAACCTTATTCTCACGTACGTATTTCTGCAAACCTTCGATGTGCGTAGAACCCGCATTCAGGTTTATATTCACACCGTCGGGGGTATCGTTCATAACATTTATCTTGGCTCCGAGAGCGTCAAAAACGGCTCTTCCTATCATCCATGAGCTTCCGTTTGCACAGTCCAGCGCAACCTTGCATTTTTCGAAGGATACAGGAGCAATACTTGTAAGATATCCGATGTAACGGTTACGGCCGGAATAGAAATCTATAGTTCTGCCGATCTTATCGTCCGTAGCCCACTTAACATCGTCAATCTCTCCGTCGATGAACTGTTCCACAAGATCCTGGACTTCATCTTCCATCTTCTCCCCTTCTTTGTTCATAAGCTTGATGCCGTTATCAAAGAACGGGTTATGACTTGCCGAGATCATGATTCCGCAATCGAAATCCTCAGTTCTTGTTATATAGCTGACACAGGGTGTCGTAGTAACATGCAGAAGGTATGAATCTCCGCCGGATGAAGTTATGCCTGCCGAAAGGGCATTCTCATACATATACGATGAACGCCTTGTGTCCTTACCGATAACAATCCTTGCCGGGTGTTCCTTGCCGTAATACCATCCCAGGAAGCGGCCGATCTTAAACGCATGTTCCGCCGTAAGCACAACGCCTGCCTTGCCACGGAATCCGTCCGTTCCAAAATACTTTCCCATAACTGTCCTCTCCTTTTTGTCCTTTTTCTTTGCTGCCCTGTGGGCTTCTTTCGTTCTGCCGTCATAAGGCTTGGGGGTATTCGCCGGAATCAGCCATACCTTTCCGTCTTTTTGAGCACCCTCTATAACACCGTTTCGGCACAGCATTGTAATACGTCTTTCCGTCATGCCCCATTTAACGGATGCCTCATGAACATCAAGATATTTCATGTTATTTCCCTTCCAAAACCAATATATAGTATTTATACATTGTATTTTACACTTGCAGCACCATTTGTCAAGATATAAAAATACCGTATGTCAAGTTATTGGTTTTGTATCTTGACATACGGTATTTTGACATTTAAAAAAGCTGTCCTCAGCCCATCAGATTAACTATTCTGTCCACCGCTTCTCTCGTATTTTCACTGCTTCCGAAGGATGTAAGCCTGAAATACCCTTCTCCGCATGATCCGAATCCGACTCCCGGGGTTCCTACAACATTTGCCTTCTCAAGCAGCATATCAAAGAAGTCCCAACTTGACATACTCTCCGGTGTTGCCATCCAGACATAGGGGGAATTAACCCCTCCGAAGGCTTTAAATCCCGCTTTTGTAAGTCCGGACAGTATATAGGACGCATTTCC
>DEEW01000081.1:0-192 GCA_002350465.1 Lachnospiraceae bacterium UBA2868
AGATCGGCATTGACGGCGGATTCTTAAAGGATGCCGGGATCAATATTACGGAGATGAACAGCGGCTGTATATGCTGCTCGCTTGTGGGCGATTTTGCAACGGCGCTTAAAAAGGTTGTTGATGAATATCATCCCGACAGGATCATCATTGAGCCTTCGGGGGTAGGGAAGCTGTCGGATGTGGAAAGAGCCG
>DEEW01000081.1:304-2877 GCA_002350465.1 Lachnospiraceae bacterium UBA2868
AATTTCGGCGAATTCTTCAACAACCAGGTGGAGACCGCAAGGTGTGTCGTACTTTCGAGGACTCAGGATGTTACCGCTGACAAACTTGACGAGACGGTTAAGCTCATCAGGGAGAAAAATCATGAGGCGGCGGTTATAACCACACCTTGGGATGAGATAGAAGGCTCCGTGATTTTCGGTGCTATGAGCGACGCCAAGGCACTTGAGCACGAGCTGGAGCTTGAACATGACCATGAGCATCATCACCACCATCATCACGATGATGATGACGAGGAATGTGAGTGCGGACATCATCATCACCACGATGATGATCACGACCATGACCACGATGATCATGAGCATGAGCACCATCATGACCACGAACACGAGCACCATCACCACCATCATCATGATCATGACGCGGACGAGGTATTTACAAGCTGGGGCGTTGAGACACCGAAGAAGTTTGACAGAGCTGACCTTGAGAAGATCCTTGACAGGCTGGCAAATACCGGGGAATTCGGACAGGTTCTCCGTGCCAAGGGAATCGTTCAGTCCTCTGACGGAAAGTGGCTGCACTTTGACCTTACGCCCGGAGAGAGCGAGATAAGGGAAGGCAGTGCGGATTACACCGGAAGACTGTGTGTTATCGGTGCCGAAATAGATGAATCAAAACTTGTAGGATTATTCGGAGTATAAAAATGTTCGCAAAAAGACCTCTGCCTGTATACTTATTTACAGGATTTTTGGATAGCGGAAAGACAAGCTTCATAAGGCAGACTATGGATGAAGGGCAGTTTAAAGACGGACTTACTACCCTTATGGTAGTGTGCGAAGAAGGCGAAGAGAGCATTGATATAATGCGGCTTGACGATAATAAGTTTGTTGTCCGCAAGATAGAAGACGAGGATTCGGTTACCGAAGAGGCTTTTCTTGCTTTCCAGAAGGAAGTAAAGCCTGACCGGATCATTATAGAAGCAAACGGAATGTGGGATATCAATGAGCTGCTGGATGCACTTCCGGGGAACTGGGAGCTTGCCGAGGTTATAACGCCCATAGATTCAACCACATTCGAGATGTATCTGTCGAATATGAAGATGATGATGACGAATCAGTATCTGTATTCGGATCTTGTTGTGTTTAACAGATGCAAGGATGAGTATGACCGTGCCATGTTCAAGCGTATGGTCAGGGCTGTAAACCGTCGTGCCCAGGTGCTCTACGAGACGCCTGAAGGCAAGGTAGAGGATAATGTGCCGGAAGAGCTGCCCTATGATATCAATGCCGATGTTATCGAGGTCGGTGATGAGGATTACGGTATATTCTACATAGACACTTTTGAAAACATAGGCAATTATCTGAACAAAACAGTGAGGTTCAAGGCTAAGGCAGCACATCCGAAGGATGTTAAGAAGGATAATGTTTTTGTGGTGGCAAGGCCGGCTATGACATGCTGTGCCGAAGATATCGCTCTTGTTGGCTTTCCGTGCGAATACGACAAACAGGCAGGCATCAAGGAGGGTGCTTGGGTTGATGTTACGGCTAAGGTGCAGGCCATTATGAACCGCCAGACCAATGAGCCATCGCCCTATATGATAGCCACGAAGATCGAAACAACAAGTGCGCCCGAGGATGAGGTTGCTTATTTTTATTAAATTGGCGAGCGTCCATAGTTCATTCAGTTAGGAGAAAACCGTGAAAGTTGCTTTGATTGGTGCCGGAGCAGTCGGCGCATATTTTATATGGGCATACGGCAATGCCGATCTTTTGGACCGGGAGTTTACCGTTGTTGCCGATAAAGACAGGTGTGACAGACTTGCAAGGGACGGCATTAAAGTAAACGGCAAGGTTTACCGCCCCGTAGTAAAAACCCCCGAAGATGCCGGGGTACAGGATCTGATAATCGTTGCGGTTAAGGGAACCGGTCTTGATGAAGCAATTAAACTCATGCCGCCGCTTGTAGGTGAGAAGACTGTGGTAATGTCTATGTTAAACGGAGCGGATTCCGAGGAGAAAATCGCAAAAGCCATTGGAAGCGAGCATGTGCTTCACAGCATAATAATGATCGCGTCCAGAAGAGCAAACGGGGAAGTTGTGTTTGACGAAGAATATAACGCAACGATCCGTTACGGCGCGGCGGATCCGGCGAATGCCGAAGAAAAGCTTAAGATTGTTGAGGATGCCTTTGACGGCACGCAGATTAACGCCTTTAAGAGTGCGGACGTGATGCTCGACATCTGGACGAAATATGCCAAGAATATTTGCAATAATCTTCCGCAGGCTGTTATAGGGGCTCCCGCGGCACTCTACACAAGAAGTGAACACGGTAGGTTTCTTGCGGGTAAGCTCTGGGCGGAAGTAAGAGTGCTGGCAAAGCTTCGGGGAGTGGATCTTCCCGAGGAGGTTGGCATTTACCCCTGTGCCGATTCCTCAAGGTTCTCAACACTTCAGGACATTGATGAAAAGCGCCGGACGGAGGTTGACAGCTTATGCGGGTATCTCATTGATATGGCAAGAGAGAATGATATCGAGGTTCCGTATATCGAGTACACTTATCACGCCATAAAGGCGATAGAAGAAAAGAATGAGGGATT
>DEEW01000081.1:3022-7513 GCA_002350465.1 Lachnospiraceae bacterium UBA2868
TCTGGCTACGGACCAGAAGGTCGAGGGTTCGAATCCTTTCACACACGTAAGTGATAAGCCCGAAACGCCGAAATGACCGGCGATTCGGGCTTTTTGACAAGAAGTGATAGGAGCAAGGAAATGACAACATTAAGAAAACTCATATCAGGTACTGTAGCCATTGTCATGGCGATTGGACTTGCCGGATGCAGCATTACCGTCAACGGCACAACCGGTAACCATAACGATGCCGAAAATCATACCTTAGAAAATGACAAATCCACGGCGTCAGAGCAGGATCGGACTGCCCCTAAAAACGGCGATGTAATAATACTATACACAAGCGACGTGCACTGCGGTATCGATCAGGGATTCGGATATGCGGGCCTAAAGCAGGTAAGGGATGCCTATGAAGCCAAAGGGTACACTACGCTTCTCGTTGATGACGGTGATTCAATACAGGGCGAGTCGATAGGAACCATCACCAAAGGCGAAGCCATAATCGACCTTATGAATGATCTTCATTATGATGTTGCCATCCCCGGCGATCACGAATTTGATTACGGAATGGATACTTTCATGGATCTTACGAAAAAGGCTGAATTCCCATATATAAGCTGTAACTTAAACCGTGAAGGAGAACTCATATTTGATCCCTATGTGATTAAGGAAGCGGCCGGAATCAAGATAGCCTTCGTCGGTGTTACGACACCCAAGACACTTGTCTGTTCCACTCCGGATCATTTCAAGAACGAGGCAGGGGATTTTATCTACGGTTTTCTTCAGGACGACACGGGTGAGGCTGTATACGAAGCAGTCCAGAAGGCTGTTGACGATGCAAGAGCCGAGGGTGCGGAATATGTCTATGTTATCGGGCATGTGGGGCTTGAAGCCGACTGTAAGCCATGGACTTATGCAGATATCATAGAAAATACTAACGGCATAGATGTTTTCCTCGACGGTCACAGCCATGATACAGAGCAGATCGTAATGAAAAATAAGGACGGCGAGGAGGTTGTCCGTTCGGCAGTGGGTACAAAAATGAACTGCATTGGGTACAGCCATATTTCGAAGGATGACGGCATAGTAGAGACAGACATATTAAGTTGGCCAAACAAGATAAGTGCTCCGGAAAGTCTTGATATTGAAAATGACATAAAGGACAGAGTCGACGAAGCACTTGACGAACTGGATGACAAACTGTCGGAAGTTGTAGCTACATCGGATGTTGATCTTACTATCAATGACCCCAAAGAGAAGGATTCGAGCGGCAATCCCATACGTATGATCAGGCGCGGGGAAACCAATCTCGGTGATTTTACAACCGATGCCTTCCGCGAAATGCTTGATACAGACATTGCGGTTATAAACGGCGGCGGCATCAGAAAGGATCTGGTCAGGGGCGATATAACCTATGGGGATATTATCGACGTATTCCCGTTTGGCAACATGATGTGCGTTATCAAAGCAACCGGTCAGCAGATCCTCGATGCGCTTGAATGGGGTGCAAGAGCTGTTCCCGGGGAAGAAGGGGGATTTCTGCAGGTATCAGGCCTTACTTATGAGATAGACGTTAACATCCCGAGCGGCTGCAAGTCGGATGAAAATGGTATGTGCACGGGTATTGAAGGCGAGCGAAGGGTAAAGAACGTAATGGTGGGAAGCGAGCCTATCGATCCCGACAGGTATTACACCATTGCGGGAATTGAATATAATCTGCTTAAAAACGGAGACGGGTTTACGGCGTTTGAAGGAGCAGAGGTCATAGCCGATCGTGCCATGGTCGATAACCAGCTGCTTATTGAGTACATAACCGGCAGACTCGGTGGGAAGATAAGCGATGACTATTCGGATCCCTACGGCCAGGGCAGAATCACGATCACAGAGTGATAACGCGCTGAAAGATTTCGCCACTGAAGAAGAGCGGCAGGAGCTGTACAGGAAATATAATATATCTTAGTAATCATATCTAAAGTCAGTGACAAAGGGGACGTTTTTTTGGCACATAGTCTCCTTTTTATTTAGCCTGTAGTTCTTGAATTTATTATTAATCACAGCTCGTAATCCCTCTTCGGTAGCGGATTGACAAACTGCACAAAAAAATCTCTTCCAAGTCCCTAAGTCCACCCTCATTTTTGTTTCATTTTCCGATATTCCCAAAACATATTTCTCGCGTTATACTTTCCGTACTCTTTGATTTTCCATAGACCGCGGCATAGCAGATACATGTGCCAAGTGTCCCGGTACATCCATGGCGATTCAAGTCGGCAATCCCTGTCAAGTCGGCAATCCCTTGAAAACAAATGCTTACAAGAATATAATAAAAGGAGATTTTTGAATGAAAAAAATAGATTGGCATGCGGGTTTCGTTTCTGCAATGAAGCTCGAGTTCATTGATAATAAGGATGATCTTATCTTTGAGGAGGAGCATCATATCGCCAACAGGGCGCAGCGAATAGATCTGCTGATAATCAAGAACCAGAACGATGCGGTCATCCGAAGCCCAGTAGGAGCTATATTTGACAGATTTAATATCTGTGAATACAAGAGTCCCGATCAGTCATTGACATACGGCGATTTCTACAAAACCATTGCATATGCCGCAATATATCTCGACGAGACTGAGCAAAGTGGCCAGTATAATACTAACAACTACACAGTAAGCTTTATAGGGGAACATCACCCTGGTAAGCTTTTCAAACGATTAAGTGCAGATGGGATCACGATCAGTCTGTTGTATCCGGGAATCTATACTCTGGCAAACAAACTGCCATTCAGAACGCAGGTGATCATTATCAGTGAAATATCTACCGGACAAAGCACCTGGCTTCGAGCACTTACAAAGCACGGTAACAGAAGCAACCTTGATAGTATAGTATCCAACACACCAGTGCTTGATGAGCACTACAAGAAACACGCCGATAACGTAATGGATGTTTTCACATCTGCCAACAAAAGTCTAGTGAAGAAAGAATTGGAGGATCCTACTATGTGTAATGCTGTAAATGAATTGTTCGCTGATCAGATAAACGAACTGAAGAAAGTAATTGCTGACATGAGTTCGCAACTTACTGACAAAGATGCTCAGCTTGCCGACAAGGATGCAATTATTGCAAGTCTTCAGGCGCAGCTTCGGGCACAGGGAGTACAGCCACGTTCTAACGGGTAAAAGTCTCCAACGCCATTCAGAATCATATATCAGACATTTCTGTTATCAATTTCTAGATCTTGAGAGAACGCGGAGCAGATATGCTCGCAAGCCTCTTAAAGCAGCTTACTCCCGGCAGCGATGAGTTCAACAGAGCACTTAACGCCACAGAAGAAGAGTGGCAGGAGCTGTACAAGAAATATAATATATCTCAGTAATCATATCTAAAGTTAGTGTCAAAGGGGACGGTTATACGGCGTTTGAAGGGGCTGAGGTCATAGCCGATCGTGCCATGATCGATAACCAACTACTTATTGAGTACATAACCGCTTGGCGACAACATACGGCGAGATGCAGCGTAATTGAGCTGTAAGATTTCTCTTGCTACTACCTATAAATAGTGTTATAGTTTACCAGCCAAAGCAGTCGTTTCTAACGAGGGACGCCTCACAGATCTGGTTTTCAATTCAAGAAATCATCTTTGAAATTCCTGCTTTATCAATTACATATTGTCTAAGCAGGGAGAGAACGGGGTTATCCATATTTTCCTGCATTATTATCATCTATGGAGGTTAGTTATGGGTAAAAAAAGAGTTAAGGAATACTGAAGGATTTTCTGCTTAAGCACAAGGCACAGGTGATCAAATTCGTGTAAACAGATCAGGCAATTCGCCACAGATACCATTGCAAAGGATTTAGTAAACGTTTTATAATGGAAGCGGATGTATCGGTTAACACTACAATAGTTGATATGTATTCAATACCACCCAAGACCTATTTTGAAATATCATCGCTGGGATTTCTCATGGTCCTGTATCTGCTTTCCTTCCTTGATCCAAACCGGAAGGTTCGTTCATTCAGGCTTTTTCGTAATCTTGAGATCAATATGATCCTTGCCCTTATAGTGAGCATACTGACCTACACGTTTGCATTTCCCGAGCTTGGTACCCCCGTTATTGTCTGCATGATACTCAGGACTCTTGATTCCATATTGTGTGTCAGTGCATCACGGTCATTTGCTGTGTATCTGCTGGAATATGTTGATGCCGAGAAACGTTTAAAGCCGGTATCCGTTATCGGAAATATCCTGTTTTCAGTCTATATAATACTTATGATACTGAATCTCCCACTCCGTTTTATTCTCTGGTATGCCTCTGACGGTACATACATGCACGGAAGCCTGTTTGTGCCTATCGTTTTTGCAACACCCATTTATTATCTGACAAGCGGCATACTTGTATTGATACGCCGGATCAAAACGTTGGGTTCAAGAGAGAAGGTGGCGCTTTCGATCGCATCATTTGTCACTCTTTTCGGCACCGTGATCCAGGGTGTAACAAATGATGCGATCGAAAGCGCCACCT
>DEEW01000079.1:0-258 GCA_002350465.1 Lachnospiraceae bacterium UBA2868
CCGAAAAGCTCTTTGTTTTTGGCTTTTGCAAGCTCTTCGATCCTCGAAACAGCTTTTTGTGAAACATCATACTCGTTTACGATTTCGAATTTCGCACCGGGATAACTTTGCTTAAGAAGCGGTTCAAGATAGCTCTTATCCCCGTCATACTTAAAATACGTCATGTAGTTGGTCATATCCATCTCATCGCTGCGTCCCTTACCGGTCTCACTGACCTTGTACCACAACCTCTTGGGAGACAGATATGTAAATCTTACC
>DEEW01000079.1:428-1748 GCA_002350465.1 Lachnospiraceae bacterium UBA2868
GTGGGCTCCGGCGTCGGTTCGGGTGTGGGCGTCGAATCATTCACAGGCTCTGCTTCCTCTTCGGGTAACTCTTCCACCGCCGGCTCCGCTTTTGCAGTATCGGCTTCCCCGGTTTCACTTTTTATGCCCGTTTGAGGCAGAGCCAGACCTGCGCCTCCCAATCCGTTCATAAAAAAGAGAACGAGGCCGACAAGAACAGCTACAAGTCCTATTATCATGGCAACGATCTTGCCCGATGCCTTCTTGCGCTGGCTTTCCTGCTCCAGTGTTTCCATAACTTCTATCGGATACATCGATACATTTTCCGCCTTGGTTACATCAGCGCCGCATCTTATACAGTTTAAATGCGTATCCTCAAGCAGCATCCCGCATTTTCTACAATATTTCATACAACCTCCGTATTAAACATATACGTCAATTCTTAAACTCGGAATGATAGAATTCCCTTATATTATCCAATGCAAAGCCCTCTTTTTCAAGTTGTTCTTTCTGAAATTTCTTGTTCTTGTTCATCATGGATACAAGGACGCACGCACCTTTTGCCCGAAGATCCGTAGCTTCCCTGATGACCCGGGCGGTAAAATCACTTGATGCACCTTTTTCTATCAGGAAGGCATACTTCTCTCCCGCTCCCGCCGGAGTAAATCCTCTGTCAAGAAGGATCGTTATGATACGCTCGAATCCGATGGAGAAACCGCAGGCACAGACTTTATTTCCGGTAAACCTGCCTATCATCTCATCGTATCTTCCGCCTCCTGCCACGCTCGATCCGAATTCATTCATCGTTATCTCAAAAATCGTTCCTGTATAATAGGACATTCCCCGGACAAGAGTCGGGTCAAAAATAATGTTAAAATCCGCATTTTTTACTTTTTCAACGCTTTCCATTATGCCGGTGAGGCCGCTGATCGCACCGTCTTCTATGAATCCGCCGATTTTTTGTGATAGTTCGTTCAGGTAAGATACCCCGTTTACATCGCCCTCAAACAGACTGATGTATTTATCAACACACGTCTTTTCATAGCCTCCGGATATTAGTTCTTCCCTTACACCTTCCGTGCCTATCTTGTCCATTTTGTCGAGAATTATAAACACATTATCAAGATCTTTTTCATCAAATCCGGAGCTTTCCGCCATTGCCCTAAGTATCCTGCGGTCATTGATCCTTACCGTAAAATCCTTAAAATCAAGCTTTCCAAGAAGTGTTGTTGTTGCCGTAATAAGTTCTATTTCCGCAAGATTGGTGGGATCCCCGAGTATGTCTATATCGCACTGTACAAACTGACGGAATCTTCCCTTCTGAGGACGGTCGGCACGCCA
>DEEW01000079.1:1944-6132 GCA_002350465.1 Lachnospiraceae bacterium UBA2868
GATTCTCTATATGCTCAACGGCCGGTGTTTCAATCGGAGTAAAGCCGAATGTCTGATATGTATCCTTAACAAGCTGCGTAACATAGTCTCGTATACGCATCTCATTGGGAAGTATATCCTTCATTCCGGTTACAGGTTTTTTGATAAGTGCCATTTCAATTCCCCTTTTCATGTACAAATAGTTTTCTTTTCTTATCGATCATCTCGTCGATCCTGTCTATATACAGCGAAACGTCCTTGACGTTATCGCACCGCTCGATCCGTCCGTCGGAAAAAACCCTCTTTGATATGGTTCCCGCACCGGCTGCGGCAATATCCGTTACCTCTTCCATGATAACGATATTGTATATTCCAAAGCATCCTTCCCTTGCATATCCCACATTCTCAAAGTTACCTGCCATGTTCTTCTGCCGGTACAGATAATAGGGAACAAGACCCAGTGATCTTGCACTCTTATCGGCAATATCCATAATGCCCGGTGTATTGATGCTTTTAATATCCTTATGTTCTTCCAGATAGCGGTGCATATTTGCCGCTCTCTTTATGGCCATGGAATGGACTGTAATGCTGTCGGGATTAAGGTCGCATATCTTTTTGAAAGTATTTGACACATCCTCTTCATCTTCTCCCGGAAGTCCCAGTATCAGATCGGTGTTGATGTTCGTAAATCCTGCCGATCTTGCCGACTCAAAGGCCCTGTAAACATCCTGTGTGGAATGACTCCTGCCTATAACCTTAAGAGTCTTATCATTCATAGTCTGCGGATTAATGGATATACGGGTAACCCCGGATTCACGCAGCGTCTCAAGCTTCTTGCTTGTAATACTGTCGGGGCGGCCCGCTTCAACGGTAAACTCCCGTAAAAGTGAGCAATCAAATGCACCCCTTATATATCCGATGAGATCATTTAACTGTTCTGCCGACAAGGTTGTCGGTGTGCCACCGCCTATATAAACACTGTCGGGACATCTGCCACTGTAATACTCCGCGAAAAAATCAATCTCCCGCTTTAATGCCCTAAGGTATTCATCTACTCTGCCTGCCCATGAAGCAATGGGATACGAAGTAAAGGAGCAGTACAGGCATGTGGTGGGGCAAAACGGAATTCCCACATACAGACTGAATCCCTCTTTGTTAAGGCTCTTTAGGACTTCATGTTCTCTGTGGGCAACCGAAGTTGCAAGGCTTATCTTCTCATCCGAGCATAAATATACGGACTTCATATAGTCCGCTATCTGTTGATCCGATGCACCTTCCCTGATCATCTTCATCGGGACCTTAACAGGCCTTATACCGGTCATGGTTCCCCATGGAAGGCTCTTTTTCGTCACATTGGATAAGACATCATAGAGCGTATGCTTCAGGTCATTCTTTACCGCAGGACGTTCTCTGACGGATATACACCTCTCCCTTTGACCTGCAAAGCCGAGTTTGGGCGCACCTACAACTATTTTTTCGTCCGTAACAAGGACGCTTATATCATAATCCTCCGCATCATCTGTAATGCTTACGTCTTCTTCCGGATAGAAGGCTTTGACAAGAGAATGAACATCATAAGAAAATCCGGAACTGTTAAGAAGTACTTTCATATCATTCAGGCAAGAAACGGATTATGTGCAATCTCTTCAGCCATTGTCGTCGTATCGCCGTGTCCCGGATAGACTTTGACATCACCAGAAAACCTTTGTGCAAGCATTTCAACGCTCTGCATTATCTGCTCTCCGCTACCCGTCGGAAGATCGGTTCTGCCTATGGAACCGCAAAACAGGGTGTCTCCCGAAAACAGCCATTTTTCACTTTCCACATAATAGCAGCAGCTTCCGATTGTATGACCTGGAGTTGCAACAACCGTAAACTTTATTCCGGCAAGTTCGATCTCTTCTCCATCAGCAAGAAGTACATCCGGATCAACTGTATACGGGCGTCTTATCTGATCCGATGCATTGAGATTCGAATTGTTGCATACTTCCTTTTCAGCCGAAAGGGCATACAGCTTTGCACCTGATTTTTCAGTCAGCTCATGACATCCCATTATATGATCGAAATGCCCATGGGTAAGAAGTATTCCCGATATTCTGAATCCCTTTTCCGTCAGCTTGTCGTATAAACCGTTCTTGGCCGGATCTATAACAACCGTCTCCATGGTTTCGGAGTCGTATACTATGTAACAGTTTGTTTCTACTGCGCCAAGTACCATGCGCCCTACTTTTATATCTCCCATCAGCCGGCCGTCCTTTCTATGTCTATGATACCGTTGATTGCACGAAGTTTTTGAACAACGTCCTTAAGTTCTTCCTTGCCGGAGGTCGAAAATGAAAGCTCTATCGTCACTGTTCCCTGTTTGCTTGTTCTTACATTCATGTTCAGTATGGATACTCCACGCTCCGTAAGATTCTTTGTAACATCCATCAGAAGTCCGTGCCTGTCCTGTGCAAATATTCGGATACCCGTTTCAAACTTTTCGGTATTATCCGATACCCTGACTTCTCTTTCCCATACGGCTTCGATCAGCCTTGCTCTCTCATCTTCCGGAAGGGCAATGATGTTTACGCAATCCGTCCTGTGAATGGAAACTCCTCTTCCTCTCGTCACATATCCGACGATTTCATCTCCCGGAATGGGGCTGCAGCACTTACTGAACCTTACCGCAAGATCCTCGGTTCCCTGGACAGCAACTCCGCCGCCCCGCCTTACCATGAGTCTCTTATGGTTGCCTGCTACATTAATATCCTCGACGATCTTCTCGTCAGACATTATAATCGGATGGTCGCGGTCATACAACTCCTTCATTCTGTTGATGATGGCGCCTTCACGAAGTCCTCCGTGGCCTACAGCCGCACAGACCGCATCCCAGTCACGGAATCCGTACTTTTGCATTATCGCATTCATGTACTGCGGCGTCATTATCTGTGCCGGATCTACGGAATTGCTTTTGCAATACGCCAGTATAAGTTCCCGGCCTTTTTGGATATTATCTTCCTTCAGTTCATTTTTGAACCACTGGTTGTTCTTTGTTTTAGCCTGGTTGGATTTGACAAGATTAAGCCAGTCCCTGCTGGGGCCTCTTGAGTTCTGGCTTGTTATGATCTCGATACGGTCACCGTTTTGTATTTTGTAATTGATAGTGGCAAGCTGACCGTTTACGCGTGCTCCGATCATCCTGTTTCCCACTGCCGAATGGATCGCATAGGCAAAATCGATTGGATTGGAACCTGCCGGAAGTGTTTTTACATCTCCTGTTGGAGTGAAACAATATACAGTATCCGAGTACAGTTCAAGGTCTGATTTAAGAGTATTAAGGAATTCCTTGTTGTCGGACAGATTAACCTGCCAGTCCAGGATCTGTCTTAGCCAGCTCATTTTCTCTGCCTCGGATTCCTCTACCTTTTTACCGTCCGAGCTTTCCTTGTATTTCCAATGGGCTGCGATACCGTATTCCGCTGTTCTGTGCATCTCCTTGGTTCTGATCTGGATCTCAAAGGGTCTTCCCGAAGGCCCGATAAGAGTCGTATGAAGGCTCTGGTACATATTGGGCTTGGGCATGGCAATATAGTCCTTGAACCTTCCCGGAATGGGCTTATACATCTCATGTATTACACCGAGGGCAGCATAGCAGTCCGGTATAGTATTAACAATTATCCTTACGGCAAACAGATCATATATCTGATCAAGAGTCTTATCCTGATTAAGCATCTTGCGGTAGATCGACATGAAATGCTTGACTCTTCCGTCAAAAGTCGCTTCAATCCCCGCATTGGTTATATGTTTTTTAACATCCTCTACAATTTCCGATACATATTTTTCCCGTTCTGATTTGCGTATACTGATCTTGTCCGCAAGATCGTAATACACCTCCGGTTCAAGGTATTTAAGTGACAAATCATCCAGTTCAACCTTCATCTTCGATATTCCGAGACGCTGGGCAAGAGGTGCATATATATCCATTGTTTCCCTTGCGATCTCAACCTGTCTCTCGGGCGGCTGATACTGAAGAGTTCTCATATTATGAAGTCTGTCGGCAAGCTTAACCATTATGACACGGATATCCTTGGCCATTGCCAGGAACATCTTCCTGAGATTTTCCGCCTGATATTCAAGCTTATCACCGTTATATCTGATCTTTTCGAGTTTGGTAACACCGTCAACGATAAGGGCTACATAGTTGCCGAACTGATCCCGGAGTTCCTC
>DEEW01000079.1:6158-6445 GCA_002350465.1 Lachnospiraceae bacterium UBA2868
GTATCCTCAACAACATCATGCAGGATACCTGACACTATTGTTTCCTTGTCAAGTTGAAGCTCCGCCAGTATGATGGCAACCGAAAGCGGGTGTATGATGTAGGGCTCCCCGGATTTGCGGAGCTGGTTTTTGTGCGCCATGCTGGCAAGGTTATATGCTTTTTCTATAAGGGATATATCATCGGATGGGTGATATTTTCTGACACGCGAAATAAGCTCCTGATACAGCTGTTCAGGGCTCTGATGTTCTGACAGGGCGGTAAACGCACCGTCATCAAGTATAAGTTC
>DEEW01000079.1:6575-9952 GCA_002350465.1 Lachnospiraceae bacterium UBA2868
TGCTCTCCGGCAATCTTTCCGATTGCAGCCTCGTGAATGAGGTTGGCATCGACCGAGGATGCGTTAAGAGCCGGAGAGGCATTGACTCTTCCATTGCCGACAAGTATGGCATCACATTCGGAATGTCCCTTGCACTTGCATTTTCCGTTAATTGACGAAGTGTATTCCTGAAAAGACTTACCTTTCGCAACACTTCTGGAGATCAGATCCACATTGGAATCTTCCCCCTCCATATCAACCGAAAACTTTGTGGACGCTGTTTCATCATTGTCCGTCATAATACTCTCATGGATGATCAGGCTTGCATTTTTCTTGAGGATTGCAGTCGTATCTCTGGTAGTCTCGTCGACTCCTCCTAACTGCAGAGTCTCCATCTCAAGCACAGCCCCGTCATCAAGCTCGGCATAGGTAACCGGATCGATCACACGTTTTCCTCCTCCTTCGCCTATCCCTATGTGTTTTTCCTTATACACAACATGGGATCCGCTCTCAAGGAAAAATCTGTGAATGCCGTTATGGTTTGAGCCTTCTTCCGCGTCCGTATGTACTCCGCATCCGGCTACGATCGTTACATCCGCACCGCTTTGCACATGAAAATCGTTATATACAAGGTCATGAACATCGCTCTTGGTAACGCAGGCAGGTATGTACACCGTTTCCTGCTGTGCCTTGTCAGATATGTAAATATCTATCCCCGGCTTGTCTTCCTTCTTCACTATACGGATATGGTCACTGTTTTGGAAACTGATGCATTCTCCGTTTTCACGAAGGGAATAGGCGCCCGAGAACACTCCGTCCCAATCGGTTATCTCCCGAAGAATTTCTTCCGTGATCTTGTCCATATCAAAACATCTCCTTGCCCTTTGGGCAATAATTATCGGTATTATTCTTCATAAGAGCCGGAAATACCCGGTCCTTTGTCCCGCTTTCCGAAACAACACCATCCCTTATGACCACAATCTCATCAGCTATATTTAATATCCTTTCCTGATGGGAAATAATCAGGAGCGCAACATCATCATCTTCTTTCAGGCTCTCAAAGGCCTGTATAAGCCTTGTAAAACTCCACAGGTCGATTCCTGCCTCGGGCTCGTCAAATACAATGTACTTTGCTCCTCTTGCAAGAACGGTGGCAATCTCTATCCTCTTCATCTCACCGCCCGAAAGATGGGAATCCATTTCCCTGTTCATGTAGTCCCTTGCACACAGCCCGACTTTTTCCAGAATACGGCACATACGCATTTCAGACATATCTCCGCCCGCGGCTATCTCCATAAGAGTTCTGACATTTATCCCCTTGAAACTGACAGGTTGCTGGAAAGCATATGCGATTCCCTTTTTTGCCCTGTCTGTAATGGACATTTTTGTAATATCTTCTTCGTCAAGGTATATAGATCCGGATGTGGGCACATAAAGCCCGGCTATTATCTTGGCAAGGCTGGTCTTGCCTCCCCCGTTAGGGCCGGTTATAACCGTAAGTTTTCCCGGTTTGACAGACAGGCTGACATTTCGGAGCAGATTTTCCTTCTCGGGAAGATTCAGTGTTATGTTCTCCAGTTTAAGCATTATAATTAGCCTTTCAGATATCAATTATGTCATTATTCCAAAAAACCTCAAGGTTTGCCATGCAACCCTGAGGCTCTTTCGTTCGTAAAATAATACAGTAAGCAGCTCGTAGGGGAATCGAACCCCTGTTTCCGCCGTGAGAGGGCGGCGTCTTAACCGCTTGACCAACGAGCCGTACTTGACCATATTATACGAATCGGAACAAAAAAGCAAGTAGAAAATTAATTGAAATACTTTAACATAAATGCGGGAAGCATGATTTTACCGTCAATAGTCCTTACTCCGTCGACGTGTGCCGTATATTCTTCGGCCAAAGTCTCCTCTTCGGATATCGGTTCGGCTGCCGCCTCAGCCTCATCATTTATTGAAGTATCATCATCGGGGCTGACGGCAAGCATGCTCTCGTCAACGGTCTCCCCACGCTCTTCGGCCGCCTCAATTATGGCTTCATTAAGCGCATCGATCACTTCCTGTGGTACAACGTAATCGTCGCCCATAAGAGCTTCCTGCTGTTCTATTGCGGCCATAACAATAAGGTCCGGTGCAGACTGGGCTTCTTCGCTTTCATGTCCTTCCTCTACGACCTTAATATTTGATCCCGAATTATTTATGGCATCCATATATCGGTCGAGAACACCCCTGACATCCACTCCGAGCAGATCGGAAAGTCCGTTTATAACATCGTCATCCATCTCGTTAAGTGTGATAACAACATCTATATCTGCCTGAGACAAATCCTTAATATCAATATCTCCAAGCCCGAGTGCGTCAAGGTCCAGTCCGCCGTAATCCTCCATGATCTGAAGTGATCCTTCTCCCAGTTCCCGGATGATCTCCTCCAGTTCTTCGTCGGACATTTCCGTATTGAATACTTCAGCAAACCTGCCTTCGATGCCTTCAAGATACAGTGTTGCAATACCCTCTATGTCACCCCGGGCTTCCGTAAGTATCTTCTCGGCACCCTGCTGTGTAAGCCTTCCCGACTCAATATCCCCGCTCACATCCTCATACAATGACAGGAAATACTTTTCAAGAAGAGCCGATAGATCCATACCTGTTGCAACGATCTGATCTCCTACTTTTGCCACGTCCTCGTCGGTCAGAATCTCCTGCCCCACTTTCTCATAATCCATATCTATAAGTTTTTCGATATCACCGTCAAAATATTTGCCGATAATGTCCACAACACCCTTAGATACCGAATTGATCTCTTTTGCGATCTCTCCCTCGGCCCATCCGTCTCTGGGAATGCTCGCGATCTTCTCTTCAAAGAATTCACCAAGAGCCGCTATTGTATCAACCTCAATCTGCTCAGCCGCTTCCTTTGTAACCTCTTCGATTACTTCTTCCTTCGAAGTTTCTTCCGCAATCTCTTCTACAGCCTCTTCATCTGCAGCTTTCTCCTCCGAAGTCTCTTCTACAGCTTCTTCCGCAGCAGCCTCTTCGTCGACCTTTTCTTTTTCTTCCTCTATGATCTGTTCTGCTTCCTTTATCTCTTCAAGTTCTCTTTCAATATTTTCCTTGTCATCGTCGATCTCCTCCGAAGCATCGGCGTCTGCGGTTTCACCGCCCATGAAGTCTTCAATGAGTTGGTTATTATCAAAGCCCTTGAAAGTAACACTTCCCTTATCGTCACCCTCGATAACAATATCGATCTGTTTGTCACCCTTTGTTGCAGTAAAGACGCCCTCTTCGACAGTCGTATCCCATCCGTTTTCGCGGGCAAAGGAAACTACATCAAAGTCGCATTGGAAAGGTTCGATCTCATCATCAGGTACAGAAGCGCTCTTGACTCCCTTTCTGAACAGATA
>DEEW01000079.1:10007-10345 GCA_002350465.1 Lachnospiraceae bacterium UBA2868
GAAGACTCATCCACCGTTTCCTTAATAAAATCATTCATTACCGCAGCGGCATTTTCCTGTGATGATTCATACTCATCTTTCCATGCTCCGCGCACGGATTCTTCGATATCACTTGCACTTGCAGCCTCCACGCCTTCCCAGTAATGTCTTACTGATGCGCCATAAACTTCCCTCTTAGGATATATGGCACTGTTAAGCTTTGCAAAATCAAACTGTACTATTCCTTCCGTATATGCATCATCTGTTATATCGGTAGAGATATTTTCAGGGAGAGTATCCGCAAGTGCGGGAATAGGTATGAACGGCGAAGCCGTCGGATTGGACGGGGTAGTCCACAC
>DEEW01000079.1:10404-12216 GCA_002350465.1 Lachnospiraceae bacterium UBA2868
GATACCTGTACGAGGTTTACGTTACCTACCATCTGATTATTTATGCCGTAATATACTCTGTTGTCTTCATCGCGAAGATCGTAGGCTGTTCCTTCAAACCTGTTCCTGAAAAATGAAAAGGCCTGATTAACGGAAACCTCTTTATCCGGTGTAAAGAACACTTCATACCCCTCTTCCGGATCGTATTCGAGTTCCTCCGAGGGCGCAAATACATCATGTCCCACCCATCCTCTTAAATGGGATTCGTCATTGTAAATGTTGTCGTAATTATATGTAAGAATCAAGTCAAGATTGCCGTCATCATCAAATACGGCAAAATCATTTTCTTCGGGCAGTGCCAGTAATTTCTCCGAAACGATTGTGTCGGGATCTTCCGGATCGGCAGTCCTGATGATAGGATCGTTTGAAAAAGTCGCGATCTTGTCATCCGGAAGCTTCTTTGCCACATACTCATGTCCGGTAAAGTTTTCCACAACCCAGGCTCCATCAGGATCCGTAATGAAAACTATCTCTGCCGTCTCAGCTCCGGTCTCATCATATATTGAGCACAGAATATCCACTGCTTCCTTTGCGGTCCCCGCGGTAGAGCATAGAACCTTCGCTATCACTTCTTCGCTTATTCCGTCATATACAAAAGGATCGGCAGCCTGGGCGTCAATATTGCAGTCGGTTGTAATTCCCGTAACTACGGAAACACCGTACTCATTTGATGCGCAGCTTGTCCATCCCGCATAATCCGTGAAGCCCATCATCTTAACAATGGTCATTTTGGCCGAATCTGCCGGCATTTCGTAGCTGTATCCGTTAGAAGATTCGATAGCTTCCCCTTTTTGTATCAAACCTTCGTCAAGTACAACCGGTATGGATGCCATACCCGTATCCGCTTCTGTTGAAATCCCCACAAGCGTTGTTCCATCAGCACTTGCATCCTTGCCGACATAAATGCCGGTACCGGCATTTACTCTTGTTCCGCCGGTGACAATGCACAAACACAGCGCCGCAGCTCCTACCAAAATTTTTGTTAATCCCTTCATTTTTTCTCTCCCTTTTTAACTCGATTCAATCTTTTACCCCATTAAATGCGTGCAACAAAAAATGGTGCTGCACACACCATTAAATGTACCGCGAATAATATATTATGTCAACAAAAATATTATGTTAACAGATGATTTTTTTCTCTTTGTGAACTTCGTACTTTGTAACGCCTGTCACGGTCTCTCCGTCGATCTGCAGCGCAGTCGGTCGATCGAACTCAACCGTAACGTCGCTCCCCATTATCTCGGTTACAAGACTTTTGTATTTCAGATGAGTTCCCTTAAATATGGAAAGAAATGCACACAGAAGCGCTATCCTGAATTTGGAGTGCACAACTATANNCCGATACTTTTCCCTCTTCATTCAGTCTGTCCTGATTGGGCGCGCACATCATCCCACCGCCGTAATACCTTCCGTTCATAGCCGGCGCCATCCAGACATCCCTGTACTCCGTTGTAACGCCGTCAACGGTAACCTTCGCGTTCACGCGGTGAAAATCATACGCAAGACCTTTCAGTGCAATAAGCGGATAATTGACACGCTTTCCGGGCTTTTTAACTCTGATCTTGTCGCCTTCCTCGCAGCAGTACCCGTCAATACCGAATCCTATCCCGTTGAGGAACAAGCTCTCCTTACCGTCTATTATGACTTTGGGAATGCATTTAAGATATTTGTTAATACGGAATACTCCGTTTGTTTTGTCCTGATCTATATCATGGTAAAAATCATTTCCGCTTCCGGCGGGATAATAGAAAATATCCTGTTCAAGATCCACTG
>DEEW01000079.1:12318-12664 GCA_002350465.1 Lachnospiraceae bacterium UBA2868
CAAGTTCCTTTATATGTTTTTCGAAATCTTCCACTTCAAGCAGGTTGATGTATCTCTTTTCATCGGATGCAAATATTTCACCCACACCCTTGCTTGCCTCTTCACATGTACTGTTACCCGCCAGCGGATTGTACATAATATAGATCATTTATAATTATCCTCCGGTAGGGGATCTTTACCCCGTGATTTTACAACTGCGATACTATCCTTCTTGCAACATACACACCGCTGGCCGACGCGTGCGAAAGCGAATGTGTGACACCGCTGCCGTCACCTATTATATAAAGCCCCGGATACTGGGTTTCCAGATTTTCATCCACCTGTACTTCCATATTGTAAAACTTGA
>DEEW01000079.1:12762-13110 GCA_002350465.1 Lachnospiraceae bacterium UBA2868
TCCATATTGTAAAACTTGACTTCGACTCCGTACAAAAGTGTGTCATCGTTTGCGGTTCCGGGTGCGATCTTGTCAAGCGCATGGATCATCTCCATAATGCCGTCCAGTATTCTCTTCGGAAGAACAAGCGACAGGTCTCCGGGGGTTGCATTAAGCGTGGGCTGAACCATACNNCCGTATCCGTTTGAGTCCTTGAAGGGCTCCGAAAAATGCTTGGCAACAAGCAGTGCAAAATTAGTGTTCTCTGTCTGCTTATCTTTTGCTTCGTAGCTGTGTCCGTTTACGGTAATGATTCCGTTTGTGTTTTCGGTAACAACAATGCCGTGAGGGTTCATGCAGAATGTGCGG
>DEEW01000079.1:13181-17557 GCA_002350465.1 Lachnospiraceae bacterium UBA2868
GATCTTGCTCTCATACAGCTCGTCGGTAAGATGGGAGAAAATCACTGCGGGAAGTTCTACTCTCACACCGATATCCACACGGTTGCTCTTGGATGCTAAGCCTAAATTCTCACATACACTTTCCATCCATTTGGAACCGCTTCTTCCGACAGAGACTATGCACTGTCTGCAGGTTGCGCTCTTTTTACCGTAAGTAACCTTATACCCTCCGTCTATGACCTCAAGTGAATCCACACTTGTCATAAAGTAAAAATCAACGGAGTCCTTCATATAATTATACAGATTCTCAAGAACCACATAATTAATATCGGTTCCAAGGTGTCTTACCGATGCCTCAAGGAGCTTAAGCTTATTTTGCATACACGTTTTCTTAAGGGATGTGCCTGCTGTGGAATAAAGCTTACAGCCCTCACCTCCGTTTTCGAGGTTGATGCTGTCTACATACTTCATAAGCTCAATGGCCTTCGCTCTTCCGATATGCTCATAAAGCGTACCGCCAAAATCATTGGTTATGTTGTACTTTCCGTCGGAAAAAGCGCCGGCACCGCCAAATCCACTCATAATAGAACAGGATTTGCATCCGATACATTTTTTGACCTTTTCCCCATCTATGGGGCAATGGCGTTTGTTGAGCTGCTGTCCGGCCTCAAACACCGCAACCTTAAGATTCGGCCTCGTCTTTACTATTTCATAAGCCGAATATATTCCGCCGGGGCCTGCCCCGATTATTATCACATCATAATCCATTTGAATCTCCCTGTTTGTCCAGTTGTAACCGGTTAATGTTTAACGTAGTCTTGCAGCGAAGGGTCTGTCCTAAATCTCCCCCGAAGCTCTGCTGTGTATGTCTTGGTATTCTGATTTTTAATTCCCCGTGCGGTAACGCATGAATGCTTTGCTTCTATGGTAACGGCGACATCCGCACTATTAGTTATCATGCTGATGATATCGGCGATATCCTGCCCGATGCGTTCCTGAAGCTGCAGTCTCTTGCCTACCATATCGCAGACCCGCACTATCTTGGACAGACCGATCACTTTCCCGTTGGGGATATAGGCAACATTCGCTCTCATATCGTACATAAGTGCCATATGATGTTCACAATGACTGAATACTTCAATATTTTTCACAACAACAAGATTTTGCCCGCAGTCGGATGACGGAGAGTCAAATGTTTTTCCGAACATTTGAGCAATATCGTGATTGGTGTAATTCATTCCCTCGAACATTTCGGCATACATTCTTGCAACACAGTCGGGGGTTTCACGCAATCCTTCACGTTCGGGATCATCTCCCAAGGCAGTAAGAATTCCACGAATGTGATATTTTATTGCTTCTTGATCAATAGCCATTTTTATACTCCTTTTGCATTGGGATTCCAAATGATTTTGTGCATTTGGAGCTGTAAAGTTACACCGTTCATTTGATTTTGTTTCATATATTCAACAATTGTACTCGGTTCTATCTTTCCGAAAACAGGACTTAGATACACTTCACATCGATCGATAAGTTTATACTCGTTTATAATCTCTTTTGCACGTTCCAAATCACCGATACTTCCTGATACAAATTTTACGGTATCACGACTATCCAAAAGATTTAGATTCTCGGTATACATGGAATGTTCCATACNNTGTCACGCATCACCACAATTTTCTCCTGATCGGTGTCTATGTCATCATCGAATGTGCGGTCAAACATTTCGGCAATCTGCCGGTTTGTGTAATTCATCCCTTCAAACACTTCACTGCACATGGCTGCGACTCTTTTCGGAGTGTCGGCAATTCCGGGACGCGTCGGATCATCGCCCAGAGCTTTTATTATACCGCGTATATGTTTTTCTATCGCCTCTTTATCGATCATGTCAGAACCTTCGTAATCTTCCCTTCCTTGAACATACGCATCATCTCATTTGTCAGTGACAAATCATTGGGCTGAAGAACTATGTCCTCCCGCTTTGTCCACTGAGCATATTTAAGCTCGCTATCGTCCATTTTGATATCCGTATCACAGGCGTCGCAGTAAAATCCCACAAGGATATCCATCGCCATGCCCCATGGCTGCGACTTGTAATACCTGATATTTCTGACTCTTATTCCGGCCTCTTCCATAACTTCCCGCTCTACCGTTTCCTCAAGAGTCTCACCGATCTCGGTAAAACCGGCTATAAGCGCATTATGGGCATATCCGGTTTTGTATCTGGTAATAAGTATACTGTCTTCGTTTATAACACCGACTATAACCGCCGGGTTTATCCTCGGATAGATTATATTGCCGCATTTTTCACATCTTAAGGCACGCTCTTTGGAATCCGGTCCTGTAAGAGCCCCACAGAAGCCGCAGTACCTGTTTGAAGAATACCATCTGTGCAGGTGATATGCCGTAAAAGCTGCAAACAGTTCGTAGCCCGTCCCGTGATCCCGAAGCTGCCTGATAGTGTAATACGAATAATCACCCGGTATACTTCCGCGGTTATCCGACATATAATATCCGCATTCCGCAATCGAAAAAAGGTATACAAGGTTATCGGTGCATACATCCGATAAAGAGGGATACTTAATACCCTCATTATTACACGCCACCAGTATTCTGTCTTCTTCATCAAATATTATGATACGGTCACCTTCCGCACAGGGTCTCGGACAGTATTCATTATTAAGTTTGTACGGAGCAATATCCTGTATCATTTTCAGCGTTTCTTAACAATACTCTTATATGCCGGACGGACTATCTTGGAGCCGCTGACAAGTTCTTCTATTCTGTGAGCGCTCCACCCGGCAACTCTGGCAATGGCAAAAATAGGCGTATAGAGTTCTCTCGGTATATTCATCATTTCATAGGCGAATCCGCTGTAGAAATCCACATTGGGAGAAACGCCCTTATATATCTTACGTTTGGCCGCTATAACTTCAGGAGCAAGCGATTCCACCTTGCGGTAAAGTTCTAGATCATCCTGTCTTCCCTTTTCTACCGATAACTGTTCCACATATTTTCTGAATATCACTTCTCTCGGATCGGATCTTGAATACACTGCATGCCCCATACCGTATATCAGTCCCTGGCCGTCAAAGACCTCTCCGTTCAGAAGCCTTGTAAGGTAAGCTCTTACTTCATCATCGTCCTTCGGATCCCTGATGTTCTCACGTATGTTGTCCATCATTTCCATTACCTTGATATTGGCACCACCGTGTCTGGGCCCTTTAAGAGAACACATGGCAGCCGCAATGGTTGCATAGGTATCGGCACCCGATGATGTTACAACACGGGTTGTAAATGTGGAGTTATTACCTCCTCCGTGCTCCATATGAAGCATCAGAGCAACGTCAAGTGCTTTTGCCTCCGTTTCGGTAAACTTCGAATCGGCTCTTAACAGATTCAGTATATTCTGGGCCGTGGACAGCTCAGGGAGCGGTCTGTGTATATACATTGAATCCATGTTCTCATAGTGGTTATATGCATGGTAACTGTACACCGCAAGCATGGGGAATACAGCAATAAGCTGCATACACTGTGAGACTACGTTTTCAAGTGATATCTCGGATGCATTTCTGTCGTATGAAGCAAGTGTCAGGATCGCCCTCGTCATTGAGTTCATAACATCCTTGGTAGGTGCTTTCATAATGACATCTCTTGTAAAATTGGTAGGAAGCTCTCTCGCATCGGTAAGTGTATCGATAAACTTTTTGGACTCGCGCTTACCCGGAAGGTCGCCAAACAGAAGCAGATACGCAAGATTCTCGTATCCAAACATCGTATCCCTGTATTTTTTAATCAGATCCTCAACCCGGTATCCTCTGTACCACAACTGGCCGTCACAGGGATTGCCGTCGGCATCTTTCGCAACTATATTTGAAACATTTGTAAGGCCTGCGAGCACACCCTTACCGTTTACGTCCCTCAAGCCTCTTTTTACTTCGTATTTCTCGTAATAATCAGCGGGTATACTGTCATTCTCCATGATCAGATTTATATACCCAGATGTGTCAATACTGTCTCTTTTCTTCAAAAAACAACCCCCGTTTTCGTATTATTATAAATAAACAAACTAAGCACATATTTTACTATATATGCAACATTTTTTCAAATATGCGTACCTGAACATAAACAAAGATCCAGCCTAAGCGGGATCTTTGTACCGGTTCTTATTTTTCTTCACCCCTTCAGCGGATGAGTTTCTCCAGCGTTTCAAACAGCACATCCGGTTCAACAGGCTTGCTTAGATGGGCATCAAGGCCTGCCTGAAGACTTTGCTGCACATCCTCATCAAATGCATTAGCCGTAAGCGCTATTATAGGGATGGTCTCACTGTCCCGGCGTCCCGATGAGCGGATAACTCTTGTCGCCTCAAGACCATCCATCTCAGGCATGCGCATATC
>DEEW01000053.1:0-195 GCA_002350465.1 Lachnospiraceae bacterium UBA2868
TCACTTCATTTACTGTCTTCATGACTATCATCTCCTTCACGTGTGATTACATCATAAACTATTACGTAACGTCATAGTCAAGCAAAAAATATATAGTTTTGCAAAAAAAGATCGGCATCAAATCCATTTCTGAATTCTTTGCCGATTCTCTGCTTTTCCTTCTTTCGATTGTAAGTCTTTCCGCTCGGTACGCTC
>DEEW01000053.1:314-4825 GCA_002350465.1 Lachnospiraceae bacterium UBA2868
CCAGCGAAACATACTTGTTCATGGCTGTTACCTCCATATTATATTTCCTGTGTTGTATTCTTTGGCATAGCCTTCATCTCCTAACTACTGCCCCGGCAGGACAGGTATTCAAACAATTACCACAGTGCAGACAATGTTCCTGCTCTATGACATACGGAATCCCGGTAGTAATGATACAGCTCTGGGGACAAACAGATAAGCAGCTTCCGCATCCGATACAATTATCTGTGACAAAATATCCTTCTCGCTTAATTTCTACTTTTCCAAAGTTAAAGGATGCCCTTTCTATAGGCTTCTTGGAGAGATCGAACCACTCACCAGTTCCCTCATATATCTGAAATACTGTTAGTGCCTTCATGGATTCTTCCGTCGGATAGATCTGATGCATGTACGGATTTTTCTTAAATAGCTCCGGTATCTTGTCATGTCCAAGGTCTCTTACTTTACCACGGATGGATACTGCAACACTTGACATGGTATCCTCACCTTTCATCGCCGTAAGCGCAAGAAACTGTCTTTTTGTCAGTCTGTCATAGAATCCTTTTCCCTTTGCTGTAAGGAAATATAAACTGTCATTATCATAATCCATCATATCTATAGCAGCTGTAACAGGTAGTCCTTCATCATCTACCGTTGCCACAATAGTTGTATGGATTTCTTCAACTATGTATTTCAGATATTCCTTAGTTTCCATATTCCACATCCTTCTAAGAATCATTATGCTTCTCCCGTAATCTCTTTTGCAAGTTCCAAAATCTCAAAAGCATATTTATCCTTACCATTTTTCAGAAGCTTCTTGTATAAAGGATAGTTAGTGATGCAGATTGCAGCACCTGCTATTCCGAGAAGTATACCTATTACCATATGAACCGCTCCGGTTCCAAAAACGCCAAGTCCAAAACACAGGCCTATACCAAAGATAAGTATGCCAATAATCCCAAGAGTCATGGCTGTTACAAACGCAGGCAGCTTTGCTCTTTCATCAAGCTTTTTAAGCTGTCTTACCTTATTTGTTTCCTTTGGCATGTAATCCTTTGCAACACTTTCTGCATAAACCTTATCTAAATCGTTCATCTCATTGTTCTCCTGTCTTTTCTTTCTATAAATAATTATGCTATTTTTCCTGTTTCTTTGAGCCATCTGATCTCGTCACGTATGGTCTCTCTGTATGATCTTGTAGTATAACCAAGTTCCTTACTTGCTTTACTTGAATCAAAGCGGTTGTTCCTTGCAAGATTATAAACGGAGAAAGTTGTCATAAGCGGCTTTTCTCCTGTCTTTTTGGCTTTTTTCTCAAGTATCTTTGCAATGAAGTTTGCTGCTGATATAGGTAAAAAAAACTTCATCTGTTTACATCCGCTCTCCTCTGAAACAAGCTTTGTAAAATCCTTAAAGCTGACAGGCTCATTCCCAAGAATGTAGCACTCTCCGCTTTTTCCCTTATCCGCTGCTCCAATAAGTCCGTCAGCCAGATCCCTTACATCACACAGATTAAAGCTTCCGTCAATTCCGGCGGGCATCTCACCATTGATGATATCAACCAGAGTCTTTGTGGTCTCACCCATTGCAAAGTCCTCAGGTCCGAGGATTCCTGAAGGGTGAACCACACATGCATTAAGCCCTTCCTTTGCAGCCTTGAGCACCACATTTGTTGCCATAGCCTTTGACAATGAATAGCAGCCTTTGATCCTCTCAGGATCAAGCGGGATCGAACCCTCACATTCTCTTATGCTTCCCTTCTCTTCCTCAGGTATTGCTCCTGTTGATGAGCAATAAACGAGCTTTGAAACATTGTGCTCTTTGCACATCTCTATGATATTTTCTGTCCCACCGACATTTACGTCCATGACTTTCTGGCTGTAGTCAGGATTAACTGTTACGATGCTTGCTATGTGGAGCACAATCACTTCCGTGCCTTCCGTCGTCTCAAAAAATCTTTCCAGATCTTCTTTATTGCAAAGGTCGCCGTAAGATATTTCAACCTCTTCCGGCAAATACTTTGCCGATTTGTCACCCTCAAGGACAAATGCCCTTACTCTCTCATTTTTCTCTACAAGCTTTCTGCACACCGTGCTTCCAAGAAATCCTGCTGCTCCTGTTACCAGATACATCCTGTTTGTTTTACTCATTTATCTTTTCCTCTCTTTCCGACTTATTTTGTTTTTGTTTGGATCCTGAAGTCATTATAGGAAAATGAGCGCACAAACAGAACAACACTTTTCGCAAAATGTGTTGTTTTCGAGGCTTAAGGTCCCGACACGTTTTGCAAAAAGTGTTGATTTGTAAATCCGATATGCTTTTTAAACATTATGGTTTGATGACGCACTTCTGTATGACGCTTATGATCTCTTCTTTAGACTCTGAGCATCCGCCTCTTACCCATTCAGTGACAACTCCAATGATACCCTTAAGATAAAAGATCATTATAAGCGGCTGTTCATTTTCAGGAACTCCGAACCTTGTAAGTATGGGACCAAATATGTTCTTAAACCACGTCTCATAGGTTTTTTCGGCGCCCATCATTTCATTCTTTTCATACATCAGATAAAAGAGTTTCCTGTTCTCTTCTACAAAATTCAGATATGGCATCAGATATCCCGGGGTAACAAGAAACAGTTTCTCATCGTCTTTATCATCTATATCAATGCTTTCAGCTCCCTCGGCACCGAAGCGGCCAAAGAAATCTTTATATACGGCTTCCACAGTTTCCTGCAGAAGATCATTTATATTATCATAGTGAAGATAGAATGTTGATCTGTTTACTCCTGCAGTCTCACATATTTCCTTAATGGTAATATACTCATAGTCCTTACTATCAAGGAGTGTTATCAACGCATTATGCATCTTCTCAGCTGATTTAAAATATTTGCTCTCATTCTTATTCATATTTTTCTATAACAATCTCCACATCTCTGTTTCCGAGGAGTTTTGTCAGCTCCTCTTTCATTCTTCTGATGTTAGTAAAGTTTTTACAGTTTATCTTGCGATATAAAACGCTAAGCTTTGGTTATTACAGCAATAGCGCATGGCATGCGCCCGTCGACCACATGATACTCTACTCCGGTATATCCCTTGTCTTCAAAAAATGCCTTATATGAATCCAGATCAAACTGCCTTTTGAAATCTGCTCCGAGAAGAGTAATGAACTTAACCGCAGCTGTTCCTGTTCCCTTTGACATATTGATGTAAGTCGGAATGATGATCTTACCTCCCGGCTTAACTACCCTTTCCAATTCACGAAGTGCCTTCTCCGGGTCAGGCAACAAATGGATCACGTTACCTGCAACCACTTTATCAAAACGGGCGTCTTTGCATTTGATGTTTGTAATATCAGCTTTCTTGAACACAGCATTCGGGTAATTCCGGCATTTCTTGGCGGCCCTCCGAAGCATCCCCGGTGCAAAGTCTGTTGCGATCAGCTTCTTGCACTTCTGCGCAATATATATACTGATAGCACCTGTTCCACATGCGCATTCCAATACTTCATCCGACGAATCTATAAGTTCTGCAACCTTTTTCCCGGTACCGGTATATACCTTGCCGTTATAAATATTTTCAAATATGTCATATAAAGGTGAAATCTTGTCCCAAAACATGTCTTTAATCTCCTCAACACCTAGTAGCAAATTATCTTACGATATAATCAAACCGTAATCTCAATCTGATTTCCTTCAATTCCGACTATACAGCTCTCATAATAGCCATCGCCTGTAGTTCGCGGGCCACTTAATACCTCAAAACCGTCTTCCCGGAATTGTCTTGTCAAATGATCAACTTTCTCGACACTTCCTACAGAAAAAGCAATATGAATATATCCGGTACGATTGACCGGCTTTGCAATATCCTCCATAGAAGGCTTATTCATGATCTCGAGCCGTGCTCCGTCATCAAAACTGATAAAGAATGATCTGAATCCCGTTGTTTGGTTATAGTATCCGTCATTCGATACTCCTCCGAGATACTTTACGAAGAAATCTTTGGCCGCTTCCAACTCATTCACATACATGGCAACATGTTCTATCTTCATATTCAATCCTCAATTATTCTGTAAGTTAAAAATCAACGACAATATCTGAGATAGCAACCAATGTAGCCTCTCCGCTGATTTTTATTCTTCCATTCTCAAGCAGTTTACAATATAGATGCCCACCTCTCTTCGATGCCTGATACGCATAAATTTCTGATTTTCCTAATTCTTTTGACCAGAAATCAGCTATCTGGCAGTGCGCAGAACCGCACACGGGATCTTCCGGAACCAGGAGTTTAGGAAAGAAACTCCTTGATACGCAGTCTGTATCTTTTCCTTTTGCCGTAACATTCTGTCCTCGCCCGGGCAGCCCGGCAAGTTTAGCCTGATCCGGTTTCATGTTCCGAATCTGCTCCTCAGATTCAAAAATGCATACAAGATCGGGTCCCAATATTGCCTTAACGGGTCTTTCTCCAAAAGCACTTTCCATTTCATCCGTCACCGATATCTCCTGCTGTTCATATGTAGGAAAATCCATCTCATA
>DEEW01000053.1:4974-5166 GCA_002350465.1 Lachnospiraceae bacterium UBA2868
GCATGACCGCATAGTTCAACTTCGGATCCCGGAGTAAACCATCTGATGTGATAGCCTTGTTCTTCCTTGACAATAAACGCTGTTTCGCTCAGATTATTCTCCATAGCCAGTTTCATCATGAAGTCTTCCTTCGGCCATTTATCCATTACGCAAACAGCCGCCGGATTTCCGGAAAAAGGTTTATCTGTAAAA
>DEEW01000137.1:0-13490 GCA_002350465.1 Lachnospiraceae bacterium UBA2868
TAATAATCGCGTATACACCGTGCATTACCCATGGTATAAAAGCCGGAATGGGCGCTTCGCAGGAAGAGATGAAGAGAGCCGTTGAGAGCGGATACTGGACACTTTATCATTATGATCCGAGGCTTGACAATCCGCTGGTGGTAGACTCAAAGGAGCCTTCCCTTGACTATGAGGAGTTCCTGTCCGGAGAGACCAGATACTCATCCCTTAAGAAGACGTTCCCCGAAAATGCAAAGGAATTGTTTGCTATCGGGGCCGAGGACGCGGGGAAGCGATACAGGCATTATAAGGCTATGGAGAATAATAAAAAATAATACGGACTTATACGGAGGATTAGAAGGTGAAGAATCATTTGCCCAAAATAGGATATGGGAGATTCCGTAACAGTAAGTATCATATTGTTTTATGTATTATCGGCATTCTTGCAAACGTGCTGCCGGCATTTGCCTCTGCACGCTTGGGAATGCCTTTTTATCTTGATACGATAGGAACAATAGGAACCGCGATCCTTGGAGGAGTATTTCCCGGAATTGTGGTAGCTGTTGTATCGAATGCGCTGTGCATGATGTTTAACCATAACGCACTGTATTTTGCGTTTATAAATGCGCTTGTAGCCATTTACTCTTCATGGTTTAGCAGAAAATACACCATGAAAAAGATAGGGAGTATACTCATATATACGGCAAATATCGCAGCAGGATGCGGTGTTTTGTCTGCGCTTGTCCAGCAATGGATGTTCGGGGAGGCACAAAACGTGTCTGTCGGGGATATGACGACGGCGCTTTCCACCGCGCTGAAGATGCCCTATATTCTCTCACTTGTATTTGTCAGTATTCTTGTCAATCTGCTTGATAAAGGATTTTCAATTGCCATAGCGCTTCTGGCAGCAAGATTTGTCCCACAGGATTTGAAAGAAAAACTAAGAGAGGCTGACTGGAAACAAAAACCACTGTCAAAAGATGAACTCGTAGCTATGAGAAAATGGTGCAGGGGCGTAAACCGTTCAATCTGGAAGAGGATGACGGTTACCCTTGTCATTGTTACAATGCTTGCGATAATCCTCATGGGAGGAATAGGAGTCCGGCTGTATTTTGAGAATGAGAAGGATGCCAAGACCGTCGCGGCAAAAAAAGCTGCGGAGTTTGCCGCTGAGATCGTAGATGCCGACAGGATAGATGAATTCATAAGGGACGGAAGAGCCGCCGAGGGATATGAAGAAACCGAGGATATGTTATACAGGATAAGAGATAACGCTCAGGGTGTCACATATCTCTACGTGATCAAGATAGAAGATGACGGCTGCTATGTTGCATTTGATCTTGAGACCGAAGACACCCCGCCGTACCTGCCGGGGGATGTGATCGAATTTGAGGAGGCATTTGAGCCATATTTGCCGGCGCTATTTGCAGGTGAGGAAATAGACCCTATAGAGTCGGATGATATTTCGGGATGGGTTCAGACGGTATATTATCCTATAAAGAATGAGCAGGGCGTTACAAAAGGTTATGTTGGTGCCGATGTTTCCCTTGAATACATGGCAGGGACGATGAGTGCATTTGTTACTAAAGTTCTGCTGATACTGGCGGGTTTTCTGATATTGATCCTCGCATACGGAATGTGGACTACAAGCATATATTCCGTTTATCCGGTAGGAAGCATCGCACTATCTGTTGAAGAACTGGCAAGAGTAGGGGATGACCAGAAGAGACTTGATGAGAGTGTTCGGAATATTCGTGCACTTGATATACACACCGGAGATGAGGTTGAGAAGCTCTATGAGGCTATATGCACCATGGCACTTAACCAGGCCGAACAGATGCGCACAGTCAGACATTTTTCCGAGGCTACCGCGCAGATGCAGGACGGTCTTATCATAACCATGGCGGATATGGTGGAAAACAGAGATTCAGACACCGGTGCCCACATACAAAAAACGGCTGCATATGTCCGGATAATAGCGGAAGGCTTACAGAAAAAAGGGTATTACTCCGAGAAAATCACTCCCAAATTCATATCGGATATAGTAAGATCCGCACCGCTTCATGATGTGGGCAAGATAAATATACCCGACGAGGTTTTAAATAAGCCCGGAAAACTTACGGATGAAGAGTTTGAGATAATGAAGACTCATACGAGTGCGGGCAAGAAAATAATTGAAAAGGCTATAAATACAATACACGGAGAAAACTATCTCAAAGAGGCCAGAAATATGGCTGCATATCATCATGAAAGATGGGATGGAACCGGCTACAACTGCGGCCTTAAAGGAAAAGAGNNAAGATGGGACGGCAAGGGATATCCGGAAGGTCTTCACGGCGAAGTGATCCCTCTGTCGGCCAGAATAATGGCTGTAGCCGATGTATTTGATGCCCTGACATCTCCCCGTGTATATAAACCGGCCTTTCCTCTGGAAAAGGCTCTTTCGATCATAGAAGAAGGATCGGGAACCCAGTTTGATCCAAAATGCGTTGAAGTCTTTATGGATAACCTTGCGGATGCCAAGATCATTCTCAAAAAATACAATCAGTTTGAATAAAAAGGGACAAAGGGAACTTAACAGGTATGAATGTTAAAGCGATAAAACCGATAATTTTCATAATAATGCTGGCGGCGTTTGTAAATCTGCCCGTAAGCAGCGTAAATGCAGAGGAGAATAAAACAGGAGGAGGCTACGCAGCTTCCCGTCAGATCGAGGGAGTAGGATACACCAGTGAGATTTACGATGCCACAAACGGGCTTCCTACCTCGGATGCGAATTTTATTCTCGGAGCCAGTAACGGATATGTATGGATCGGCGGATACAGCGGCATTATTAGATATGACGGCTCGGTATTTGAAAGACTTGATACTGCGGACGGTCTTACAAGCGGAAGAGGCTTTATGGAGGACTCATACGGCAGAGTATGGGTCGCAACCAATGATAACGGTGTAGTTGTAATCGACAATGATAATACCGTACATATAACCTACAAAGACGGTCTTACATCATCATCCATAAGAGCATTTGCCGAGGACAAGGAAGGAAATGTTTATGTGGGATCTACAGCCGGAGTCTGCTATGTTGATGCCGATATGAAGGTTCATCAGGTCGATGACGAACGTATCAACAACGAAAGGATATTGAAACTTGATGCGGATATTAACGGGACGATATACGGTCAGACAAAGGGCGGTGCGATCTTTGCGATAGAATCCGGCAGTATCGTTGAATATTACACCAGCAGGGATCTGGGTGTGGATAAGATTACAACAATAATGGCGGACCCGAGGGTTTCCAAAAAGGTATATATAGGGACTGAGGGCTCAGATATTTACTACGGAAATTTCGGGGATGATTTTTCGAAACTAAAGCGTATCTCTGTGTACCCTCTGGAAAACACCCATTGGATCAATTATGACTGTGACAGGGTATGGATATCTTCCACAACAGTAATGGGATATCTTGATGAGGGAGATTCATTCCATGTTTTGGACCATACTCCTATGGACAGTGCGATAGAGATGATCACATCCGACTATCAGGGTAATCTGTGGGTCGCATCTTCAACTCAGGGAGTAATGAAGATCGTAACCAATAATTTTCTTGATATGGTAAGAGAATCCGGGATAGAACCGGATGTTGTAAATGCCACATGCCTTCATAACGGATCATTGTATGTCGGGTGTGACGGCGGTCTTCAGATTGTTGATGCCGGCGGTCATGCAGTAGTCTCCAACGATCTTATCGAATACATGAAGGGATCAAGGATCAGGTGTATTTCCGAGGACAGCAAAGGTAACCTTTGGCTCTCGACTTTCACAAAGGATCTGGGTCTTGTATGTTATAGCAGTGATGGAAAAATCACTAATTTTACAGTCGATTCCGGACTTCCGAGTAATGAAGTAAGGTGTGCTCTTGAAGCATCTGACGGATCGATCATGGTTGGAACAAACGGAGGCCTTGCTGTTATAAAGGGCGGAAGTGTTTCTAAGATGGTAGGGGCGGATTCCGGAGTTAAGAATACGGTATTTCTGACTGTTGCCGAAGGAGACAAAGGAGAAATATATGTCGGTACAGACGGAGACGGAATATATGTGATCAACGGATCCGATATCAAGGTGATAGGACGTGATGACGGCCTTACGAGCGATGTTGTCATGAGGATCAAGAAGGACGAGGATAAGGGATTATACTGGATCATTACGTCTAACTCCATAGAATATATGAAGGACGGCGTGATAAAGAATGTAGAATCGTTTCCGTATAACAATAATTACGACCTGTACTATGATAATAATGACAATCTCTGGGTCCTCTCATCCTTCGGCGTTTATTGTGTAGACAAAGATGACATGATAGAGGATAAGGTTAGTGATTACAAGCTCTATACCGCTGCAAACGGGCTGACCAATATTCCCACATCCAACTCATACAGCGCCCTTGATGGGAAAGGTAATCTGTACATATCGGGAAGGGATGGTGTCAGCAAAGTCAATATCAATGATTTTTACGATGGCACCGCTGCTGTTCAGCTATATGTAAGCTCAGTCACTTTCAACAATTCTCCGATTACAGCCGATGAAAACGGCGTTTATACGATTCCGGCGGGACTTGGCCGAACCCAGATAACTCCGGCGGTTTTGGATTATACAATGTCCAATCCCATGGTAAGAGTATTTCTCGAGGGAAGTGAAGATGAAGGAATAACGGTTGAGAGAAGTAAACTGTCAACTCTTGAGTATACAGGACTTGATTACGGAAACTACACACTTCATATACAGATAGTGGATAGTAATCTTGGCGAGGTGATCCAGGATGAAACCTTTGGCTTTGTCAAGGAACCGCGGTTTACCGAGCTTCTAATAGTCAGGATCATGACGGTTGTTCTAATAGCGCTTTTGTTCGGTCTGTTCGTATGGCGTCTTATGACCGGAACTGTTATCAGGCGTCAGTACGAGGAAATCAGAGCCGCAAGAGATGAAGCAGAGCGCGCAAACAGTGCCAAGTCGCGATTCTTGGCCAATATGTCACACGAGATCAGGACACCCATCAATACCATCATGGGTATGGATGAAATGATACTGCGTGAGGACTCAACAAATGTACCGCAGGGATACTATATGTCGGTTGTAAACTACGCACTGGATATCAGAAATGCAAGTGAGTCACTTCTCGGTCTGATAAATGACCTTCTCGATATATCCAAGATCGAGTCGGGGAAAATGCATCTTGTGGAGCAGGAATATGATACAGCAGAACTCTTAAGATCCATAGTTACTATGATCAGAGTCAGGAGCAATGAAAAGGAACTGAAGTTTGATGTTGTTATTGATGAGATGATGCCTTCCCGACTGTACGGTGATTCCGGCAAGATCAAGCAGATCTTACTGAATCTTCTTACCAATGCTGTCAAGTATACGGATTACGGAGGATTTACCCTTAAGGTCAGCATGGATGGAAGAGAGGATGATTCCTGTGATCTGCGGTTTTCGGTAAAGGATACCGGTATAGGAGTCAAGCCCGAAGATATGGATAAACTCTTTACGTCATATGAAAGGCTAGATGAGGAAAAGAACAGCACGATACAGGGAACGGGACTCGGACTTGATATTTCCAGAAGATTCGCGGAACTGATGGGCGGAAAACTCTGGTGTGAAAGTCAATACGGGGAGGGTTCCGAATTTGTCCTGACAGTAGCTCAGAAGATCGCTGATGTAACTCCTATCGGGGAATTTACCGAAAGGGATGATTCGGATGTCAAGGGACCATATGTGCCTCAGTTTGTTGCACCTGATGCCGACGTTCTGGTCGTGGATGATAATCCTATGAACCTGAATGTCATAAAGGGACTCCTAAAGGCCACAAAAGTGTTTGTTACCACGGCAGCAAGCGGAGAGGAGTGTCTCGAAAAGCTTAAATACGGAACATTTAATATAGTTCTGCTCGATCACATGATGCCCGGAATGGACGGCGTTGAAACTGTCGGGCACATAAGGGAGACCATGCCCGACCTGCCGGTGTATGCACTTACAGCAAATGCCGCAGCCGGAGAAGAATTCTATAAATCAAAGGGATTTAACGGATATCTGGCAAAGCCTATTGACAGCAGAACTCTTGAACGAACCATCATGAAACACCTTCCGGAAGAGATAATGCAAAAGGCAACAGAGGAAGATGCGGTTGAAGACCTTGCAGAACTTCCGGATACAATTTCATGGGTAAATGAGGTAGAAGATCTGTCCGTGGAAGAAGGGGTCAAAAATTCAGGCGGGATCACTTCGTTCATTAATGCGCTTCATATGTTTGTCGACACTCTTGAGTCAAGCTCAAAGGTTATAGAAGATGCATATAACGCTGAGGATCTAAAACTGTTTACGGTCAAGGTACATTCGCTGAAAACTTCTGCGAGAATAATCGGAGCGCAGAAACTGTCAAAACTTGCAGAACGGCTTGAAGAGGCCGGAAACAAGGGTGAGAATGACTTTATACGGGAGAATACCGCAGTGCTGCTGAAGCAGTACAGAGATTTTAAGGATAAGCTTGCACGGCTCGGGCAGGATAATAAAACCGGTCCCGATAATAGGGAAAACATTCCCGAAGAAGAACTCAATGATGCATATGAAGCTCTTCGTGAGGTAATACCCCAGATGGATTACGATTCGGTTGAGATGATAATACAACAACTTGAGGGATACCGGCTTCCCGAAGAGGATGAGACAAGAATAAAGGAACTAAAGGCACTGCTCAAAACATTTGATTGGGAAAAGATGGAGGATTTGATCAGCAATGGTTGATAACAAAGTTATGTTCATCGCAGAAAAGGAATCTTTTCTGGTAAGGGTTATGCTCAAGAAGGTGCGTGATGAGAATATAGACTGTGTATTTGTACCATGCTCGATAGACAGTATTAATTCTTTGTGGCAGCCTAATGCGCTTATTACGTTTTTCATCGAGGACAGTCTGATCCCCGGCGAAGGCCTGCTTCACTTCCTAAGCGACAAGATGCAGGAGGAAGGAAACAGGATGATTCTGGTAAGCAGTGATATCGATTCGAAATATGTTGCCGAGCACATTTCGGGTGATCTGATATACAGAACCTTTGTAAGACCGATAGACAACGAGGCATATCAGAAGGCTGTGGTGGACTATTTTGCCAAGGAAAGTGCCGGAGAGTTCAAGAAAAGCATTCTGATAGTAGACGATGATCCCAATTATCTGAGTCTTGTAAGAGAATGGCTTAAGGATACATATAAAGTTTCGATGGCAAATTCGGGACTTCAGGCAATTAAGTGGCTGGGCAAGAATAAGGTGGATCTGATCCTGCTTGATCACGAAATGCCTGTAACAAGCGGACCGCAGGTGTTGGAAATGCTGCGCTCCGATGATGAGACCAAATCCATTCCGGTAATGTTTCTTACGGGGAAAAGCGACAAGGAAAGCGTCATGGCTGTGGTGGCGCTGCGGCCGGAAGGATATTTTCTGAAAAACATAGATAAGTTTGAACTGTTGGAGAAGTTAAAAGAATTCTTTATATTGCATAATTAACCCGGTTATGTGTAAGGAGCCAGAATATGATGCAATTTTTGATCGATCACCAACTTAATATAATGATGCTGCTCAGCGGTATATGCGGGGCGCTGACCATACTTATAATCGTGTCGAGAGCATTGTCCAAAAGAAGGCGGCTGGCGCTTTCTGCCATGGAGATAGCAGGGATGCTCCTCATAACATTTGACCGTATGGCTTACATTTATTCCGGAGATACGAGCAGAACCGGATTTATAATGGTAAGAGTCAGTAATTTTGTTGTCTTTTTTATGACAAGTATGATTGTTTATGCTTTTAACATGTATTTGACGGATCTTCTCACAGAAGAAGGAAAAATGGAAGAGCCTCCGAAACGCCTTAAGGTTGTGAATGTTATGGCGATACTCGGTATGCTGTTGATCGTAATCTCTCAATTCACCGGAATAATATACACATTTGATGAGATGAACAGATACCACAGAGGTTCAGGATTTCTTCTGTGCTATGTTATGCCCATACTGGGTCCGCTTATTCAGCTGTCTGTTGCAATCCAGTTCCGAAAGAAGTTCAGCAGAATTATATACATATCTTTGCTGCTGTACCTGATAGTTCCCATGGTTGCATCCATAATACAGATATTTGCGTACGGGATCAGTCTTACCAACATGATGATCGTTCTTGTCTCGCTGTCCACATATATATTTGCCTTTCTTGATATTAACGAGACGGTAAGACACACGCATGAGAAGGAACTGTCCAGCTTAAGAGATGAACAGGACAGTATTATGCGTCTGTTTGACGAGACAGTATCGGCAATGATATCCGCGGTGGAAAAAAAGGACGGATTTGGTGAAGGTCATTCGGTCAGGGTGGCCAGGCGTGCAAAGATGATGGCAAAAGCAGCAGGCAAGGATGAGGATGCGTGCAATGAGATTTATTATTCTGCACTTCTGCATAATGTGGGACTTGTGGGCATATCCGATTCCGAAATAGAGAAGATCGGAAAACCCGGTGAGGAGGAAAACGAGGAGATCCGACGCAAACCCGAAGTGGGGAACAAGATACTCTCGCAGGTTACCGGTCACCCATACCTTAAACAGGCGGCCATGTACAGTTGTGAAAAATATGACGGCACCGGCTATCCGGAGGGATTAAGCGGGACGGATATTCCGGAAGTTGCAAGGATCGTTGCCGTTGCCGATGCCTACGATCAGCTTACAAACAAAAAGAAGTATCGAGATGCCCTGCCTGACGCTATAGTAAGGGAAGAGTTTATCAAGGAAGCAGGTGCAAAATATGATCCGGAGTATGCAAGGATCATGATAGAAATGATGGACGCCGAGGCTAACGAAAAAAACAACGAAGCAGACAGTGCGGATGAGTTACCGGATCCTGAAATGGAGTGTGGCAAATACAGGAGTAATATTGCAAAGGCAATTAACGTGAGCGAAGATGTTGTAAAGATCACCTTTAACAGCAGAGCTGCTGATAATGCTCCGTACGGAAGCGGTTTCCCGTCAATTATCCTGTACGATTCCTTTGATGCCAGAGTTCATGACAATGCAAGGGCGATTGAGGCATATCAGTATATTGAGTACGGGGAACTCTGGTTTGACGGGCATGTTATTTCGACAGGGGCCAGAAATATTATCGTTGAAAACGAGATCAAACGGGATGCCGCTTATTCGGAAGATGATAATGTCAGAACTTATTATGAGATTACAGCCGGAAGATATGAGGATCATCTGAAGCTCAGCTTGACCGGCCCCGCAATGTCATTTGAGGCTACGGTAGCGTTGCAGGACAGCACAAAATCGTCATATATCGGCCTGACAGGTGAATACTGTAAGATGAAGAACATTACGGTCGAAAAAACAGGTGACAGGGTTTCAGAGGGGGATATTGAGAGAATAGCCGAAAGAATCAGTTACATTGACCGCATAGAGAGTGATATCCCGAATATTCAGATTGACAGAAACCGGTCTGCAACCACAGAGGGTATACCAGTAAAGAGCAACTGTAATATACGATTCCATACAATGAGTCTTCCCACATCCAGTTTAGTGTGGCATTGTCCTTACATCCTGTTTTACACGTCGGATGATGGAAAGGTTAACGGTGCCAATTATAAGGAGCTTGAACTCATAAAACTGAACGGTGAGAATAACGGACCAAATGATTATGCAGACAGCCGGTTTGTAATGAAGAAAGAGGATTTTCAGGGCTGGGATCACTGGAAGAGTTCAAACAGGGAAGGAATGGAGTGCGAAGTTGCTATTTCAAAAAAGGGTAACAGGATCACAATGGTTACCGCGAATCTGGGAATCAGCATTCATGAGACGCTGACGATCAAAGACTCGGATACTCAGGTATATTTTGCCCTGACAGGTGATCAGTGCGCACTTACCGATATAAGAATAATGGGCTAGATCACAGTCTGTGAAAGAGATTATCGGAATTGAGATTGATTATCCTTATCCGGTCAGCCACGTGCTCATCTATTGCGGCAACGGGCTCTTTTGCCGGATATCCTGTAAAGTATCCCTGGATCAGGTCTACACCAAGTGAAATTACACAGTTTAGTTCTTCTTCCGTTTCAACGCCTTCGGCAAGTGACAGTATGTTATTTTCCTTTGAGTAGGAAATAATACTCTTTACAAAGTGCTGTTTTTGTGCACTTGACTGGATCCCGGATATAAGCATTCGGTCGATCTTGACATACCTCGGATTGTAACGGAGGAGATTGTTGACATTTGAGTATCCGCTTCCGTAATCATCAAGGGCAACTTCTATCTCGAGAAATGTATTGTCATCCTGCTGATGTCTTAACTCCTCATCAGTGAATTCAGAGCTTTCGGTATACTCCACCACAATCTGCCCCCGATGATTTTCGAGCTTTTCAAATATCTGCGTACGGTCACTGCCGCGAAGCCGGTACGCGGGAAGGCTGTTTATAAATATCTTCTTTCCTTCAAAGCACTCTGTTTTTTCATCAACCTGATCTAGAACACAGTTGAAGGTTATCTTCTGGACATCATACATACGGTTGAGGGTTTGTGCACCTTCGATTATATCAAAAGGGGACAGTTGTACTGTGCCTTCATGTCGCATCAGAGCTTCATAGCCAAATATGGTTCCGTTGGAGGCACTTACAATGGGCTGGAAATAGTATGTGATATCCGCATCATCAAGCACATTCGAGACAGCTTCACACTTTGCAAGCATTTCAAATGACAGATCGTTGCGTATTCCGGATGGCTGCTGAGAGGCTTTTTTTGAGTGATTTTTGACATTGACGGCACGATTGATCAGAAAATCAAGATCCGGCACGCTGTTCAGCTCACATGTGCAGATCTCATGATATACAAAAGCCCGGTGCTGCTTTCTGTCCTGGTCGTAGAAAGGTATCCCCTCTTTGGGAATACCGGCTATTATTTCGTCATACCGTCTTCTACAGTCTTCATTTACAAATCCGATAAGGAATTCATCGTTTCCGAGCCTGCCGCAATATTCATCTTCAAGAGTTGCCTGGGAGATAAACAGTGAAACAGCGGATATTGCGGAATCTCCGGCGTTGTGGGATAAATCTTCGTTGATACCGCGAAGATCCTCTATGTCGAAGGCAATTATACCCAGGGATTTGCCTGTTCCTATATTGTGAGATGCCAGATCGGAAAGTTTCTTGTGAAATCCGTCGTAATTGTATAATCCGGTCTGCTTGTCACGAACCTGCTCGCTCCTTACTTCCTCTATCATTTGAAGAAGAGCCTTCTGGCGGTAGAAAGCCTCTATGCCCTGATTGACATTCCTCATCCATACCCGGAATGTTTCGTTATATATGTCGGATTTGGGATCACGGTTTAATACGGCATATCCGAAACACCGGTCTTCGAAGAACATGGGAACAAAAATAAAGGTTGTGGGATCGGGCCGGTCCTCGAAAAGGGCAGGGATCATATACCTTGTCTCAAACGTTCTGTTAAGATCGACGGTCTCGGGATCATCCTCGGGAAGCGATGTGCCGCATTTGATAACCATATTCATTATTTTGTCGTATCCATATCTTCGTGCGTTGTCACCGATAAAAGAGATAGGATCGAGGAAAGATCTGTTAAGGCAGATCCAGAAGTTATTGAAAGGTCTTATCTGATAGGAGTATTTGGCAAGTGTTTCGTAAAACTTCCTGTAGTTTGTCTGACAGAGCATATCTTCGGTAATATGATTAAAATCGGAATAGTAGCTCCGTTCGGAGTGATCGGTTTTCCAATTGTCACGGTTGATCTTTGTATAGGCAGGTGCGAATTTCTTGCATCCGCAGCTTCCGCCGATGAGTATTTCAGCACGCATTTCCGGCTGCTCGATATGCTCATCTGTAATCATTTCGTGAAGCCTGTCAAAACATATCTTACCGCAGCTGGCTGCGGGGATATCCGCGGATGTGAGAGGAACGGGGGATGTCCGTCCTTCTTCGTTGGAGTCATATCCGACAACTGCAATGTGGTCGGGTATGCGGTATCCTTTTTCGGAAAGTTCGGTTGCAAGTCCTATGGCCATGTAGTCATTTGCACACAGCACAGCCTCCGGCAGATCATCCGCATGCTCCAGAAGCTTTGCAGCAAACGCTTTTCCGCTGTCAAACCAGAAATTACCGTGGTAAATGCGGTCATCCCTCACAGGAAGGTTGTGAGCCGCCATACTGTCAAGGAAGCCGTTAAGGCGCTGCAGGGAATGGGGATGACCCTCTTTACCGCCAAGGAAGGCGATGTCCCTGTATCCGTGCACATCAATGAGATGGTTGGTAAGTTCCACTATCGGAGAATAGTGATCCATCAGGACATAATCAAACATGTCCGTTTTTTTATCAACAACGATAACGGGACCGTCAAAAGAATTCTTGATACGGGCAAGAAGCCTGTCCTCAAAACCGGGAGTGAGAATAGTATCAAGCATTATAACGAGTCCGTCGAAACTGTCATATTGTATAAGGGAATAAATATTGGAATCGCCTATATTGCGCAGCTGCGTTTCCTGATATTTCTGAAACATGGAAAAGATACATATGTCATAATCATGGGCATATGCTTCTTTGGTGAACGCCTGCATAAAGCGTTTTTGAGTATTTTCCTCCAATTGTGCAAGTAGTACACCGATTCTTTTGCGCATATAATCATTATAATCCATAAAATTAAAAAAAGGTATATGAAATGAAAGAGCTGTATTCGAACAAATGTTTGAAATTCTGTGGACAAATCATATGAAAAATGGTACACTTTCTAAATAGATGATTTGGAGTATTGTGGCGAAGCGAGCTTTAAATGGCGCAGCTCTCAAGGGTTAAGAGGTTCAGATATATGGAATTTAAGCTTCACTCGGAATACAAGCCAACCGGCGACCAGCCGAAGGCAATACGGGAACTTGTTGAAGGTTTCAGGGAGGGCAACCAGTTTGAAACCCTTCTTGGAGTTACGGGTTCAGGCAAGACCTTTACAATGGCAAATGTGATCGCGGCACTTAACAAGCCCACGCTTATCATCAGCCATAATAAAACTCTGGCGGGACAGTTGTACTCCGAAATGAAGGAATTCTTTCCGGAGAACGCGGTGGAGTACTTTGTGTCCTACTACGACTATTACCAGCCTGAGGCGTATATCCCGTCGTCGGACACATATATAGAGAAGGACTCGGCGATAAATGATGAGATAGATAAGCTCAGGCTGTCGGCAACAGCATCTCTTTCAGAGAGGAACGATGTTATAGTTGTTGCTTCCGTATCATGTATATACGGTATCGGATCACCTTCGGATTACCAGAACATGATAGTATCGCTGCGCCCCGGCATGACCAAGGATAGGGATGATGTGGTAAGAGAACTTATTGACATCAGCTATGAACGTAACCAGATCGATTTTACACGCGGACGGTTCCGGGTCATGGGAGATGTGATTGAGGTATTTCCGGCATGGGAGAGTGATGTTGCGGTCAG